>NZ_CP139418.1:614626-954252 GCF_034137685.1 Streptococcus sp. S1 | reverse complement strand
TTCTAAGCGAATATAGAGACGATCGCCCTTTTTAGGCCATAGATCTTTGATCTCCGGTAGGATATCTAGTGAGACAACAATCTGCTTATCTGGAAGCCCTGTATCCACGAAGACTCCCAAATCCTTGCGCACTTCCGTGACCGTTCCCCAGCCAAAGCTTTCTTGAGTTGCAGTGACTTCAAGTGTGGTGAGTCGGAGCTTTTGCTTTATATCTGTATAGGCAAAGCCCTTGACACTTTCTCCGACTTGGTGTGGGCCTTCTGCTTTATCAAGCGCGTAGGTCTGGCCATCTTTTTGAACAAAATAGAAGTGATCATTTTCATCAATGACCATTCCCAAGATGTAGCTTGCTAGATTCGTATTCATGTTTCCTTCTTTCCTCTTGCCTCTTCACAAGAATAATGGAAATAAAACTCAGCCAGCAGTGCCAACTGAGTCTTTCTTTCCTGTAATGGTTGGGATGGATTAAACTTCCATCAATTCTTTTTCTTTGTGAGCTGTCATTTCATCTACATGCTTAACAGCATCATCCGTAACTTTTTGGATCTCTTTTTCAAGACCTTTCAATTCATCTTCTGTGATTTCTTTTGCTTTTTCTTGTTTCTTCGCTTCATCCATAGCATCACGACGGATGTTACGGATCGCTACTTTAGCATTTTCACCCACTTTTTTCACTTCTTTTGCCAAGTCACGACGAGTTTCTTCTGTCAATGCTGGGATGACCAAGCGGATGACAGATCCATCGTTGGCTGGAGTGATGCCAAGGTCAGATGCATTGATGCTGTGCTCAATGTCTTTCAAAGATGATTTATCAAATGGAGTGATCAACAAGACACGCGCTTCTGGAATCGTGATAGATGCCAATTGGTTCAATGGAGTTTCTACTCCGTAGTATTCTACAAAAATACGATCCAAAAGACTTGCATTTGCACGTCCAGCACGGATGCTACCAAATTCACGTCCCAAACTTTGATGAGACTGAGTCATTCTTTCTTTTGCTTTTTCTACGATTGGGTTTGCCATAATCTTCCTCTATTTTCTATTATTTTTCTACGTTATTTGATACAGTTGTACCGATATTTTCACCAAAGACAACCCGTTTGATATTGCCTGGTTCATTCATATTAAAGACAACCAAGTCAATATCGTTGTCCATGGAGAGAGTGGAGGCTGTTGAGTCCATGATGCGAAGACCTTTGTTGATGACATCACGGTGAGTCAATTCCTCAAATTTCACAGCTGAAGCATCTTTTTTCGGATCGGCATTGTAAACACCATCGACCCCATTTTTAGCCATGAGAATGGCATCTGCTTCAATCTCAGCTGCACGAAGGGCTGCGGTTGTATCTGTTGAGAAGTAAGGAGAACCGATCCCTGCACCAAAGATCACGATCCGATCTTTTTCAAGGTGACGAAGGGCACGACCACGGATATATGGTTCTGCAACTTGTTGCATGGCAATCGCTGTTTGAACACGGGTATCCACGCCAACTTGTTGAAGCGAATCAGCCATCACAAGAGCATTCATGACAGTACCGAGCATCCCTGTGTAGTCTGCTTGGACACGATCCATTCCTGCTTCAGCAGCAGGTTCTCCACGCCAAAGGTTTCCCCCTCCGATCACCAAGGCAATTTCAATTCCAAGTTCATGAACTTCCTTGATTTCTTGGGCCATATTTTGGACAGTTTTGATATCGATTCCGACACCACGTTCGCCGGCAAGAGCCTCACCAGATAGCTTGATTAAGATACGTTTATACTTAGGTTCTACCATTTTCTCTCTCCTTTTTTAATCTGTATTATTTTACCATAAATTACGTTTTTTATATAGTCATATCTATCAAAATTTTCTTTTTTCCATCCGATTAGTTTTACCAACTGTAGCAAATAAAAATGGAGTACAAAAAAAGCTACCCGAAGGCAGCTTTTTATTTCAATTAAAGTGAGTTAACATCCACTTTGATACCAGGACCTTGAGTTGTAGTCAAAGTCAAGCTAGTTACGTAAGTACCTTTAGCTGTAGCTGGTTTTGCTTTTTGGATTGTGTCGTTGAAAGCTTTAAAGTTTTCAACCAATTTAGTATCATCGAATGAAACTTTACCGATGATCGCTTGAACGATACCTGCTTTATCAGCACGGTAAGTGATTTTACCACCTTTAGACTCTTCAACTGCTTTCGCAACATCCATAGTTACAGTACCAGTTTTAGGGTTTGGCATCAAGTTACGTGGTCCAAGGACACGTCCAAGACGTCCAACAAGAGCCATCATGTCAGGTGTAGCGATAACAACGTCGAAGTCCAACCAACCATCGTTGATTTTCGCAACAAGGTCATCTTCACCTACGAAGTCTGCACCAGCAGCTTTTGCTTCTTCAGCTTTTGCACCACGTGCAAATACAAGTACGCGAGCTGTTTTACCAGTTCCGTTTGGCAATACCATTGCACCACGGATTTGTTGGTCAGCTTTTTTCACGTCGATGTTCAAGTTGTAAGCAACTTCTACAGTTGCGTCAAATTTTGCAAAGTTAGTTTCTTTTGCAAGAGCTACAGCTTCTTCTACGCTGTAGACTTTTGTGCTGTCGATTTTTTCAAGAGCAGCACGAAGTTGTTTGCTTTTTTTAGCCATTTTATCTTTCTCCTTGTAATGTGGTCATATCGATTTTCATCTCCCACGTCACTCGTCATTTGATCAAGTGTATTGCGGGCAAATAGGATTGTTACAATTAGTCAGTAACAGTGAATCCCATAGAACGAGCAGTACCTTCGATCATACGCATTGCAGACTCAATGTTTGCAGCGTTCAAATCTGGCATCTTAGTTTCAGCGATTTGTTGTACTTGTGCACGAGTTACAGTTGCAACTTTCGTTTTGTTCGGTGTACCTGAACCTTTTTCAACACCTGCAGCTTTTTTCAAAAGAACAGCAGCTGGTGGTGTTTTTGTAACGAAATCGAATGATTTGTCTTCATAAACAGTGATAACAACTGGGATGATCATACCAGCTTGATCAGCTGTACGAGCGTTAAACTCTTTAGTGAATCCCATGATGTTGATACCTGCTTGACCAAGCGCTGGACCAACCGGTGGAGCTGGAGTAGCTTTACCAGCAGGGATTTGCAATTTTACAAGTTTTTCGACTTTTTTAGCCATTTCTTAAATCCTCCTTTGTGGTTTTGGCGGTAATTACAGATTTTTACCTCCCACAAGTATGCTTTGTGCATACCTTTCTATTATACACGATTTCTCTTTTTTTGCAAGAAAAAATTAAAATATAGTAAACTTTTTTTTCGTTTTATGATAGAATGAAGCTATGTTAATCAAAGTTGCTTCTGTATTATTTATTTTTTTAACGCTGATTCTGAGCGGCATCATTGTTCACCTCTTTAAACTCCAAAAAAGAGGATGGCGATCCACCGATATTGCCTTTCCTTTATTTGCCTTGGAGTACTACCTGATCTCAGACAGTGCCTTTTACCACAGCCTCTTACCACTGCTAGCCTTGAGCCTTTCGCTTTTGGCCTTGGGGCTAACGATTTATTTCTTAAAAAAGAAAAAGAGTTTTTATTATCCGAAATTTATCAAATACTTCTGGCGCGCTGGTTTTCTGATCACCTTCTTGCTCTATCTGATCCTAACCGTTAGTTTATTTATCTAATATTGAAAAAGACAACTCTATCTTTGGAGTTGCCTTTTCTTTTATTTCTTCCGATGAAAGAACCAGCCCACTAGTTTCTTGAATACTTGAATCAAGAAGAGAGCAAGAACTGCCATGATAGCGCAGATAACCAGCGTTTGAAGCCTCAAGGGGCTCATGTTAAAGAATTTCCCTAGGATACTACTTGATACCAGAAAAGCTAGGATATTTCCTAGAAGAACCAGTCTCTTGTAGTGATTGAGAGGCTGGGATTCTTGGTAGATGATGGTAAAGCCAACGAAGGCCATCAAGCAGATAGCTGCACTTGAGAGCTCTTCCGACCTCATGCCAAATGTAGAAGACAGCAAGACCAGACTAAAAATCAGTATAAAATCCGTCAAGGCAGCAGGTAGTGCATTTTTAAAGACCGTTTCGATAAAACGCCCTTTGATGCGCTCGCTATTGGGCTCAAGCGCTAGAAAGAATCCTGGAATCCCAATCGTAAAACCACTGATCAAAGACATCTGCGACGGCATGATGGGATAGGTAAAGGCTAAGAGCGTCACTGAGATAGCCAACAAAATAGAAAAGATATTCTTGATCAAAAAGAGACTGGCTGATCGTTGAATATTATTGACCACCCGCCGACCTTCTGCCACGATGGACGGCATCTTCCCAAAGTCAGAATCTAGCAAGACCACTTGCGCCATCTTTTTGGTTGCATCATTTCCAGATTCCATTGCAATACTACAATCCGCTGTTTTGAGAGCCAGAATATCGTTTACTCCATCTCCAGTCATGGCGACTTTATGCCCCTTTGCCTGCAAGCCTTCTATAAGGCTTTTCTTTTGCTCTGGTGTCACCCGACCAAAGACCGTATATTGGCTCGCCGCTTGGTGCAAGTCTTCTTCCGTCAGTAAGGTTCTGGCATCGATTAACCCCTCTGCTCCTTCAATGCCTGCTTTTTGTGCTATAGCTGAGACCGTAGCTGGGTTGTCCCCCGAAATGACCTTAATAGTCACTCCTTGTTCTTTAAAGTAGGCGAAGGTTTCCTTGGCATTTTTTCTCAAAGGATTGGAGAGAATGATCCAGGCCACCAAGTCTACAGGAGCCTCTAAAGTCTCTCCCAGGTGATCTCCCCGATATTTCCCAAAGGCCAAGACCCGATTCCCTGCCTGAGTAGCAGGAATTATCTCCTCTTCAACCTCAGAGAAGCCCTCTCGTAAAACAAATTCTGGTGCCCCCAATACATAGATCCCAGATTCAAAGGCAATCGCCCCATACTTTTTCTTAGACGTAAAGGGCTGAATGTCGAGAGCCTTCCAAGGCTGGCTGACTGGTGTCTTATGAAATTTTTGGATGGCATCCATGGTATCGTTTTGATCCATACTAGCCTCTACATACTGAGCTAGAGCTTCCAAGTCTTGAGTGTCTTTAACTGGACGAATCTCTGTTACTTCCATACCCGGCTCTGTAATAGTCCCTGTCTTATCGACACAAAGGACATCCACGCGCGATAAGGTCTCAATCCCCTTCATGCTATTGAGCAGGACCTTTTCCTTGGCTAATCTGACAGCGCCTAGAGCCAGTGCCAAGGTCATCAAGAGATACAAGCCTTCTGGGATCATCCCGATCAAGGCTCCGACTGTTGAAGTCACACTGAGCTTGAGACTATCGCCTAGGCTGATATAGCTGCGAAGAAAAAGGAGGGAACCTAGCGGAATGATAAGGAGACCAATGATCCCCACGATTTGGTTGACCGCATGGACCATGTCAGACTCCTCATGAGACTTGACCTGCTTGGCTTCCAGGCTCAATTGGTTGATGTAGGAGTCGTTCCCAACTTTTTCCAATCGCGCTAGTCCTTGACCAGCGATCACAAAACTACCTGACATGAGCGCGTCTTGTGCTCCTTTTTTGACCTCATCAGCTTCACCTGTCAATTGCGACTCATCGACTTTTAGATCGCCCTCCAGCAAGACCCCATCCGCATAGATCTGGTCTCCAGCTTGAAAGCGAACTAGATCGCCCTCCACCAGCTGATCGATAGGTAGAGCGACTTCTTTTCCTTCGCGAAGAACGATCGCCTCACTCATATGCAGAAATTGCATCTGACGCAAGATCCGTCGAGAGCGGACTTCCTGCACAATTCCTACCAAGGAGTTGACTACGACGACCGGGACAAACAAGAGATTGTTCCAAGACTTCACTGCTACAAGCAGGACCGCTAAGACCAGGAAAATCAGATTAAAGTAGGTAAAGACATTGTCTCGAATGATCTGCCCTACACTTTTTTCTGTCTTGATCGTGACCTTATTTTGCTTGCCCTCTTGGATCTTTTTCGCTACTTCTTCCTGACTGAGTCCTTCTAATCTATTCATTTCTTTCCTCACTCATGTATTTCCAAGGGCAGTCCTTCTGGATCGAAGAAAAATGCCATCTTCTTACCATCAAAATCATCATAGCGAAGGCCTGTATTCTCAATACCTAGCTGATCCAACCTAGCTAGATAGGTCTCTACATCGTCCACTTGAAAGGCCAGATGACGCAGTCCCGCATGCTCGGGCAAGGGGAGCTTTGGACGTTCTGGGGCCGTCGGTTTGATAAAGAGTTCTAAAGTCAGCTGCCCCTGACGGAGATTGATCAAGATATCTCCGCGTTCGGGACGGTCATACTCACTGACAATCGCAAAGCCCAACTGGTCCACATAAAAATGCAACATAGCATCGCGATCCCGTCCAATGATGGCAATATGATGAATCGTGTCTAACTTCATCTGGTCCTACTTTCTATTTTCTATAAAAAGAAAAGGGAGTGGGGCAAGTGCCCTCTTCCCCCTAAACTTATTGTTGCAATACTTTTCGAGGCTTGGTCCCTTCAGCTGGTCCAATCACACCTGCTGCTTCCAACTCTTCCATGAGGCGAGTCGCCCGGTTAAAACCAACCGATAAGCGACGCTGGATCATCGAAGCACTGGCTTTTTGGGTCTCGACGACGAGCGCTTTGGCCTCTTCAAAGAGAGGATCACCCTCGTCTGAGCCACCCATACCTCCATCAAAGTCTGACTCCGATACATCTCCTGGATCAAAGGCATCATCATAATCGGCTTCTGCCTGCTCTTTGACAAAGTTGACAATCCGCTCCACATCGTCATCTGAGATAAAGGATCCTTGTAGACGGATTGGATGATTTTCATCAATCGGTTTAAAGAGCATGTCTCCGCGACCGAGTAATTTCTCAGCTCCATTTTCATCCAAGATGGTCCGTGAGTCGGTCCCAGATGATACCGCAAAAGCGACACGGGAAGGCACATTGGCCTTGATCAAACCTGAGATAACGTCAACCGATGGCCGTTGGGTCGCCAAGATCATGTGGATCCCCGCCGCACGCGCCTTCTGTCCAAGGCGAATAATGGCATCTTCCACTTCTTTACTTGCGACCATCATCAAGTCTGCTAACTCATCGACAATGACCACGATCAATGGGAGAGGCACTTGCTTCATCTCAGACTGGGCATTGTACTCAGCCACCTTGGCATTAAAGCCAGCAATATTGCGAGCACCCACTTTCGAGAAGAGCTCATAGCGATTTTCCATCTCATCAACGACCTTCTGCAGGGCTCGACTAGCCTTGCGTGGGTTGGTCACCACTGGAATCAAGAGATGAGGAATATCATTGTAGACAGAAAGCTCCACCATCTTTGGATCGACCATCATAAACTTGACTTCGTCCGGACGGGCCTTCATCAAGATACTCGAAATAATGCCATTGACCGCTACTGACTTACCAGATCCGGTAGACCCCGCTACCAAGAGGTGGGGCATCCGAGCCAAATCAAAGGTTCGAGCTGAACCATCTACGGCCTTTCCAAGAGGAATCTCAAGGAGTTTAGCCGGATCTGTTTTAGACTGCTCCCACAATTCACGGAAGGAAACGGTCGCAATCTCTGAGTTGGGCACCTCAATCCCGACCAGAGACTTCCCTGGAATCGGCGCTTCAATCCGCACATCCTTGGCAGCTAGGGCCAAGGCCAAATCATCTGCTAGGTTCGAAATGCGGTTGACCCGCACACCGACAGCTGGTTTAACTTCATACTTGGTGACAGAAGGACCGATTTCTGCCCGCTCCACTGTCGCCTTGATATTGAAGCTTGCAAAGGTTTCTTCCAAAATGCGGATGTTCTGGCGAACGATGTTTTTCTCTTTGGATTGATTTTTCGGCTTATCAGGTGCGAAAAGATCAATGGTTGGAAGCTTGTACTGAAGCAATTCCTTAGGTGTGAAATCCACTTGAACTTCTTCCCCATCATCCTCGAATTCTTCGGCTACTGGAAGCTCTTCGTATGCTTCAGGCTCTTCAGGCCACTCTTCATCTGGCAGGTAGATCTCTGGTGTTGTTGGTGCGACAATTTCGGCTTCTGGGAAGGGCTCTGTGAACGGCTCCTCCGCCAACACTTCTCCTGTTTCAGGATCTACAGGATGCCCTTCCATTGAAAGGGGAGTTGGAAGAACTGCACTTGCTTCTTCTTGCTCTCTTTCAGCTGCCGCAGCTTCCTCAGCAACTCTCGCTTCCTTTTCAAGGAACTTCTGCTCGCGACGTTCTTTGCGTTTTTCCATAGAAGCGTGGAAGGCTTCCGATCCCTTTTCAAACAAATCATAGATGGAGTAAGGACTCATCAAGAGGATCCCCAATCCGATAAAGAGAAGGCCAATAAAATAAGAGCCAATATTTGAAAACAGGAAGGAAATCGGAGCATAAAGAAGGGCACCGATCATACCACCACCGGCAAAACTCTCTACTCGCAGATGAATCAAGTCTGCCATGATTCTTGAAAAGGTGACCTTGATTCCATTATTGTCTAAATGAAGGGAGGATACAAAGAAGGCCTGAAACATCAAGAGAACCCCAGCAAAGAAGCTTAGGAATCCTGAAATAACCCCTTCGTGTTTGTCCAGCCATTTAAAGGCATAGAGGTAGAAAAAGGTCGCTAAAATAGCCAAATAGGCCAAACTCCCAACAAACAGTCGGATTAAGTTGTAGGCCAAGACCCCTACTGCCCCCAATTTCAAAGCCGCAAAGACTAAAACCAGACTAATCAGAATGGTCACAATCATGCGATGAATCGCTTTTTTTCTTTCTAATTCTGCTTTGGACAGTCGTCTCGTCGACCGTGTTTTTTTTGATTGATTATTGTTTGCCATAACTTTTATTATATCACATTTCCAGGCCAGTTCTCTAGTAAAATCATTTCCAAACACGTGCAGAGTAAAACTGAAAAAAATGAAGCTAGAAACCGGTCCTAGCCCCATTTTGATCGGTAGGTATTGTAAGCGAAGATCGGGAAAGTTTTTAATGAAGCAAATAGACCCAGAATGATTTCCAAAAGATAAACACCCTAGCTGTTTGAAAAATGCTTATGGTAAGTCTACGAACGTCTTTTAAACCGAATGACGAGCAAGAAAATAAAGACTATCGTGAGGAAGCTCTGCCAATTCCCCAGTATCTGATTGATCTATAAAAACTTTACTTTGTTTAGCTGATGATTCATTCTTCCGATGGAACTTTATCCACGCTACAAACTCATCATAAGAATAAATTTGTGTTTTATCCCCTCTTGTTTCGTCTGTAACATAAAGTTCCATATTTTCTTGACCTTTCAGCGCAAACTAATGAGTGATTTTATCACACAATTTGCGTTCATTGTATTGTTTGGACGGAAACAAATTTGATTTAAATAGTTTATATCTTTTCTACTTCAGGATATAATTTAGCAACCTTAGAATCAGAAATATTTATTTGAAATGGCTTCTAATTCATTGGAACAATTAAATTTTCGCTTCTTGAAAGATTATGCTTTTATTCATATCTAGTTCATCATCCTTGATTCTTGCTGATTGATAAAGTGTCAACCTTCTCCCCTTTAACAAGTAAAACTAAATCTTTCCCACTCTTTAATTCATATGAAGTCAGCACATCTTAAGTACAAATCTGGTCCTTATCTACGCAATTGTTTTGTTAGCTCTTTAAAGATCTTCATCTGAGATAGAATATGGGATTGACCTAAGCAGAGATAGACTCCATAGAACATCATCAGACTCATACCATAGCTTCCTGGAAGATTGGTCATGATGTAATGAACTGCATGAAAGATGCTGGCATACAGAAAGACCAGTCCAATCCACAGTTTACGATAAAGCTTTGATTTCATTCTTAAAAGAAACTCCGCTCGCTTGTCCAGCGTCTCAATATGAAACTCTTCAAAATTTGGATCTTGCTCCATGGTCATCATACGTCTAATCAGTGTAGCAACCAACAACCAGCCCACTCCAAGCAAGATAGTTTTGTAAACTACAGAAATGGAATGGACCCAATGGGGAACTAGAATGAAAAAGCCAATGATAGCTCCTAGACCAAAAGTCCACCGATCAAATCGGAAAGGCTTTTTTTGATGGTTCACACAAAGTCTCATTCTTATCTTATCTAGGTAATACTCTTTACCAGCAAAACGCATCATATAGATCAAACTCTTATTTCTATCCATTTTATACCTCTCTTAATGTTCATCTGGGGCTCCCCATTCATGATACGGTTTTTGAGGGAATTCATTCATTTTCCAACAAATTAACATATCTCCCATCATACCGAATTTTCCATCTATACGCAACTTCCTTCTTAATTAGTGATTTAATCCAAAAAGAAAACACCCTCGTGGTTGTTAGCTTTGATAGACTGAACCGCTTTAAAGTTCTACTCTTCTACCACTATCTATTCTGAAGAAGTCATCAGACTATTTCCTACTATACCGACGATCACAATGAAGACCCCTAAAAATCCGAGTGGGGTTGGGATCTGATCTCCTAGAAAAAGACAGCCTCCAAATAGGGTGAAGAGAACCTCACCGGCCTGGGTAGCTTCAACAACAGCTAACTGCTGATGATTGTGTTTCACTAAGTTGGTTGCTTCAAAGAAGAGCATGGTCGCGATAACTCCTGAAAATACTGCTACGATCAAGGATTGGAGCATTTGCCCACCTGATGGCAAGCCTGCATCAAGTCCTGCAAAGACGGATAAGAGCAACCAAAAAGGAACACTCATTAAGGTCATCCCAAAGACCCGTTGGGTCGTTGACAATTGCTCTTCTTTACAATGAACCAGCATCTTACGATTTCCCAATGGATAGGAAAAAGCAGCGATCAAAATTAAGATACTAGCTCTCACCACACCTTCTCCCAGACCTCGTCCAAAATATGGAATTTGTATCAATACGATCCCTAACAAAATCAGCAAAGTCATTCCTAACTGTTTTCCTGGAATCTTTTGGCCAAAAAGTGGTGTCAAGAGGAGACCTGCTAAAATCGTGATCTGCCAGGTCGCAGCCACAAACCATGATTCTCCATAGATAGAAGCCATCGATAAGGGTGCATAAAAGAGACCAAAGCCAACCGTACTCCAGAGCAACCACGTCCACGGGGCTCGTGCAATTGCTGATAAGACACCCTTCAACTCACCTTTCTGCCAGACTAAAACAGCCATCATAGGCAAACTAAAAAGGTAACGCAAACTAGCACTCCACATCCAGGAACCACCTGCCAGGTTCATGCTTCGATTAAAAATAAAGGTAAATGCAAAAAAGAGAGCACCTAGGATACCAAACCAAAGGGCTCTCGCAAAATGTAATGATTTCATTTTTTGATGATCGTTCTCCTGTAGTCATCCTATTATACAGGAATTCAGAAATACTTTCATCTGTTTTCTGCAAATTTTCAAAACAGTGTTTTCGCCTTAAATTTTATCAAGATTTGAAAGTATCGCAAAATTAAGGTACAATAGAGAAAGACAACTATGTTGGAAAGGAAGAATATGAAAAAATTAATCGCACTACTATTATTTTCCGGCTTGGCTTTGACAGCTTGTTCGTCCAATAAGACAGACGCTAGCTCTTCAAGCGCAAGCAAAGAAAAGACAGAGCAGACAGCAACTTCTAGCTCTAGTGAAAAAGATCAAAAGAAAATTGAAGAAGAACAAAAGAAATTAGAACAACTGCGCAAAGATTTTAACGACGCCATGACCAATGAAAATGCCGTCTTCCCACAACTCTCAAATGAAGTGGCTGAAGATGAAGCAGAGGTTAAAATCACGACAACTGAAGGCGACATCACTGTGAAGCTCTTCCCTAAATATGCCCCACTTGCAGTTGAAAACTTCTTGACCCACGCAAAAGAAGGCTATTACAATGGCTTGCTTTTCCACCGTGTTATTAACAACTTTATGATCCAAACTGGGGATCCTAAAGGAGACGGTACGGGTGGCGAATCCATCTGGAAGGGCAAAGACAAATCCAAAGATTCAGGTACTGGTTTTGAGAATGAGTATTCTCCATACCTTTACAACCTTCGTGGAGCCCTTGCCATGGCCAATTCTGGTCCAAATACCAATGGTAGTCAATTCTATATTAACCAAAATAAGGAAGATATTTCTAGCAAGCTCCCAACTGACCGCTTCCCAGCTAAGATCATCGATGCTTATAAAAATGGTGGAAATCCAACCCTCGATGGTGGTAACTACACTGTCTTTGGCCAAGTGATCGATGGCATGGATGTGGTCGATAAAATCGCCTCTGCCGAAACCAATGATAAGGACAAACCAAAAACAGACATCAAGATTGAAAAAATCGAGATTTTAAAAGACTATAATTTCAAGAAATAATGAAAAGAGAACCAAACGGTTCTCTTTTTAAGATATTGATAAACATTTTACATAAAATTAGCTAATAAATTCATTGGTAAAAAAAATGAATTCTAATTATTTAAGTCATTCATCTACTGAAACTTTTTGCCATGAGAAAAGTGCCTGAAACAGATTTATTTCAGGCACACGGAATTATTGAGACCTTAGGCTCAATAATTAGTCATGGAACTTCCTGGATTGCTGAAATCATCCACTGGATAATTTCACCTAACGTCCGTACTCACCTAAGGAAAGTTTCTAAGAAGAATCTGAAAAGAGAACCATGCGGTTCTCTTTTTGTCTTTACGTCAATTCATTAAAGTCCCAGATTTGGTCCATCCAGCCTTCATAGAAGTCTGGCTCGTGGCAAACCATGAGGATCGATCCCTTGTACTCTTTCAGAGCTCGTTTCAATTCTTCTTTGGCATCCACATCCAAGTGGTTGGTCGGCTCGTCTAGTACCAAGACATTGTTTTCACGGTTCATCAAGAGACAGAAGCGTACCTTGGCTTGTTCTCCACCGGATAGCACCTGGATTTGGCTCTCGATATGCTTGGTGGTCAAGCCACAGCGGGCAAGGGCGGCACGAACTTCTGCTTGGTTGAGAGATGGAAAGGCATTCCAGACTGCTTCAAGCGGTGTCTGGCGATTGCCCCCTTCGACCTCTTGCTCGAAATAGCCAAGCTCTAGGTAATCTCCCCGCTCGACTTCACCAGCGATTGGTGGGATGATTCCTAACAAGCTCTTCAAGAGAGTGGTTTTTCCGATCCCGTTGGCCCCGATGATGGCCACCTTTTGATTGCGTTCAAACGTTAGGTTCAAAGGCTTGGTCAACGGACGGTCATAGCCAATCTGAAGATCTTTGGCTTGGAAGATAAAGCGTCCAGGAGTCCGGGCATTTTTAAATTCAAAGGAAGGCTTTGGTTTCTCACTTTGCAACTCAATGAGTTCCATCTTGTCCAGCTTCTTCTGACGAGACATGGCCATATTCCGTGTAGCCACACGCGCCTTATTGCGGGCTACGAAATCTTTCAAATCAGCAATCTCTTTTTGCTGGCGCTCATAAGCCGCTTCCAATTGCGATTTCTTCATTTCATAGACTTCAAGGAATTGGTAGTAATCTCCTGAATAGCGGGTTAACTGCTGATTTTCCACATGGTAGACGATGTTGATCACATCATTCAAGAAAGGAATATCGTGGGAAATGAGGACAAAGGCATTTTCATAATTCTGCAAATAGCGTTTGAGCCAATCGATGTGCTCTGCATCCAAGTAGTTGGTTGGCTCGTCCAAGAGAAGGATATCTGGTTTTTCAAGGAGCAATTTGGCCAAGAGGACCTTGGTCCGTTGCCCACCTGACAAGGAGGTCACATCCGTATCCATGCCAAAGTCCATGACTCCAAGAGCACGCGCCACTTCATCGATCTTGGCATCCAAGGTATAAAAATCACGGCTTTCTAGACGCTCTTGAAGTTCTCCTACTTCTTCCATCAAAGCATCGACATCGGCCCCCTCTTCCGCCATGGCCATATAGAGGTCATTGATGCAAGCTTCTGCTGTGAACAACTCATCAAAAGCGGTCCGTAAAACATCGCGAACCGTTTGTCCTTCTTCTAAGACCGAATGCTGGTCCAGATAACCTGCCGTCACATACTTAGACCACTCGACCTTTCCTTCGTCAGGTTGCATCTTACCAGTCACGATGCTCATGAAGGTCGATTTCCCCTCACCATTGGCTCCGACCAGACCGATGTGCTCTCCCTTTAACAAACGGAAAGACACATCCTCAAAAATCGCCCGGTCCCCAAAACCGTGACTCAAATTTTTCACTTCTAAAATACTCATGCTTGACTCTCTTTCATTGATTTCACTCGTATGATTATAACATCTTCACTGCAAAATGAAAAGGGAGCCCAACTCCCTTTTCTTTTACAAACCTAAGTCTGCGTATGGTTTCCGGTAGCCCACTTGAACCACTTTTCCGTCTTTGACAAGCAGAGGCCGTTTGATCAGCATACCGTCTGAAGCAAGGAGATCCGCCGCTTCTTTCACTGTCAGTTGATCCACCTTATCTTTCAAACCGAGTTCCCGGTATTTCATTCCGCTAGTATTAAAGAAAGACTTGATCGGTAGACCAGAAGTTGCCATCCAGTCTTGCAATTCTTGGCTAGTCGGTGTTTCTGTGACAATGTTTTGGCTTTGAAACTCACATTGGAGACCGTCCAATTCTGATTTAGCCTTTCGACAAGTCGAACATTTTGGGTATTCAATAAAGGTATACATCGATTTTATTTCTCCTTCCAGGTAATTCCTTCATGGTGTAAAAGCCAGCGTTTGCGATCAAGTCCAGACGCATAGCCCGTCAGTTGTCCATCTTTTCCCATCACGCGGTGGCAAGGGACTAAGATCGTCAAGGGATTGCGTCCAACAGCCTGTCCTACGGCTTGGGCTGAACCACAAGAAAGATCCTGGGCCAGCTGGCCATAGGTCTTGGTCTCACCATATGGGATCCCTTGCAATAACTGCCACACCCGCTCTTGAAAGGCTGTCCCTTGCGGTGCTAGTGGAAAGCTGATAGCGATTGGCTCCCCAGCAAAATAGTGATCCAACCACTCCTTCACCTTCTCATGGTAGGGATGGACCTGCTCCAGCGCCCCATAGGAATCAGGCGCCTCCTCTTTCGGATCATAAAAATCAAGTTCTACAAGGCCTTCCTCACTGACAATGATCGAAAGAAGCCCCATAGGGCTTTCATAAAATTGTTTAAGATAGAGAGTCATTGTAGGCCGCTTCTGCTCTTTGATCCCAGCGATCTTCTTCTGAGACCACTTGGAATAAACTGGTTTCTGCTTTTCGCTTGATCTTTTGATAAGCCAGGCGGACGCCATCAATAGGGACCTTTCCACAATAATGGTAGCCCAATTTTTCAAGCAGATGTTGCATGACTAGATTATCCGGGTGCGTATCGCAACGGAAATCCGGTCCTTTTTCCCCTTCGATTAAACCTTGAAGGAAGGTCTGAGCCACCCCTTTGCCAGCAGCTTCTTTGGCTACAGCGACACGGTGAAAAGTGACATACATATAGTTGTCATGCTCCCACTTGCCATCGTAAATCTCATTATAGGCCGCTTCATTTCCCTTGTGGACGGCTGCATAGGCGACAACTTCCTGATCTTCAACGGCCACATAGCCACGACTTTCTAGAATATCCTCAAAAATGATCTCTTCATTTGGATAACCATCCTGCCACTGGTCGACCTGTCTTTGAGCCAGGCTTTCCTTGGCATCTTGGATGATTTCCATAATTCGCTTGATCTCATTGGGATAAGCCATTCTAATTTCCATCCTGCTTCCAACCTTTCCTAGTCTTGATGGTAACGAGCATAGAGCTCACTCTTTTGCAGGCCGTATTGTTTGGCGACCTGTTTAATTGCTTGATTTTTCTTCATACCCTCTTGGACCAAGGTGTCGATCTCTTGGATCAAGTCGACCTCTTCTAGGTCTAGCTCTTCTTCCTTGGCTCCTTCGACAATCAAGAGGCATTCCCCTTTGAGAGGATTTTCTTCAAGAAATGCGACTAACTCAGAAATACTGCCACGAGTATATTCCTCGTAGATCTTGGTCAATTCACGAACCAGGACGACAGGACGATCCCCATAGACAGCCAACATATTCTCTAAGGTTGCCTTCACTCGATGGGGCGATTCATAAAAGATCTGGGTCTCAGGATAGGCCACTTTTTCTTGGAAAAAGGCCTTCTGTTGCCCCTCTTTGCGAGGCAGAAATCCATAAAAAATATGAGGTTGAGGGGCTAGGCCACTGGCAATCAAACCCGTTATACCCGCACTAGGACCAGGCACAGCTACGACAGGAATCTCGCGTTCAATCGCTGCCTTGACCAAATCATGACCGGGGTCAGAGATACTAGGAAGTCCTGCATCTGAGACTTGCGCCACATCCTTTCCAGATTCTAAATGGGCGATCAGATCAGGAATTTTCTCCATGGCATTGTGCTCATGAAAGCTAGTCTGGGGAGTGGTAATCTCAAAATGCTTGAGCAAGAGGCCTGTATTTCTAGTATCCTCAGCTGCGATCAAGTCCACATCCTTTAAGGTCTGGACCATGCGGTAACTCATATCCTCCCGATTGCCGATCGGTGTTGGGACCAGGTAAAGCACCCCTGTTTTCTTTTCCCCTTTAAAACTTCGTTGGATCTGCATGCTTACTCCCTAAATAACAACTCGTCACAAAACATACACTCTTCATCATTCTCACGGCGTTGACCATAGGAATAAGTGCAAATATGAAAACCGTCGTTATAAATGCGTTGCAAATTTTCACGGCCATGGTGTTGGGACTTTGCGGATGAAGTCTTCTCAACTTCCCCCAAACGTTCTCTCAATTTATCATTTTCTAAGCGAAGAGCTGTATTTTCTTCGATGACTTGTTTCAAATTTTTCTTAATGGCTTCGACTTCAGCCAAGGTGACCAACAAATTCTGAGAAAAGCCGTCTAAAGCATCAAATAATTCTTTTTTATTCATTCTGACTCCTTAACTTTCTAAGCTCAAAACCATATATTCTAGAGCATTTTGAAAAGAAACATTGGCCTTCCACATGGTGCGAGCAAGACTCAATTTCTCAAGCAACTGCTGGGATCTACTCAAGCGCAACTGCTCTTCTAAAGCCAACTCCATCAAACGAAAGGCCTGGCTTTGTTTTTCCTTATCATCTGCTAGGCTCACTAAACGGGTCACTTCCAAATAAGCACGATTCAAATTGGATTGACAACGTTCGATGAACTGATCACAAACTTTTGCCAGTTCAAAAAACGTTGCATTCTTTTTTTGTTGCTCTGCCTCTTCGAGACTAAAACTAAATCGAGCTACTAAATTTGCCTGAGATTTGATCAAGCCTTCTTTTTCTAACAGTTCGGTTAGGTAGGCTTGCTTTTTAGGAAAATGGACCTGCTGGGCCCGACTCTTGATAGTCGGTAAGATCAAGTTTTCATCGGAAGTCAACAAGAAGAGATAGATCTCACTCTGGGGCTCTTCCATGACTTTTAAGAGAGAGTTGGCCGCATTGGTATGCATCTTATCCGCATCTTGGACGATAAAGACCTGCCGACTTCCTTCAAACCCTGATTGAGAAAAGTCTTGAACGAGCGAGCGAATGCGGTCAGTCTTAATGATCTGGTTGACTGGACGCACGATTTTCACGTCTGAGAATTCTTCTTCTTCAATCAAGCGGCAGGAACGGCATTTGCCACAAGGCCAGACTCCCTGCAAATCTTCGCAAAATTGACTTTGAGCTAGCAAGAGGGCCATCTCAAAACTGGCAAAAGAACCCGTAAAGAGATAAGCATGACTGAGCTGTTTGTGTTCTAAGATCTGGGTGAAACGCTCCACCAATTCTGGCTGGAGCTGTTGGATCTCTTCTAGCTTCATTTCAATATCCCCAAGCGATTTTCTAAAACAGCCAAGACATCCGCAAAGACTGCTTCAAAGGATTGACTGGCATCGATTTTCACGATGCGCTCTGGCTCCTTTTCATACAAGGCCAAATAACCTTGTCTGACTTTTTGGTGAAGCTCCAAACCTTCCAAATCCAAACGATTGACTTCCCGCTCTTGGTTTTTCGCAATTCGAGCGAGCCCTTCTTCGACATCCAGATCAAAGTAAAGGGTGAGATCTGGTTTAAGACCATCTGTCGCGAATTGATTGAGCCATTCGATATCTTCCACACTCAGACCGCGACCATACCCTTGATAAGCCACCGAGCTATCAATAAAGCGGTCCATCAAGACGATTTTCCCAGCTGCAAGGGCCGGCAAGACGCGTTCCACCAAATGCTGCCGGCGACTGGCAATATAAAGTAACAACTCGGTCTTAGCATCCATACGAGTATGGTCTGGATCTAAAATGACTTGGCGGATCTTTTCTGCGATGTCTACACCGCCTGGTTCACGGGTTGTAATAAAAGGAATTCCTTTTTCTTCAAGTAGAGGCAAAACGGCTTCTAGGACCGATGATTTCCCCGCTCCTTCTGGACCTTCAAATGAAATTAATGTACCGTTTACCATAGTATCCTCTTTCTGTTTTTCTTCTTTTTATTTTACCAAAAATAAGGGTAAAAATCTTGTATTTTAGGAGAGAAAATTTTTCAAAGTCATTTTCATTTTTTCACTTTTTTGTTACAATGTTCTTATAAAGTTTTAGGAGACAACCTATCATGTTTAAATTTAAAGATATTCTGGCTATCATCTTGGGGGCCGGCATTTTTTCGTTTGGGATCTATTTTTTAGTCATTCCCTTTCACTTCTATGAAGGAGGAGCGACAGGGATTACCTTGATCACCTTTTACCTCTTCAAAATCCCCGTATCCATCATGAACTTGCTGATCAATATCCCTCTCTTCGTTCTGGCTTGGAAACTGCTGGGCAAGAAATCTCTTTATCTGAGCTTACTGGGGACTTTCTCGGTTTCGGCATGGATGGCGATTTTTGAAGCCATGCCTCTAAGCCACCACTACCATCACTTTATTTTTACAGCCTTTAAAGGAGATATTCTGCTTGCCTGTATCGCCTCAGGGGTTGTCCTTGGTTTAGGTCTAGGGATCATCTTCAATGCCGGTGGAACTACTGGAGGAACTGATATCCTCGCTCGCATCTTTAATAAATACACTTCCCTCAGCATGGGAAAGCTCATGTTGATTGTAGATGCCATTGTTCTGACAACTGTGGTCATTGTCTTCCAAGATGTCCGTACAGCGATGTACACCCTCTTCTTTATCCTGATTGACACCCTTGTGATCGACTTGATTGGAGAAGGTGGTTTTGCTGGAAAAGGCTTCCTTATCGTTACATCTAAACCAGAAGAAATTGCCCAAAAAGTATCTGACGATCTGGGTCGCGGGATTACCTTTATCCGCGGGATGGGCTATTACAGCCGTAAGGACCTGGATATCGTCTACTGTGTCGTTTCACGGAATGAGATGAAACAAATGAAAGACATCATCAATCAGATCGATCCATTCGCCTTCATCACCATTTCTGAAGCCCATGAAATTCTCGGCGAAGGCTTTACTTTAGATAAAGAAAAACAACCCATTAACCGTTAATAGAAATAAGGCTAGATTTTCATCTAGCTTTTTTTCTATTTACTATTTTCCTTAGGTGAGTACGGACGTCAGCGAACTTTCACAAAGTTCCATGACTAATTTTTGAGCCTAATGTCTCAAAAATTCCGAGAGCATGAAACAAGTATGTTTCATGCTCTTTTCTCACGGCGGAAAGTCTTAGAATACACGTCATGATTAATAAAATCATAATTATTTTTATAGAATTTATTAGGTTACCTTATACAAAAATCAGACTGGATTGTCATCCAGCCTGATTTTTTATTAAATTGCTTTTGCGGTTGTTCGAGTGATCTCGTCGACTTTCAAACCGTTGGCTTCAAATTTACTACGGATTCCTTCTAGATCTGTCACCCCATCAATTTGGACTTCGATAACCACACGGTCGTCTTTGGTTGGAATATTGACTGTATTGGCGATGTTATACCCTTCTTCTACAATCAAGTGAATGATTTGTTCTAGAACACCAACCTTATCTTCTGTAACAAAGCGAACACGAACTCCTTCTTCTCCATAACCGGATACTTCAAGGAAGGCACGGAAAATATCACGGTCTGTGATGACACCAGATACCTGCTCATTGTCCACGACTGGAAGAATTCCCACCTTGTTCTTATACATGAGGTAGGTCGCATCTTCTAAGCTAGCAAATTTAGAGACAGTGATGACATCGCGAAGCATGACATCTTTAACCTTGGTCTTGTTCAACAGATAGTTCATCTCGAAAATAGACAAGCTTGTTGCTTTAGATGGACTTGCTTCTGCAATCGTACCTTCTGTCACCAAACCAACCAATTTATCATTTTCAATGACTGGCAAACGGTGCAAACCTTGTTCGCGCATCAAATCTGCCGCATGGGCAATTGTAGTATCTGGACTAATGTAAACCACTTTACGTGTCATAAAATCTTTAACAGCCATAACAAGTTCTCCTATGCTTTTATTAGTTTTATTATACTTGATTTTAAGAATGATTTCAAACGCTTTCAGCAGTTTTCTCTTGTTTTCAAAATTTAGAAAAATCAAACAAGAGGGATGAAAAAAGAAAGGTCTTCAGGACCTTTCTTTTTAATATTCTAGTGAACTTTAGAAATCTTATCCACCAAGGTAGGCCTTGCGGACTTCTTCTGAGGCTAAGAGTTCTTTTCCTGTTCCGGTAAGAACGACTTTCCCTGTTTCCAAAACATAACCGCGGTCTGCGATAGCAAGGGCCTTATTGGCATTTTGCTCGATCAAGAGAACAGTTGTTCCTTGTTTTTGGATATCTTGGATGATATCAAAGATTTCTTGCATAAAGATTGGAGCCAATCCCATAGAAGGTTCATCCAGAAGCAAGAGTTTTGGCGTTGACATAAGTGCACGACCCATTGCCAGCATTTGTTGTTCCCCACCAGATAGGGTTGCTGCATCTTGGTTCTTCCGTTCTTCCAAACGTGGGAAACGGGAGAAGACTTTCTTCAAGTTAGCTTGATTTTCTTCTCGATCTTTCTTCAAGAAAGCTCCCATCTCCAAGTTTTCCATAACAGTTAAGCCTGGAAAGACGTGGCGGCCTTCTGGAACTTGAGAGAGTCCGGCTGCTACAATCTTTTGAGCAGGAACCTTTTGAATCTCCTGTCCCAAAAACTCGATTTTCCCAGCACTTGGACGCACCAAACCTGAAATGGTACGAAGAATAGATGTTTTCCCAGCACCGTTAGCACCGATAAGAGAAACAACTTCCCCTTCGTTTACCTCGAAACTGACATCACGGACAGCCTGGATCATGCCATAGTGTACAGAAAGATTTTCAACTTTTAACATAGACATTAGGCTTCACCTCCTAGATAGGCTTCGATTACGCGTTTGTTGGTCTTGATTTCATCTGGCGTCCCATGGGCAATCAAGCGACCATATTCCAATACATAAATCCGTTCTGTTACTTCCATAACCAAGCTCATATCGTGCTCGATCAGCATGATCGTAATATTAAATTCTTTTTGAATGCGACGGATCAATTGGGTCAATTCTGCTGTTTCTTGAGGGTTCATCCCTGCAGCAGGCTCATCCAAGAAGAGGATTTTTGGCTCTGTAGCAAGGGCACGAACGATCTCCAAGTGACGTTGTTGTCCGTAAGCTAAGTTTTTGGCCAAGGTATCTGCTTCTTTTTCCAAACCAAAAATCGCTAACAATTCAAGGGCTTTCGCTTTCAAAGCTTCTTCATTCTTGTAATAGCTTGGCAAGCGGAAAAGACTCGCAAAGACATGTGGTTTGTGGTGATTGGCAAAGGCAATCAAGACATTATCCAAAACGCTCAAATCTTTAAAGAGACGAATATTTTGGAAAGTCCGTCCCAGACCACCTGCAGCGATTTTATAAGGTGCTTTACCATTTAGGAGCTGACCATCTAAGGTAATGGTCCCTTCACTTGGTTCATATACCCCTGTTAGGAGGTTGAAGAGGGTTGTTTTACCGGCACCGTTGGGTCCGATCAACCCAACCAATTCCCCTTCATTGAGTTCCATGGTCACATCCCCAACGGCTGTCAAACCACCAAAGTTTTTTGTTAAATTTTTTACTTCAAGAAGTGCCATTAGTTAGCCTCCTTTTTTGAGAGTAGTTTTTTCAAGCTGAATTCCCATGTTCCAAGAAGACCACCTGGACGGAAGATCATCACGAGAATCAAAGCCAATGAGTAAATGATCATACGGACACTTGAGAAGTCTTGAAGCACCATGTTCAAGATACCCAAGACGATGGCTGCTACAACTGTTCCTGACATTGATCCTAAACCACCAAACACGACAATGATCAAGACATTAATGGTATTGGTGAAAGAGTAATCTTTAGGAACAACAGAGCCAATAAAGCCGGCTTGGAGAGATCCAGCAATCGCCGCTGTGATCGCACCAAATACAAAGGCGATGACTTTGACCTTGGTCGTATTGATCCCAACAGATTCTGCCGCGATTTCATCTTCACGAACAGAAAGGGTAGAGCGTCCAATTGGACTGCGTAAGAAGTTAATCGTAAAGATCGTTGTAATTACAACAAAGAGGTAAACCAATTGCCAAGTTGTAAAGGCCGGCAAACCAAGGATCCCAGCGGCACCATTTGTTAGAGTACCACCATTGACGATCAAGATCCGGATGATTTCAGAAACCCCAAGTGTCGCAATCGCGAGGTAGTCCCCTTTCAAACGAAGGGTTGGAACCCCAACGATCAAGGCAACGACACCAGCAATCAAAGCACCTAAAACCATCGCACCAAAGAAGGCCCCGTAGGTTGGTGATTTGGAACCGAGAATGGCTGCAGAATAGGCACCAATCGCCATAAATCCGGCATGCCCAAGTGAGAATTGACCTGAGAAACCAACGATGAGGTTCAAGCCAACTGCAAGGATAATATTAATTCCGATTTGTTCTAAAATTTGGATATAGAAGAGATTGAGCACACCCGCTGCAACCAAGACTTGGATCAAGGCAAAACCTGCGACCAAAAGACCAAGCCAGACTAAATTCACTTTTAAATTTTGTTTCATGGCTTACACCTTCTCTTTCACATTTTTACCGAGGATACCTGCTGGACGGATGAGCAAGATCACAATCAAGATGGCATACACAATGGCATCACGGAAGTCTGAAAGACCGATCGCTGTAGCGAAGGTTTCCAACAAACCGATGACAAATCCACCTAGGGCAGCACCTGGAATGATTCCGATCCCTCCAAGAACGGCTGCGACAAAGGCTTTGATCCCTGGTGTCATCCCCATCAAAGGCTCGATCGAGTTGTAATACAAACCGATCAAAACACCACCAGCACCTGCCAAGGCTGATCCCAAAGCAAAGGTAAAGCTGATCGTACGGTTTACGTTAATCCCCATCAATTGAGCCGCATCGCTATCAACAGATACAGCCCGCATGGCTTTCCCCATCTTTGTCTTTTGGATAATAAATTGAAGAGCGACCATCAAGAAAACAGACACTCCCAAGATCATCAACTGAATGTTGGAGATGGAAATCGGACCGAAGTTGTAACGAACCGTGTGAATAACTTGAGGGAAGGAACGGGTATTGGCACCTACGAAGAAGACCATCCCATATTCGAGCAAGAAGGAGACACCGATGGCTGTGATCAAGGCAGCAATCCGAGTCGAATGACGAAGCGGACGATAAGCCAGGTATTCAATCACAACCCCTAAAATAGCTGTCCCAACCATGGCTAGAAGCAAGGCTACAAAGAAGTTCACTTTCCATGAATTCAATAAGAAATACCCCATAAAGGCACCTACCATGTAGATATCCCCATGGGCAAAGTTGATCAATTTGATAATTCCATACACCATGGTATAACCAAGGGCCAAGAGTGCATAGACACTTCCCAAGATTAGACCGTTCACTAATTGCTGGAGCATTTGAACCATCCTTTCTAACAATAAAGAGCGAGGCCAGGAATTTTTATTCTCCCAGCCTCTTGTACAAACAACAAATGATAATTATGGTTTAACAGACTCAACAGATTTGACTTTACCATCTTTCAAGCCAATCATAAGAGCTGATTTAACCGGATTGTGGTTCTTGTCGATTGACATTGTACCAGTCACACCTTCCAAGTCTTTCAACTTCGCAAGGTTGTCTTTTAATTCGACAGAGTTCTTAGCACCTTTAGATGCTTCTGCAACCATGTAAACTGAGTCATAAGCCAAAGCTGCGAACATTGAAGGTTCTTCGTCGTATTTCGCTTTGTATGCTTCTACGAATTTCTTAGCTTTATCAGTCATTTCACCTTCAGTAGAGAATCCAGCTACGTAGTAGATATCAGTAGCTGCAGCAGGTGTTGCTTGTTCAACGAATTTAGCATCGCTAAATCCATCCCCACCAATGATTGGTTGTTTGATTCCCATACCACGTGCTTGGTTTACGATTTTACCAGTTTCAGTGTAGTACCCTGGAAGGACAATCGCATCGAAGTCTTTGTCTTTGATTTTTGTAAGAGCAGCTTGGAAGTCTGTATCCTTAGATTGGAATGTTTCTGTTGCTACGATTTCACCTTTGTAAGATTTCTTGAAGGCTTCAGCAATCCCTTTCGCATAGTCAGATGAGTTATCGTAGTAAAGAACGACTTTCTTCGCTTTCAAGTTATCCGTTGTATATTTAGCAATGATTTTTCCTTGGAAACTATCGATGAAGGTTGCACGGAAGAGGTAATCTTGACCTTTTGTCAAATCATCTTGAGTTGCAGATGGTGTAACCAATGGAACACCTGCTTTACCAGCATTGGCAACGGCTGCTGCAGTAGCACCTGAAGTTGCAAGTCCTACAAGAGCGTTCACTTTTGATTGAGTGACAAGGTTTGTAGTGACTGTAGCTGCTTCAGCTGTTTCAGATTTGTTATCTTTATCTGTGACAACAATCTTCTTACCGTCAGCTCCACCCTTAGCGTTGATTTCATCAACGGCCAATTGAGCACCTTTTTGTTCAGCACTACCGTAGGCTGCTACTTCACCAGTTTTTTCAAAGTTAAAACCGACTTTTAGTTCCTTGCCGATTTCGTTACCAGTTGTGTTTGAACCTGAAGTAGAAACTTCACCACAAGCAGCAAGAAGAGCGACACTTGCAATGGTTAAAAATGAAAGAGCAAATTTTTTCTTCATTAGTAATGATCTCCTTAAATGAATCTTAAAATAAATACATTAAGAATATACCGAATTATCTGACAATTGTCAATAAAAAAAGCGCAATCCATCAAATGATTGCGTTTTCTAACCTTCTGTGACCAAAGATGGGATCTCCAATCGTTGCAAACTCCCCACAAAATCTGTATCTAAATCTTTAAGATGGCAAGGCAAGACCTTTTTGACATAACGTTCTTTCTTTAAGTCTTCCATGACTTGATCGGCCTTGTCACTGTCCACATACAATTGGACATAACGGCATTTCTTAGAATGGTACAAAACATCTCCGACAGATTGTAATTTTTTCCCGTCTCGATTGTAATACAATTTAACAATTAAGCCTGTTCTTTCTTGTTTCTCAAACATAGTCAATCCCTTTCTCGTTCTGTTACTAGTATATCAAATTTCAAGAAAAAGAACTACTCTTTTATGAGAGCAAAAAAGAGAGTGGGACAGAAATCGGTAATTCGTTAGAATTCGATTTCGTCGTCCCACCTCCGCACAGTTGAGTAGGGCTGTAAAAGCTGATGAAATCAGCGTAGTAGAGCCCACTCAACCACTGCGTTTTGCTCGACAATCCAAAAATAATTGAGAGGCTAGGACTTTTGTCCCAGCCTCTTGACGGACCTTCCCACAGGATGGTTTAGCCCAATTTATTATTGGCCATGATTTCATCAATAAAGCCATATTCAAGTGTTTCTTGTGCGCTCATCCAATTGTCACGCTCCGCATCAGCATGCACTTTTTTAATGGATTGACCTGAATTTTCCGCAAGGATTTTTTCCAAGTTATTCCGTGTTTTGAGCAAGTGTTCTGCTGCAATCGCCATATCGGTTTGTTGGGTACCACCACCAGTACCACCCATTGGTTGGTGAATCATATACTCGGCGTTTGGCAACATGAAGCGTTTGCCCTTCGCACCGCTTGAAGCGATAATAGTTCCCATAGAAGCAGCCATCCCCATAACAATGGTTTGGACATCTGACTTGATAAAGTTCATAGTATCTACAATGGCAAGACCTGCTGAGACAGAGCCCCCTGGGGTATTGATATACATATAGATATCTTTTGTATTATCTTGGGCATCCAAGAAGAGCAATTGAGCGATAATGGAGTTAGCCATTTGGTCCTCAACTGGTCCTGTTACCATGATAATTCGATCTTTCAACAGACGGGAATAAATATCGTAAGAACGTTCTCCACGACTGGTTTGTTCAATAACTACTGGAATCATCTATTCTTCTCCTTTAGTATCCATTCATTCTCACAATTCGTGAGGTTCAAAGTATATGTGCTATTATAAACCAATGGTCAAAAAAGGTCAAATCTTAAGCACCTTTCGGACGAATCATGAATGGTTTCTTATTTGGTACCGAATAAACGGTCACCTGCATCCCCAAGACCAGGAACAATATAGCCATGTTCATTCAAATGATCATCGAGGGCTGCTGTAAAGATATCAACATCTGGGTGAGCTTCTTGAAGAGCTTTCACCCCTTCTGGCGCTGATACCAAGCAGACAAATTTGATATGGCTAGCACCACGTTTTTTCAAGGAATCAATCGCCAGAATAGCGGATCCACCCGTAGCAAGCATAGGGTCTACTACAAAGATACGACGTTGATCAATATCTTCTGGCAATTTCACCAAGTATTCAACTGGTTTCAAGGTTTCTTCATCACGGTACATCCCGATATGGCCAACCTTAGCAGCTGGTACCAAACTCAAGAGACCATCAACCATCCCAATCCCTGCACGAAGAATTGGGACAATAGCCAATTTCTTACCCGCGATTTGTTTTTGAACGGTTTTGGTAATAGGAGTTTCAATTTCAACATCCTCAAGAGGCAATTCACGCAACACTTCGTAGCCCATCAACATAGCAATCTCATCTACCAATTCACGAAAGGCCTTCGTAGAGGTATCTGTACGACGAAGAATAGATAATTTGTGTTGAATCAGTGGATGTGTAATAACTTCTAGTTTTCCCATTTTTGAGATCCTTCTTTCTAAGCTGTTATTATTCAAAAAAGAGCTATGATAAAAGTGGAGTCAAGCTCTACTCTTTCTTTCAGTCCCTCTTTAATACTCACAGCACATGGAAATCTTCATTTCCAACTTTACATTCGTCTTATTATACCAAATTTTACAAAAAAAAGAGAGCCCTTACACTTAATTTTTTAAGTTCGGACTCACTCTTTCTATCAATCAATTATAACCATTCTTTGTATTTCTTAATATAGATACGTTTGACAACCGTCACACTCAGCATATAGAGGACGATAATCGCAAACAATAGAACAAAGTACAATCCATTTAGTTGGCTCAACTTCAAGATAGAAGCCAAAGGACTATATGGAAGGGAGGTTACAAAGAAGGCCGCTGCTAGAGTCGTCACCACGACTGAGAAGGCTGGACGACTTTGGATAAATGGCAGTTTTGGTGAACGCAACATATGGATAACCATGGTTTGAGACCACATAGATTCGATAAACCATCCAGTTTGGAACACCATGATAAAGGCTGCTGCATCTGCTGCTCCATGGTTGTAGCCATGACCTAAAATCATAGGAACAACAAGGAAGTAAAGAAGCATGTAGGTAATAATATCAAATACTGATGAAATTGGACCGATCCAGGCCATAAAACGCATGATAGAGTTTGCTTCCCAGATACGAGGTTTCTTGAGGAATTCCTTGTCGACATTGTCAAAAGGAAGGGCGATACAAGAAAGATCATAGATAAGATTGAGCACAATTAAATGAACAGGAGCCATCGGAAGGAAAGGCAAAAAGATGCTGGCAAAGAGAAGAGAAAAGATGTTCCCGAAGTTAGAAGAGACCGTCATCTTGATGTACTTGGTCATATTGGCATAGACCTTGCGGCCTTCAACCAAACCTTTTTCAAGGACCATCAAGTCCTTATCTAGAAGGATGACATCTGCCGTTTCTTTGGCAATATCAACAGCTGTATCCACGGAGATCCCAACGTCTGAGACCTTCATAGATGGAGCATCGTTAATCCCATCTCCCATGTAACCAACCTTGTGGCCATTGTTCTTGAGGCTGAGGATGATCCGCGCTTTTTGATCTGGTGATAATTTGGCAAAGACCGTTGTTGTTTCCACAACTTGTGCTAACTCTTGGTCAGTCATCGTATCGATTTCGCTTCCCAAAAGAATCCGCTCGACATCTAGTCCTACTTTTTCACAGACAGCTTGGGTGACCTTTTCATTGTCCCCAGTTAAGATCTTGGTGGTTACGCCATATTCTGCAAGAGCTTTGATAGCGGGAGCTGCAGAAGGTTTTGGTGGATCAAGAAAGGCAAGGTAACCGGTTAGGATCATGTCTCCTTCATCTTCAACACTAAAGATGTCATTTTCGTCCAAGTCAGTTTTGTAGCTGACTCCCAAAACACGAAGACCTTGTTCATTTAATTGAGCAACTTCAGCGAGGACCTCTTGACGGACTTCATCTGTCAGTCGTTTAATCTCTCCCTTGTACTCAACATAAGTCGATACAGAAAGCATTTCTTCCAAGGCACCCTTGGTCACCATGCTGACCACACCGTCTTCGTCTTTGACAATGACACTCATGCGACGACGTTCAAAATCAAAGGGCAATTCATCAATCTTATGGAAGGTTTGATCCAGATCGCGAACAATCTCATGTTTCTTGGCTTCTTTCTGGGTTCGATTGATAATCGCCCGGTCCATCAAATTTTTTAGCCCGGTTTGGAAATAGGAATTCAAGTAAGCCCGACGAAGAACTGATAGATCCAATTCGCCATGGATATCAAGCGGATACTCCAAAACGATTTCATCTTGGGTCAAGGTACCTGTCTTATCTGTACACAAAATATCAATAGCCCCAAGGTCTTGGATGGCATTGAGTTTTTTGATAACGACTTTTTCCTTGGCCATGATGATGGAGCCCTTAGCTAGACTCGCGGTAATAATCATCGGCAACATTTCAGGAGTCAAACCAACCCCAACGCTGAGGGCAAAGACACCCGCTTCTAACCAGTCACCATCTGTGAGGCCATTGATCACAAAGACAACGGGCACCATCACTAACATGAGCCGAATCAAGAGCCAAGAGATGGTATTCATTTCTCTCTCAAATGAGGTTGGTTCGTCATAGGTGTTGATGGTTTGCTCAATAGCTCCCATCATGGTTTCATCCCCCACGACCAAGACCAAAGCTGTCGCCCGTCCGGAGATGACATTGGTTCCCATAAAGGCCAAGCTCTCACTCTCCAAGAGACTCTCTAGATTTTGACTGTCGGCTTTTCTGAGACAAACCTTTTCAACAGCATCACTTTCCCCTGTGAGACCAGATTGTTGGACAAAGAAGTCACGGGAATCGATCAAGACCACATCAGCTGGAATCATATCGCCGGCACTCAGTTTGATCACATCTCCTGCGACGATTTCATCGATCGGAATTTCTTGTTCTGATCCATCACGAAGAACGGTCGCTGTATTGACAATCATACGTGATAAGTTGCTAGCTGCTTTGTCGCTCCGCAATTCTTGAATGAAGCGGATACCACCAGAGATCAAGACCAAGGTCACAATGATGATGGAGGTCGTTGGATCCTGTTCACCTGGTTTTGCTAGCCAGACATTAGTGATGAAGGAAACCAGCGCAATGACCAACAAAATCACCGTAAAAGGATTGATAATCGATTCATAGATCTTTTTGATCATGGAATCTTCTTGACCTTTTGTGATGACATTTTCGCCATAAATATCGCGGTTTTCTTCTACTTGATCGTCAACTAGACCAAGGGCACTGGTTTTGTAGGTGGCAAAGGTGCTTTCAAGTGGTTCTTGAAGAGCAGCAATGAGTCTTTCTTTATTTGTTTGCATTGGTATCTCCTTTTTCAATCAGGAGCCAATCACTTTTGGAGTCCCTATGACACAAATCAGCGATTGGCTGGTTCGGTGCGGTTCGGGATGATCGTCGATTTGTATCATAGCTCTCTCCTTTCTCTCTTCTTGGTAAGGCATAAAAAAGAGTCCTACCCTCGATCGGTAGGACTCATGAAACTCGTCATTTATTTTTCAATCAAAACTCTCAAAAAACTGACCGTCCAAGCTTTAGCTCCACAAGGCAATGAAATGAGCTTAGTCTTGACCTTTGCGATCAGGACTGTTGACCAACGAGTAGTGTCTCCACTGCTTTGCGGTAGTCATCCGTATCCTTGTGGTAGCCTCACCTACCGTATTTCGAGTTTATTGTACTCCTTCACTTACAGAAAGTCAACACTTATTTGTGAAAAGTTTCCACCAAGCGTTTGGTGATTTCTTCAATGAGGGTGAAGGGAGCTGCCACATTGAGGCGGGCATGCAAGTTTCCTTCTTTTCCAAAATCTGTTCCACGGTTCAAAATCAATTTGGCTTGGTCATGAATTTTAGCATGCAGCTCATCATCGGTATAAGGATAGGCTGAAAAGTCCAACCAAAGAAGATAGGTGCCTTGGGGTTTCATGACACGAATTTTGGTCTTTTCATGCAATTCATCTACCACATAGTCGATGTGTTTTTCAAAGACTTGCTTGAGCTCTGTCAACCAAGGTTTACCATGGCGATAAGCCGCTTCTGTTGCAATATAGCCCAAGCCTGAGATTTCATGTTGGTTATTGGCCAATTGCCGTTGTTTAAAAGCCGTACGAAGCTTTGGATTTTCAATGACCACATAGGAATTTTTTGTTCCTGCAATATTGAAAGTCTTAGTTGCACTGGTTAAGATCAAGCTGAAATCTTTAAAGCTTGGATCAACCGTATTAAAGCTGGTATGACGGTGGCCAAACAAGGCCAAATCTTGGTGGATCTCATCTGAAACGAGAAGGACACCATGTTTTTGACAGAGGCGGCCGATTTTTTCCAAGACTTCACGATCCCATACACGGCCTCCAGGATTGTGCGGATTACACAAAACATAGAGTTTCACCTTTTGCTCCACAATGTCTTTTTCCAGCTGATCAAAATCAATTTGGAAAAGACCATCCTTTTCAACTAATGAATTTTCGATCAATTTTCGACGATTGAGTTTGACACTTCTGGCAAATGGAGGATAGACCGGTGTATTGATTAAGACAGCATCCCCTTCCTTAGTAAAGGCTTGAATAGCTGTTGAAATAGCCGGAACAACGCCTTCGATAAAGACGACAGCTTCCTTGTCAAAGGAATAGCCATGTTCTTCTTTTTCCCAATCAAGGATAGACTGGTAGAGGCTATCCGATGCATAGGTGTAGCCGTAGACCATTTGGTCTGCATAGCCGATCACCGCTTCTCGTACTTCTGGAATGACATTAAAATCCATGTCCGCGATCCAAGCTGGAATGATTTCTGGATCTGTCTCTGTTTCTTTCCACTTGTAGGTATGGTGGGGCAAGCGATTCGGTAAAGTCGTGAAATCATATTTGGTCATCTTAAGCCTCCAATGCTTGTTTCAAATCTTCAATCAAATCATCTGCATCTTCGATTCCGATGGACAAACGAAGAAGATCATCTGTCAAACCGTATGAATGGCGAACTTCTGCAGGAATGTCCGCATGAGTCTGAGTGGTAGGATAAGTGATCAAGCTTTCAACTCCGCCAAGGCTTTCTGCAAAGGTAAAGACTTGAAGGGAATTCAACAAGTTAGGAATTTTTTTCTCATCTTGAATTTTAAAGGAGACCATTCCACCTTTTCCAGTGTAGAGGACTTCTTTGACCTGAGGGGAGGTTTTCAAAAACTCTACCACCTTGCGAGCATTCTCTGTGGAGCGCTCCATCCGAATAGAAAGCGTCTTGAGACCACGGATCAAGAGATAGCTGTCAAATGGTGAAAGAACAGCACCTGTCGTGTTCAAATTGTAAAAGAGTTTGTCATACAAGTCTGCATCATTTGTCACGACAACACCAGCCAAGACATCGTTGTGACCAGCTAGGTACTTGGTTGCTGAATGAAGAACAATATCCGCTCCCTCTTCAATCGGACGTTGATAGATCGGGCTATAGAAGGTATTGTCCACCACGACTTTGGCACCTTTTGCATGGGCCAATTTGGCTAAACGAGCAATATCAAATTCCAACATCAATGGATTGGTTGGTGTTTCAATATAGAGGACATCCACCGGATCATGATCTAGATGGTGGATCAGTTCTTCTTCTGTATTGGCATAGGTGAAAGAGAAACGACCTTCTTGCTCTTGTTGGTTAAACCAGCGGAAAGAACCGCCATAAAGGTCACGAACGGCTAAGACTTTTGAACCAACTGGGAAAATGCTAAAAGCAAGCACAATAGCTGACATTCCAGAGCTTGTCGCCAAAGCATAGTCTGCACTTTCGATAGCTGCCAAAGTCTTCTCAGCTGTTGCGCGTGTTGGATTTTTCGTACGGGTATAGTCAAAACCTGTAGACTGACCAAATTCTGGGTGTTGGTAAGTCGTAGAGAAATGCAAAGGAGTCGTCAAAGCTCCTGTTGCTTTATCCGACTTGATTCCTGCCTGTGCCAAAATCGTATTGATATTGCGTTTTTTACTCATATTGCCCTCCGATAAACATTCAATCTAACTGATTACTATTTTATCACTATTATGAGGAGAGCGGTTTTCCCATTTTCAAGACCTAGCTATAGTTTCAAACTATAAGAAAAGGCTGGGCACTTTTTACCCAGCCTTTGATTTATTTAATCCGGAATTTTTGTCTGAGACGTGCAGCTTGACCTCCGATAAAGCGGTCAAAATACCGTAGCCATAATCCTAAGGCTCCATAAATAGCAACTCCTAATCCGCCAATGACGATGATATAAATCATGCTCGATACACGGCCATTTGGTGGGAAAATCCAGCCCAAAATCAAACCGGCGATCAAGACTCCAAGTAGCATCACCACAGTCAGGATAGAACCAAGTAAGGTCCGCTTGAAGACGATGGTTCGATTAAACTGAGTGATAGTTTGGATCTCCCGATACATGAGGACGATTGGCACCATTAATGCAATGGTCGTTGACAAAAGTGGCCCGTAAGAACGAAAGACCAAAATAAATGGAATTTGTAGGACCAATTTCACCACTACACCATAAAGGAAGTAGCGAATGGCCTTGCGATTTTGAAAGAGGGCTTGAATCATCGGAGACAAAACTGTGTAAAGACCGAGAATTACGGTCTGCAACATCGCTACGGTGAAGAGTCCTAAGGCCAAGCCATCTGGTTGCCCATAGAAAACCGTATAAAGTGGTTTTGCGACTGCTACTGCACCAAAGGTGGCTGGAAGCAAGAAAGCTAGCAACATGGTCAAGTTATCCTGTACGAGCTTCCCAGCTGCTTTTAGGTCCCCCTTCACATAATTCTCTGTCAACAGAGGAATCCCAACTCCCCCAATCGAAGTCGCTACCGCAATCAAGATCATGGTGATTTTGTTTGGATTAGCAGAGAAATAACTAAACATGACCAAGAGCTGCTTTTGACTATAGTCTGTGAACCAAGACATGACATTGATAAAGGTCATCTGGTCAACAATTTGGAAGAGCTGAATGGCGGAACCAGTGATAATAAAAGGAATGGCCTCACGAATCGTATCGATCAAGAGAGCCCGAGTATCAATCCCTTCACTTCCCTCTTGCTTTCTAAAAATAGAAGAGAGCAAGCCTGTCTTTGCAAGGTAATAAAAGAGCACCAACAGGCTCGCTCCCATACCGATAAAGGCCGCAAAGGTCGACTGCGTCACAGCCTGCACATAGTCTCCTGAGCCAATCTTCATAATGAAGAAGGTCGTGAGCAACATCCAGATGACCCGGATCACTTGTTCAGCGATCTGGCTAATGGCGTAAGGCTTCATGTTGTTAAAACCTTGGAAAAATCCCCGAATGACACTCATCGAAGGAAAGATCAAGACAGCCCAAGAAAGGCTCTGCATGATCGGAATCAACTCTTTTCCCCCACCTGAAAGACTCGCAAAAACAGGAGACAAAAGATACATGAGGATGGCAAATCCTAGGCCTAAAATTCCCATGAATTTTAAGAAGCCCCGAATCAAAGCAAAGCTATGGTCGGCTTGGTCCCGGGTATTGTATTTGGCTACTTGCTTGGCAACAGCTACGGGTACCCCGGCTGTCGAAATCAAGAGAAACCAAGCATAGATATTGTAACCCATTGTAAAAAGACCATTGGCTTGTGGCCCATATTTTCCCATCCAAATATACCAAGGAATAATATACGCAGCCCCTAGCAAACGGCTGATAAAGTTGCTGGCTGTCATCCAGGCAGTCCCGCGTAGCATCTGGGCTTGCTGGTCATTTTGTTCGTGACTCATTGGTGTCCTCTTTCGTTTCTTCTTCTCTTCATTATAAACTTTTCCATGACACTTGTAAAATAGGGACTTTAGGTTTACAATAGTTTTATGATTACAATTGAACAAACCCTCAACATTTTAAAACATGACCAAAATTTCCGAGAAATTCTAGTAAATGGTGAATACTACTACCATCTAGAAGGAACAAGTTTTGATGCTATTAGCTATGATAGCCGGAAGGTTTCTGCTAGCACCCTCTTTTTTGTCAAAGGGGCCAACTTCAAAAAAGAATACCTGGAACAGGCTATTTCTAATGGACTCGGCTTTTATGTCTCTGAAAAAGATTATGAAGTTGGTATTCCTGCTATCCTCGTCAATGATATCAAACAGGCCATGAGCTTAATTGCCATGGAGTTTTATGGGCACCCTGAGAAACAATTAAAACTATTGGCCTTCACAGGGACTAAGGGAAAGACAACCGCGGCCTATTTTGCTTACCATATTTTGGAACAAAGTCACCGACCAGCTATGCTGTCTACCATGAATACGACACTGGATGGTAAAAACTTCTTTAAATCGACCCTGACAACGCCAGAGAGTTTGGATCTTTTTGCCATGATGGCTGAGGCAGTAGCCAATGATCGGACCCACCTGATTATGGAAGTTTCCAGTCAAGCTTATTTGGTGAAACGGGTTTACGGTCTGACTTTTGACGTTGGTGTTTTTCTCAACATCAGTCCTGACCATATTGGCCCGATTGAACACCCAACTTTTGAGGATTATTTCTACCACAAACGTCTCCTCATGAAGAATAGCCAAGCCGTTGTCATCAATAGCGATATGGATCATTTCCAAGTCTTAGCGGACCAAGTCGCAAACCAAGACCACGATTTTTATGGAAGCCAGTCTGAGAATCAAATTAAAGACTCTAAGGCCTTTAGCTTTTCTGTCACTGGCAAGCTGGCGGGAGATTATGATACCCAGCTCATCGGTCACTTCAACCAAGAAAATGCTGTGGCAGCAGGTCTTGCCTGTCTTCGTCTAGGTACGAGCCTCGAGGATATCCAAAAAGGAATTGCCAAGACGCGCGTTCCAGGCCGAATGGAAGTCTTGACTCAGAAAAACGGCGCTAAGGTCTTCATCGACTACGCCCATAATGGAGATAGCTTGAAAAAACTGCTCTCAGTTGTCGAAACCCATCAAACGGGGACCATTTCACTGGTCCTTGGATCAACTGGGAATAAAGGAGAGAGCCGTCGCAAAGACTTTGGCTTACTCTTAGAAGACCATCCTGAAATCCAAGTCTTCCTCACAGCGGATGATCCCAACTATGAAGATCCCTTGGCTATCGCTGAAGAGATTAGCAGCTTCATCACGCGCCCTGTTGAGAAAATCGCAGATCGCGAAGAAGCTATTCAGCTGGCTATGGCAACAACCAGCAAGCCTGAAGATGCCGTCATTATCGCCGGAAAAGGAGCTGACTGCTACCAAATCGTCAATGGCGTAAAAGAAGAATATCCAGGTGATGCCGCCATCGCTGAACGTTACCTATAATCAAACGAAAGAAGGCTAGGAAAATTCTTAGCCTTAAAATGTAGATAACTTATTTTAAAGTAAAAAAGTTAAACAATACTACAAAAAAATGAGTTCTATTTTTTAAATCGATTTAAGAAAATACCGAAACTTTCCGCTGTGAGAAAAGTGTCTGAAACAATAACGTTTCAGGCACTCGGAATTATTGAGACCTTAGGCTCAATAATTAGTCATGGAACTTCAAAGAAGTTCGCTGACGTCCGTACTCACTTAAGGAAAGTTTTTAAGATGACTTTGTCTTCAATCCGAGGCTAGGAAGTTTTCCTAGCCTCTTTCTATTGTTTGATAAACATCAGTCTTTCCTTGTCCAAGTCCACTGCTAATTCATATTTGCCTTCATCATTTTTGCGGATATAGCCTAAGATTTCTAAACTATCGACAAAGATGTCCTTGCGCTTTTGCTGGACTACTTCTTTTTTGAGGAACTTGAGCAAAAAGCTAGTCATATACTTAAGAGCATACTCGGGATTGACATCTCCCAAGATGGCATAGAGCTTTTCTTGCTCCTCTGTCAAAGGGTATTGGTGTTTCACCTTGTAGAAGTAATTGGAAAGGGTCTGTGCATTTCGCTCGAAGTCCGTCTCCTCTATGAGAATCGCTTCGTTGGTAGTATTGCGGAGTTCTGTTTGGAAGACCTTTGCTTTTAATTCTTGATAAAATGCACTGTCCTCTCGGACAAAGACCTCTTGATCCAAGTCAACAAGATCAGCTGACTTCAAGAAGGGCAGGTTGAGGGTGTAGCGTTTATTTTCTCGAAGGATGAAGCCCGCTTTGATATACTCCTCCATCAGCTTATCCACTGGTTGATCTGGAAATTGGGCCTTGATTTGCCGCAGGATCACATCGTCGTGCTGATCCAAAAAGTTGATCAAGTCCTTGAAAAATGGCTGACGTGTCAAACGTGTAGGATTAATGATTGTAATCATCCAAATACCTTTCTTTAAACTGTAGCTGTGGTGATTGGGCTAACTGACTTGGATTGGTCCCGGGCTGATCCAAAGGAACCGCTAGACCAAGCTCTCTGTAGTAATCTTCCCAAAACGGACTAATCTCCTGCTCCTCATCTCCAAACTTCATGGGAATGGTTTCAAAAATAGGAAGTAGTTCAGCGATGAACTGGGAACAGTAATAACCAACTCCATCTGGATAAAAGGACGCATTGTAGGGAGCCCCTAAAAGACTCTCTGCCCGCTTTTTGACGTCTGGACAATCAATCTGCGCATAGCGATAAAGGTCATAGACTTTTCCGGCTTCGAAGAAGTCTTCAGGAGATTGGGCAAGGACGCCACCTTCCACCGTGGCATGATAAATGGAACCGTCCAAAAAGATGGCCACATGGCTATAGTTGCCAGTAGATGCCTGGATAGCTTGTCCCATTTCTGTATTTTCACTGACAAAAATCAAATCGCCCGTCTCTAACATGATCTCCTCCTAGCAAAAAAGGAGTCGAAACTCCTTTTAACGATGGATTTCCCCACCTATCATTATGCATTAAAGCTTTCTGTCAATTGAGGTACCACTTGTTTCTTACGTGAAACGGCACCTGGAAGGAAAGCGTGATTGTTTTCAAGTTTGAAGTTGAAAGCTGCTTCTACCTTGTCCATGTTGGCACCAAGAGCCAAAATTTCTGAGTTTGAGTTGACGATGTCTGTAATCATCAAAACAAAGTCTGAGTATCCGTTAGCTGCATTTGCTGCTTGGATGGCTGCTTCGATTTCAGCTTGGCGTTCCAAGACTTCAGCGATATCAACTGTATTCACTTGAGCCACACGAACGTTATTTCCGTTCAATTCAAAAGTCTTGGCATCGATGTCGATCAATTCTTCTGCTGATTTGCTTGCCAAGTTGGTACCAGCCTTGAGCATGGCAAGACCGTATTCTTCCAAGTTCACACCTGCCAATTCAGCCAATTCAGGTGCAATCACCTTATCAGATGGGTGAGTTGTTGGAGATTTCAAAAGAAGGGTATCTGAAATCAAACCTGAAAGCATCAAACCAGCGATTTCTTTTGGCACTGCTACACCGTGTTCTTTGAACATGCGGTACACGATAGAAGATGCTGATCCAACTGGTTCCAAACGCATGTAAAGTGGGCTGGCAGTTTCAAAGTTAGCCACACGGTGGTGATCCACTACACCATATACTTCTACTTCAGCGATATCTGAGACAGATTGTTGGAATTCATTGTGGTCCGTCAAGATGACTTGTTCTGCACCTTCTGCTTTAGCTGATGTGATAACGCGTGGTGCTTCCACACCAAAATAGTCCAACACGAAAGCTGTTTCTTCATTTGGAGTTCCAAGAGCCACTGCTTCTGTATCCAAACCATAAGCTTCTTTTGCAAGATAAGCAAAAGCTACAGATGAGCCAATAGCATCTGAGTCAGGATTTTGGTGACCAAAAACGAGAATTTTTGACATGTTTCTACCTCTTTATTTCATTTATAGATTCACTCTATTTTAGCACGTTTTGCCATTTAAAGAAAGGGAATAGTTGTGCATTTCAATAGAAAAGACAGCTGGAAGGCCCAACTGTCTATACTTTTTATCCTTTGACCCGTTTCAGGTAATCTTGGTAACTTTCTGTTTCCATCAAATCTTTTGCATTTTGGACCCGTTCTTTTGTCGGTGGTTTCACACCCTCCAATTTGTACGGAATTCCCAATTCACGCCATTTGAATTCCCCCATAGTATGGTAGGGCAGAATTTCAAATTTATCAACATTTTTAAGGGTTTTAACAAATTTTCCAAGTTCGATCAAATCATCATCTCGGTCTGTAAGCCCAGGCACCAAAACGTGACGAATCCAAACTGGTTTTCCAATATCAGATAGGTACTTGGCACAAGCTAAAATCGTTTTATTGGTATGGCTGGTCACAATTTTGTGTCGTTCATCATTGATTTCCTTGATATCCAGAAGCACCAAGTCTGTCACCGCCATCAAGCGGTCGAATTTTTCCAAATAACGAGGTGTATTCCGGAAAGGAAGGGCACAGGTATCCAAGGTACAATGAATGCCCAACTCTTGAGCCTTGGTGAAGAGGGCAATCAAAAAGTCAATCTGCAAGAGGGCTTCTCCTCCACTGACAGTGATTCCCCCTTTTTCGCCCCAAAATCCACGATAACGGAGGGCTTCTTCTAGGACATCATCCACTGTCCGTTCACGGGACTTGTTGGTTTCCATTGCCCAAGTATCTGGATTGTGGCAGTATTGGCACCGCATTTGACAGCCTTGAAGGAAGACAATAAAGCGGATCCCAGGTCCGTCTACTGCCCCAAAACTTTCTGTTGAGTGTACCATTCCTGTTACTTTTCCATAGTCAACTGTTTCATTTTCCATTGAGGAACCTCTTCTCTTGAAAACGTTTTATGATTTTATTATAACACGATTCCATCTATTTTAAAGAGTTTAAGCTTCTTTTTGAAAAGAATCTGTTTTTTTCAGTAGTTTTCATTGTCCTAGTACAGTTTCCAATATGGGACTATCTGTCCTGTATTATGGAAAAAATTTACGGCCTTGATGTCATTAAGGGTCTTATCCAGATAAGATTTCTTGCTCCATGAGAACACTCTATCGTTTAGCTGATATTAGTGTTTTCGACAAGATGGACCTTACTTGGAGAAGAAAACGAAGGCCAAATAGGCAGAAAGAAACGCGTGTAAAACAAGCTTTTCATAGAGAGTTACGTGAGAAAGCAGATATTTATCCCGATTTTTAGAAAGAATTCGGTCATCTAGAAGGGGTTACAATTGCAGGAGAAAAAGAAAAAAGTCTAGTCATTTCTTACTAGAATGCTTTTCAAATGCCATCATCACACTGAAAACCAATGGACGGAAAGCAAATGATTTTGAGGCCTCCACTGATCAATGGTTGTCTAAAGTTCCTAGACACCTCTTTAAGTCGATCACTTTTAATTATGGGAAAAAATTTTCTAATTGGAAGTCTATTTCGAATGCACATGACATTGATATTTCTTTGTGGGTCCAGGATGTCTTGGCCAATTAGGTCTCCCTGAACATTTTAATAGCTTATGGAGACGGAATTACCGAAACAAAAGGAGTTCAGTGAAAACTCCTTTTATTTTATCCTAATACTAATTCATCACTAACCAGGGTTTCACCACTGTTTTGTTGGAAGAGGCGCATTAAATCTTCAACCGTTAGGTTTTTCTTTTCTTCTCCTTTGACATCGACAACGATCTTGCCTTGGTAGAGCATGATCAAGCGGTTGCCGTATTCAATTGCATGGTTCATATCATGCGTAATCATCAAGGTTGTCAAATCATGGCTTTCCACGATCTTTTGTGTCAATTCCATGACCATTTCACTAGTCTTAGGATCGAGCGCTGCGGTATGTTCATCCAGAAGCAATAGCTTGGGTTTGACCAAGGCTGCCATGACCAAGGTCAAAGCTTGACGTTGCCCACCAGACAAATATTGGGTATCCACCTTGAGACGGTTTTCTAAACCGATATTCAGTTCCTTCAAGGCTTCACGGAATAATTCGCGATCTTTCTCTCGAACTCCCCAGCTCAAACCACGAGATTTCCCCCGACGTTGGGCAATGGCCATATTTTCTTCAATAGTCAAACGGGAAGCTGTCCCCATTTTAGGATCTTGGAAGACACGCGCAATATCTTTCGCACGCTTACGAACACTCGTATTTTTGATAGAGTTACCTTCTAGCAAGATATCTCCTTCATCTACGACCAGATTTCCTGCCAAGATGTTCATCAAGGTTGATTTCCCAGCTCCATTTCCACCGATGACCGAAATGAAGTCCCCTTCTTCTACTTGTAGATCCAAGCCTTTTAAGACATGGTTTTCATTGACTGTTCCTGCTTCAAATGTCTTATGAATGCCGTCAATTGATAATAATGTTGCCATACTTTTCTCCTACTTATTTCCTAACTTCAGTCCACGAACACGAAGACGTTTTTGCGCCTCAGGAGCGAACAAGACAATCGCGAGCAAGATCGCATTGAAGAGACGAACCATATTTTGATCGAGATTTGGGATCTCGTAAATATTTAAGATAATCAAACGGTAAACAATGGCTCCAACCCCGATGGAAAGCAAGCGCCAACCAATGGTCAATTCGTGGATCAAAACTTCAGCGATAATCACAGCACTCAAACCAACTACGATCGTCCCTGTACCAGAAGTCACATCTGAGAAACCATCATTTTGTGCAAACATGGCTCCACAAAGGGCAATCAAACCATTGGAAATCATGTAGCCCAACATCTTCATGTTATCTACATTGACCCCATTGGCCTCACTCATTGGAATGTTATCACCAGTCGAGCGCAAAACCAAGCCAAGTTGCGTCTTCATTAAGAGGGTTAACAAGATACAGACGATGATCAAGCAAGAAATACTAATCAAAAAGACAGCTTCTTCATTGGACAAGCCCAATTTCATGACACTTTTGAAAATGGTACTGGCATCACCAATAGAGAGATTGGGTACTCCCCCCATGATTTTAATATTGATAGAGTAAAGACCGGTCAAAGTAACAATCCCTGTCAAGAGGGCTGGAATTTTCATTTTTGTATGGAGAATCCCAGAAACCAATCCTGCGATCATTCCTGCCAGGAAGCCCATCAAAGTTGCAAGCCAAGGGTTTCTTCCTGCTTGAATTTGGGAAGCTACAACTGCTGCCCCAAGTGGAAAGGCTCCTTCTGCCGTCATATCGGCAATATCTAAAATTCGAAATGTTAAGTAAACACCGATCGCCATGATCGACCACAATAAACCTTCTGATAAACTTGATAAAACGAAATTCATCTCAAACCTCCTATTTTTCTACCTTCAACGAGCTAATATCAATTCCAAGCTCTTTCGCCATCTCTTTATTGGTATGCAATTCTAATTTTTCAGGTGTTTCAACTGCAACTTTGCCAGGTTTCTCACCCTTCATGATGCGAATGGCCATCCGAGCAGCTTGTCTTCCCAATTCCTCATAATCAGTACCAAAGTTGTACAAACCACCAGTAGCCACCATTTCAGCAGATCCACCAAAAACGGGCACCTTATGGCTGATGGAGACCTGTTTTACAGTGTCCATTGTAGAAGAGATAATATTGTCTGTCGGAACAAAGACGATATCTGCTTCTGACATGATACTGTCTGCTGCAGCCTTCACATTGTTACTATCGAGGATGGTTTTTTCAACCACTTGATAGCCTTTAGCTTCAAGGATCTTCTTCGCATTGTCTTTTTGGACAACTGAGTTAGGCTCACTTTGCGTATAGAGGATCCCAACTGTTTTCGCCGTTGGAAGCACTTGCTTAATCATGTCTACCTGTGTAGAGATCGCATCTTCTGACTGGTCACTTGTCCCTGTGATATTGCCACCTGGTTCTTTCAAGTTTTTCACCAATTTCGCTGCCAATGGGTCGGTCACAGCTGAGAAAACAATAGGTGTTGATTTAGTGGTATTAGCCAAACTTTGTGCGGAAGGGGTTGCAATCGCAAAGACTAGATCACTTTCTTCTGCCAATTGTTTAGAAATATTTTTCAGATTTCGTTGCTCCCCTTGAGCATTTTGGAAATCGATCTGAATATTTTTCCCATCTACATAACCCTCTTTCTTCAACTCCTCGATAAAGCCTTTTCGTGTCGCATCGAGCGACTTATGGGTGATGTACTGGGAAATCCCAATTCGAAAGACATTGTCTTTTTTAGTATCCTTTAGATTGTGTAAGGTCACCAATGATGTTAACAGAAGTCCTACAACCAGGACAGGTGCTAGCAATTTTTTCACTACTTTCATTTATTGACTCCTTTTCTGCAAAATAAACAAAAAATCCGCTTAGATGATACTCTAAACGGATGCTTGAAATTCTCCAACAAGTTACAAAACCTCGGTCCATTTAGATACTAGCTCTATGGACCATCATCAAAAATCTTAGCCACATAGATACAAACAAATTGCTTGGGTTGTTTGCATCCATGAGATCATGTCTACAAACACTATCTAAAGTAGCTAAAGTAAAATTTTTGAATGGAAATGGCTTGTTGCTTCATGTTTATTTTCTGCTTTCTTTATTTATGGGTATTATCTTACCGTAATTTTTTTTTGATGTCAAGACTATTTCAGAAATTTTTGAAATTTTTTGAAAATTCAACTGGTCCTGACAAGAAAAAACAGAGGCTGGAACACGTCCAGGCCTCTATATTCTAATCTTCTTTTGATTTTGTTTCTTCATCTTCCTCGACGATTTCAGAAATTTCAACTTTCACCTTGGTCACACGACCATTTTTTACTTTGTCATTTGTCAAAATGAGGTGTTTCTTTTGACTATCGACTTCACAGCTGAGTCGCTCTTTCAAGGTTGGAATTCGCCCAACCTCTGTCAGATAATACCCTGCAATGGTATCCACATCATCACTTTGCAACTCAACATCAAAATATTCGTTAAAGTCATTTAGTGACATGGCTCCTTGTACGACATAGGTATTGTCCGCAATTTCAAAGACATCAATTTCTGCTTTGTCAGTCTCATCGTCAATTTCACCGACGATTTCTTCCAAGAGGTCTTCAAGAGTAACCAAACCAGACATCCCACCATATTCATCAAGCAGAATGGCCATTTGATTTTGGGTATTGCGCAATTCCTTCAAAAGATCATCCACAAAAATGGTCTCTGGAACAAACAAAGGTTCTTGTAAAATCTTTCTTAAGACAATATTATCAAAGCCATTGATAAATCCTTCGTTCAAGAGACGTTTGGTATGGATGAGCCCGATGACATTGTCCTTGTCATCATCATAGACAGGAATCCGTGAAAAGTTTTGCTTGAGGATACTTTCAATAATTTCTTTGGTATCATCATTGATATCAACCATGAAGGCATCTGTCCGAGGCACCATGACTTCACGCGCTACCATTTCATCTAATGAAAAGATCCCTTGGAGCATCTCAATCTCGTCCGCATCTAGTGTTGCTTCACTATTGGTCAGCATATACTCGATTTCATCCCGCGTCATCTTTTCATCCGGATCATCGAATTCCATTGGCGTGATACGGCTCAAAAGGTTGGTCGATGCTGAAAGCAACCAAACAAAGGGGCTGACAATTTTTCCTAATAGAATCACAATCGGAGCTGTTCGAACAGCCAACTCATCTTTCAAGTTCATAGCGATTCGTTTCGGATAGAGTTCACCAAATACGATCGAAATATAAGTCAAAAATGCTAGAGATAAAAAGCTTCCAGTTGCAAGAGCCGTTTTGGTATTGCCCATCCATCCAGCAATGACATGTCCAAGGCTATCCGCAAGACTCGCCCCAGATAAGATGGTAATCAAGGTGATCCCCACCTGAATAGTGGATAAGAAATGGTTAGGTTGCTCCAATACGCTAAGAAGACGAATGTATTTTTTATCTCCTTCTTCAGCTTTTTGCTCAACACGAGAGCGATTCAACGATACCATTGACATTTCAGTTGCCGAGAAAAAGGCATTCAACAATGTCAAAACAATCAATAAAATAAATTCCAGTAAAATTTCCTGACTGCCAGGGTCTTCCATGGATAATTTCCTCCAGTATATAATATTGTATATTATACCACAAAATATGAGAGCCTGCATTCTTATATATCAATTTCTTTTTTTCCCATCAAAAAATCAGGAACAGGTCCTGATTTTAGTGTTCTGCACTGGTAAAATCATAAAAGAATGCGTTGAGTTTTTCGACTAGCCCAAGTAATGAGAGACTACTTGTACAGATAAAGGTTTTTCTCTTTAATTTCGGTATCATAAAGTTAGCTACCACAACATCTGCGTCCGAATTCTCGATATCATCCACTGTTAGATTATACTTGATCATCTGCGTAAATTCAAAGTTATCCGTACAGTAAAAATTAAGAAAATCGATCATGGATTTGGCATGGTGATCATCAAAACGACTAATAATTAAGACCTTAATGGATTTCCGACGGCGCAATAACTGCGGTAAGAGACGCTCCCAGTGAGTGTAAACCGTATATATCATGTGCTTGAGAATCTCTTCATTTAGATCATGCTTCATGGTCTTCATATAGATGATTAAATAGTTTCTCAAATCATCATAAAAGGCTGGGAAGATGCTCTTGAAATCTTCGTTGGTATTGGTCTTGATATCAAATAAGAGGAACTCGGAGAATAATTCTTTCCGACCGAGATGTGACGTATTATGGACATGCATCAACATCTCATCTAGATTTTCAATATCTAAATCATAGGTATAACATAGCTCCCTGAACATGTCTTTAATGAGAGTTGTCGATTTTTTTGCATAAGAGTCTGTTGCTGCAGCTTCAATCAGGCTTTCAGGGCTGAAATAGAAATTCTCTTGAATAAAGATAATGAAGAACTGCTCCAGCACTTTTCCATTCAACTCGACACCCAGCTGCAAGCTAAAGTAGCGCAACATCTCCTCGACATTGGTCACCCCTTGATACTGGTCCTTATACACATCATAGTTCGTTGGCATGTCAATAAAATAGCCCTGCTTAATACGTGATAAGTAGACTGTCAAAAGAACTTTATAAGACCTGAGGACAGAGAAAGTCAATGGATAGCCATAGAGTTTGAAGAAGAAGGTGATCAAGTCGGTCACAGCCTCTTCCTTAAATTCTGGGAAAGGCCATTCCATATAGTAATAACGCTCTGCAAAATATTGGGCATAAAAGAAACGAACGTCAATCTCATCTCCGACAAGGTTCAAGGGTTTCAAATCAATCTTTATATTGTATTTGGTTTGAAGCTTCTGATTAATCGTCCGAATCAAGCGGTAGAAAGATTGGTGACTCAGATCAAACTTCCTGCAAATATATTCATTGGAAACATCCTTGTGGAAAAAGAGATATTCAATCAATGCGAATGCTTGTGATTCTTTAAAAAAGTGATGGTAAATTACCTCAAGCCCAACCGAATCCTCATAACTAAGTTTGATTCCATTGGTAGATGATTCAATTATAAAGTCATCAAAAGTGCTACGAAGATTAGACAAATCTTCTTTTAACGAACGTTCTGTACAATCCAAACGCTTGGCCAACTCTTTCAAGTGGAACCATCTTTTTTCCTTAATCAAGATTTCTAATAATTGCAATTGGCGTCTCTGTTTTTTGGATAAGAGCAGTCTCATCTTTTCCTACCTAATTTCATATTTTAATTCAAAATCTCTTATATTTTAACATATTTTATTGAGCTTGTTGACTATTTTTCAAAAAATATACAAAAAAGACTCCAAGGCCCTTATAGGCACTAGAGTCTAGGATTTATTAATGATTCCAAATTCTTCTTTTTTCTTCTGTTCCTTAGCAACACGGTGGTTATCATAAAGATTCACCAAGAATTTTACAATTTCTTTTCCAATCGAATAGACTGGAATCGCGACAACCATCCCGATAATTCCATAGATATTACTTGAGAGCAATAAGAGAACCATAATGGTAATCGGGTGAACCTTCATCACGCCTCCAACGATACGCGGATAAAGAATATTCCCATCGATCTGCTGGATAATCAACATGTAAATGACTGCTTTGATCATCATAACCACATCTGTGAAGGCATAGGTGATGATCATCGGAATCAAACCAATGGTTGGTCCTACATATGGAATGAGATTGGTCAATCCAGAAAAAATGGCAAAGACCAAAGCGTACTTCAATCCAATAAAACTATAGCCAATGTAGGCTAGGGTCCCAATGATCAAGGCATCGATCGAAATCCCACTAATATAGCGCGAGACGGTTTCATTCAAACTAACCAAGAGGCTTGAGATGTGGAGTTTGTCATTGCGTAAAATGGTCCGCTCCAACATCGGCAATAACTTCTTCCCATCAATCAAGAAATAAACCAAGAAGATCGGTGTCATGATCAAGATAAAGACCGTATTGACAATGGTGTTAACCACACTGCCTAAACTGTTAGTCACACTATTCAAGAGATTTTGAAGGATATCCATATAAGAAAGATTCAACTGCTGAATCGTCGATTGGATATTCACATTCTGGAACAAAGGATTGGTTGAGAGTTTTCGAACCAAACTCTCAACTTCCCAGTAAAGTCCTTGAGTCGAATTGATCAAGCTGGTTAACTGATTGATTAAGATAGGAAGCAGATAAAAGATCCCTAAGCCAATGAGCCCAAATAACAGTACTAAGGTGATCAAAATCCCAAACACACGCTTGATTTTTAAGTGTTTTTCCAACAATTCAACAATCGGATTGGTAATGTAATATAAAAAACCTGCAATTAAAAATGGTAAGAGGATGGTATTCAGAACAGATACAAATGGAGAAATCAAAGTCCCCATTGATTTCCAAACATAGAAAATCACCGTCAATAATAAGATCTCACATGTCCAGAATAACAATTTACTATTTCGAAACATTCCTTACCTCCTGTTTTCTATTCTACCATATTTTATGATAGAATAAAAGGGATTTTAATCAAAAGGATGAAGATATGAATAATTTGATTGAACTACAAGACGTCAATTTGATCCGCAATGGAAAAGCCCTTTTAAAAGAGATTAACTGGCAAGTAAAAGAAAATGAATGTTGGGCGATTTTAGGCTTAAATGGAGCAGGAAAATCGACCCTCCTCAAACTGCTCATGTCTGAATACTGGGCTAGTTCTGGCCAGGTAACGGTCCTTGGAACTCGCTTTGGAGAAGGAGGAATTCCTGAGTTGCGGAAGCGTATTGGAATCGTAAGCTCTTTTATTTCAGAAAGACTGCCAGAGCATCTTTTTGCAGAACAAATTGTCCTAACCGGTCACTACAAGAGTAGTATTTTATATGCTGCATACGGAGAGGAAGAACTAAATTGGGCACGGGATATGCTGACTTCAATTGGGGCTAGCTCTTTGATCGGCCGCAAATACCGAGAGCTCTCCCAGGGAGAAAAGCAGACCGTTCTCATTGCACGAAGCCTCATGGACCAGCCAGATCTGATCATTTTTGACGAAGCTTCTAGTGGATTGGATCTCTTTGCCAGAGAAAAACTCCTCCGTCAGATCCATCATATCAAACAACTGGATCACGCGCCTACCATGATTTACGTCACCCACCATGCCGAGGAAATTACAACAGACATGACCCATGTCCTCTTACTCAAACATGGCCAAGTGGTCGAGCAAGGACCAAAGGAAAACATCCTAACTCCCCATGTCCTTAGCCAATTTTATGAAGCACCAGTATCCCTTATTGATCTTGGTGACGAGCGACTCTTTGTCAAACCAGAAATCGCACACTGAAAAGAAAGTGAATAAAGCAAAAAGTGCTAAGATGAGAATCTTAGCACTTCGAGAGTATAGACTAACAGTTCTTCTTTACAAATCTAATAAATTCTATAAAAATAAAAAAATTTATTCGTTAGAATTATTCAATCATCTACTGAAACTTTCCGCCGTGAGAAAAGTACCTGAAACTTAATAGTTTCAGGCGCTCGGAATTATTGAGACCTTAGGCTCAATAATTAGTCATGGAACTTCGTAGAAGTTCGCTGATGTCCGTACTCACTTAAGGAAAGTTTTTAAGATAACTTTGTCCTCAATCTGAAAAGTGTTAAGATATCCATCTTAGCACTTTTACTTTTATCGATTTCGTGCATACTCGATCAAATCGTATGGAAGCGTATTGGCACTTTCTCTTAGGGAATAGCTTTCTAATTCATTGACATTTTGTCGCATACGGCGCGCTTGCTTGGCGGTAATCAGGTGTTGCGCTTCATATTCAAAAATAATCTTACGCTCCAAATAATAACCTCTCAACATTTCATCGATATTATTTGGTTTCACGCGATTAATAACCCGCTCCACAAAGGCCCCACTGGTAATAATAGCTGTCTCTCTCAGACGAGATTCTTGTAGGAAAGAAATCAAACTGCTCCGATAAATCCCCTTGAGGTCTTCCAAACTTTCAATGATGATTTCTGTATTGGCCAAATAGAGGGCCGCAATCTGGTCATAATCAATGGTCTCTAACTTGCTGTCCTCTCGGGTCCACCAGTTTCGCAAGCCAGCTCCAAAGGTTAAGATCTCATGGACTAATAAACGCAAGAGACGGAAAGACACCAAGAGGTAATAGGTTAGACGAGACGAAAGATTGCGATTGACACGTTGCTCCATATTGCGAAGATAGCGTTGGTAGACGCGGTAGCCCCGCTCTCGAATCTTCCCTTCTTCATAAGCCTGTTCCAAGCCGTCACTTTCAATACTCAAAATCAGGAGCTTCAACTGTTCCCAGTCCTTTTGAATGAGCCTGTTTTCTTGGCCTAGAATCAAGTTTTCTATGCGACCATGGTAGTTATCAATCGCCGCATACAAGGGCCCCTTGTGCTTGCTATTCTTTAGGTCTGCTTCTAATTCCATGACGACATCATTTAAAATCGCGATCTGCATCAGGTAGTCATTGGTTTCTTCCTTGTCTTCTGATAATTTTGGAAGTACCACTAAGCCTGCAATAAAGCTAACAAGGGTAACTCCTGCCACTAAAAAGAGTAGGATGGGGTATTCTTTTTCGATCTTGGTTGGAATCAAAAGAATCGTCGCAATCGAAACCGTCCCCTTCACACCCGAAAAGGTCAGCAATAAGGCATCTTTTAGATAATTTCTCAACGATTTTTTTAGTCGAACCGTTCGGAACCAATAAAAGAGGTAAACCATGACAAAACGAATCAAAAAGAGCAAGGCTGTCAACAGAAAGACAGAAAAAACTAAAAGAAAATTATTGTAAATGGGACTACTTAAGATGGGCTTGGCGATCATTTCCAATTCCATTCCTAAGATGACAAAGACCGACCCATTTAAGATAAAGTTGACCGTATTCCAGATGGTATGACTCACAGTATCTACCCGCGCTTCAAGGAGGGTAATGTGCTTAAAGCGACTGGCTTTTAGGATCCCAGACACAACTACTGCAATGATACCAGAGACATGGAGTTCTTCTGCTAGGAAGAAGGTCAACAGAGGGAGGCTCAGTTCTAATAACAATTCACTGGCAATATCACTGGCGCGAACACTCAAGAGCAAAGTTTGCAACCAACGGTTCACAAAGGCCGTCAAGATCCCCACCGCAAATCCTCCAATAATGGAGATTACTAAGGAAACCCCTGCCTCTCCAAGAGAGAAACTTCCGGTCGCAAGGGCTGCCAAGGCCACTCGAAAGGCAACTAGACCTGAGGCATCATTTAGTAATCCTTCGCCTTTTAAGATATTCGAAACCCGCTTTGGAAAGCTAAAGCGCTCTGACAGAGAAGCAAAGGCTACTAAGTCTGTAGGCCCAAGGGCCGCCCCTACTGCCATACAGGCTGCTAAAGGAAGGCTCAGCCACAAGGAGTGAGCTGCCCAGCCCAAACTAATGGTTGAGATAAAAATCACTGGGAAAATCAAATAGAGGATGACCCGCCAGTGCTTTAAGACGGAAGTAATATCTGCTTCTTCTGCTTCTCGAAATAAGAGAGGGCCAATGACCAAGGCCAGAAAGAGTTCGGTATCCAGATGAAAATTTTCTTCTGGCACAAAGAGGGCCCAACCAATCCCTAGTAAAATTTGAATCAAGGGCAGAGGAAGGCTCGGCACAAGTTTATTCGTGGCATTTGAGACGATCAAAATCATCGAAAAGATCACTGTATAAAGGAGTAGTTCCATATCACTCCCTCCTTACCGTTCTTGGCAACAGGTCTCAAATTGCTGTTTTAACTCCGCAATCTTTTGGTCTGTCTTGGTTACATCCTTGTGCTCAATCTTCTTTTGGCACCGTTCCATCTCAAGCGAAACCAATTTCTTTTTTATTTTGAGCATCTTTTTGGTCATATGGGCTTCATCATAAAAACCTATTGCACGCTCGTGGATGGTTGATTCGACAAAATGATGTCTCAATCCTTCGATTTTATTCTTTAAATATTCTTTATCCATGACGGTAGCTTTCTAATTTTTCGATCATGACCAAAAACGGTGGCTGATTCACTTGATTCAGTGTCCGGTAGATGGTCGCTGTATAGTCTTTTTGAGGAAGCTGACTGACAAAATCCAGCACTGCATCACGCTCGATGTCTCCTCCCTCATGACCATAATAGATCATAATAGCCATTCGCCCACCTTTTTCTAGGCGAGCACAGATTTTCTCCATCGCTTCAATCGTGGTAGCTGGAAGAGTAATGACCGATTTATCTGCAGATGGCAGATACCCCAGATTAAAAATAGCTGCTTTGAGGGTCTCCACATATTGGTCCACATGCTGGTGGCCATCCAAAATCAACCGGACCTGTTGAAGACCCAACTTTTCCAATCTTTCTTGGGTATTTACAAGGGCTTGCTCTTGAATATCAAAGGCATAGACCTGGCCTGCAAGTTGGGCTAAAAAGGCCGTATCATGTCCATTTCCCATGGTCGCATCCACCACCACATCTTCTTTGGTGATGACTTCTGCTAAAAATTGATGGGCCATTTCAAGTGGTCGAAGCATCGGCAGTCTCCTTTTCTTCTAGCTTACATCCTTGGGTACTTCCACGCCGACGCATTTCAGTTTCAATAGCGTTTAGGACTTCCCATTTGTTGAGGCTCCACATAGGGCCGATCAACATATCCCGTGGCGCGTCCCCTGTAATCCGGTGGATGACAATGTGTTTGGGGATAATTTCCAACTGGTCACAGATGACCTTGACATACTCCTCCTGGCTCATGAGTTGAAGTCTTCCTTCATGATAGTCTCGTTGCATCCGTGTATTGGTCATCAAATGCAAGAGGTGCAACTTGATTCCATCAATTTCATTATCGGTCACACAACGGCGAACATTTTCCACCATCATCTCATGCGTCTCCCCAGGAAGGCCATTGATCAAATGGGAGACGATCTCTGCCTTGGGCACCTGTTTGCGAATACGCTTGACTGTTTCAACGTAGAGGTCATAACTATGGGCCCGATTGATCAATTCAGAAGTCGCTTCATAAGTCGTCTGAAGACCCAACTCAATCGTCACATGCATGCGCTCTGTCAGCTCCGCTAGGTAGGCCAAGGTCTCATCTGGTAAACAGTCCGGACGCGTACCAATGTTGATTCCTACCACTCCTGGTTCATTGATGGCCTGTTCATACCGATCTCGAATGACTTCCACTTTATCGTGGGTATTGGTGAAATTTTGAAAATAGACCAGGTACTTCTTCACATCTGGCCATTTCCGATGCATAAAGTCAATCTCTTTGTAAAACTGTTCTCGAATCGGAGCTTCTGGGGCCACAATGGCATCTCCTGAACCCGAGACCGTACAAAAAGTACAGCCACCGTGGGCGACTGTTCCGTCTCGATTGGGACAATCAAAGCCTGCATCAATAGGGACTTTAAAGGTCTTTTCTCCAAATAAGGTTCGATAATAATCATTCAAGGTATTGTAGGATTTCATACCCTTCATTATAGCAAAAAAAGAGTCGAACTCAAAACGCGAGTTCAACTCCTAGTTGTTAGATGCTTATTTTTGCTTGCCCGTAAAGCGCCATTGAAATCGCAAGCGATCATACAAGGGATACTCAAACTGTAAGACAGCAAGGCCCAAAATCATACTGCCTAAAACGTCTGATGGATAGTGGACCCCAACATAAATGCGGGAAACCACAATGGTCACAATTCCCAGAAGCAGCATGCCTTGAAGGCAATAGCGGGCTGTTTTATTTTTTACATGTTGGCCGATTATGATGATCAAACTTCCCAAAACAAGAGTAGACGCCAGTGAATGACCACTCGGGAAAGAAAAGCCTTTTTCCTCTACTAGATGAAGAATACTTGGTCTCGGTCTCTGGTAGATATTCTTTAGAAGAAGAACCAAAAGACCAGTCAATACCAGATTGCTCCCTAGAAAAAGAGCTTCACTGTACCATTTCTTATAGACAAAGACCACTAGCAGAAGGCCCACCCAGATGACAATGATCTTGGTATCCATGACATGGGTCACCTTGGTAAAGAAGGCCGTCAGTGTTGCAGGCAGATCGCCTCGAATAGCAGATTGAATCGTACCATCAAAGCCTGTTAATTGTTGCGGGTAAAAGCGAATCACATACCCAAGAATGACAAAAATGAGAAGGGCGAAGCTTGCCTTCGCCCAATGTTGTTGTTTATTTTTCATATTTTTTCAAAATCGGTTGCAATAAGGTATAGATCAACCCAAATGCGATGGCCCAAATCACCCCTTCGATCAGGTTAAACGGTGCAACCATTGCGGCTAAATAGTGGACAAGCCCTAGTGTTTTCGAAATATCATAGTTCATAAAGCGAGCATATAAAGGGATTGCATAGACATAGTTCACTAATACCATCGTGATACTCAAGCTGATCGTTCCAACAATCGTTGCCAGGATAAATCGACCATGGGTCCGTTCCTTGTTCCAAATCCATGCAAAAGCAAGAACAAAAACAAGAACTCCAATGATATTGATTGGTAATCCGATCAAGGTTTCAAGTCCCTTATTATTAAGGGCTAACTTAAGGACAGATCTGATCAAGGTCACCCAAACGGCACTTTTAAAATCCAATAGGACCAAGGCCAACAAAATGGCGATGATACTCAAATCAATTTTGAAGAAATCTATCAAGAAAGAAAATTGATAGAACATCAAAATAAAAGATAAAGCGGATAAAACAGCCACTAGGGTCAGTTTACGTGTATTTGTCATAACAGGTTCCTCCAATTTTTTAAAAATTAGAGAAGCTGGAAAGACGTCTACTCCATCATTCTACTCTAAACTATTTAAACAAAGCTTAAACTAGAAACTATTCTAGTTACTTTAGCTGGTCTCCATCGAAACATGCCGTTAGTCCGTCTTAGACTCCAACGTACTATTCCCATGCATCAGCTCTAAACAGATCAGAATAGCTGTCAGTCTATTCGTCTCTCGTCTTCTCCCATCCAGACTATACTGTCGGTTGTGGAGTCACACCACATCAGCTTGCGCTCGCGGACTTCTTTTAGACTATGGAAAAGAACATTTCCTAGTAAAAGTCACCGCCGGTCGGGAATTACACCCTGCCCTGAAGACCTTTTTATGATAACAAAAAAAACTTGCCTAGGCAAGTTTTTGTAACGTCATGGATTACATCGTTCGGGTTTTAATTTTTCGTTCTTATTTGAGCTTGTCGTGCTCATAACGATGGCTCAACTCCAGCCCTTTGAATCCCTGCTGGCGGAGAGCCTCATAGACAATCATACAGACGGTATTAGAGACATTTAAACTACGGACATGCTCGTCATTCATCGGAATGCGAATGGCCTTCTCCTCGTGCTGGCGCATAAAATCTTCCGGCAAACCTTTATCCTCGCGTCCAAACAAGAAATAATGAGACTTCCCATCCTGATAAGAAACGTCCGAATAGGTCTGATTGGCAAACTTGGACACTAGGTGCACCTGACCGTCGCTCGCTGCTTCCATAAACTCTTCCAGGCTATCATAAAAACGGACATCCAGCTTGTCCCAATAATCGAGTCCTGCTCGCTTCATTTTGCGATCATCGATCGGAAAAGCCATGGGGCGAATGATATGCAAGGGAGAATTGGTCGCCGCACAAGTCCGTGCAATATTTCCCGTATTTTGTGGAATCTGAGGTTGGAACAAGACGATGTGGTTTTGAGCTGCTGACTCTTGGTAGTCCAGTTCTTCAATATTCATACTCGATCTCTTTCTGATAAAAAAATAGCCACACTGCCCGGAGTCAAGCTCAGCAAACAGCGTGGTTACAGCTTCATTAACTTAACTCACAACAGGTTTGAGGTAAATCAACGAAGGTACTTTCTAAGTATATCACTTTTGAAGCTCCTGTCAATAGTTTTTTTAGATTTTTTTAAGAAACTTTATCAAAGTTTTCGATCCCTCCTCGTTCTACTCTTTTGACGATTTTTCCTACTTGTTCTTAGCTTCTCAAAATTCCACCAGAAAATCCTTAAAAAGATGAATTTTTCTTGAAAATAGAGTATGATAGAAGCATACTCTGGAGGTATTCTATGAAAATTATTGTTGTTGGTGGAGGAAAGGTCGGAACGGCCCTTTGTCGTTCTCTCGTTGCTGAAAACCACGATGTTATATTGATCGAAAAAGACGAATCCATTCTTAACCATATTACCAAACGGTTTGATATTATTGGAATTTTAGGAAATGGGGCGAACTTCAAGATCTTGGAACAAGCAGATGTTGAAGACTGCGACATCTTCATTTCCATGACCGAGTACGACGAAGTGAACATGGTCTCTGCTGTTTTGGCTAAAAAAATGGGAGCCAAAGAGACCATCGTTCGAGTGCGGAATCCGGAATATTCCAATTCCTACTTCAAGGAAAAAAATATCTTGGGCTTCTCCCTAGTTGTCAATCCGGAATTGCTGACAGCACGCTATATTGCCAATATCATTGACTTCCCAAATGCCCTTTCTGTAGAGCATTTTGCCAATGGCCGAGTTGCCTTGATGGAATTTAAAATCAAGCCAGATAGCAATCTCTGCAATATGAGTCTCTCCCAATTCCGGAAGAAATACGGAAATGTCATTGTTTGTGCAATCGAGCGTGGCAACGAACTCACCATTCCAAACGGAGACTTTGTCTTGCAACCTCAAGACAAGATTTTCGTAACAGGTAATCGGATCGAGGTCGTTCTCTTCCACAACAATGTTCGCCCTCAGGTCATTAAGAGCATGATGATCATTGGTGCTGGGAAAATTGCCTACTACCTACTCAATATTCTTCAAGATGTGCGCCGCAAGATCGATCTCAAGGTCTTAGAGGTCAATCGCGAACGGGCGGAATTCTTTAGTCAGGAATTTCCTGATCTCTATGTCGTCCATGGAGACGGAACTGCTAAAGACATTCTTTTAGAAGAGAGTGCCAATAACTTCGATGCTGTGGCTACTTTGACAGGGGTCGATGAAGAAAACATCATCACCTCCATGTTCTTGGATTCTGTCGGCGTCAAAAAGAACATTACCAAGGTCAACCGAACCAGTCTGTTGGAGATCATTGGCGATCAAGATATGACCAGTATCGTTACGCCAAAACGCATCGCTGTAGACACCATTATGCACTTTATTCGCGGGCGCTATAATGCACAGTTCTCAAACCTAGAAGCTTTGCACCATGTCGCAAACGGTCGAATTGAAACCTTGCAGTTCCAAATTAAGGAAGACAATAAACTAACCCAATATCCCCTCTCTGAATTGAAATTAAAAAAAGGCGTCTTAATCGCTGCCATTATTCGAGATGGTAAGGCTATTTTCCCTAATGGAGATGACCGTTTGATGGTAGGAGATCGGATTATCGTAACCACCTTGATTCAAAATGTCACTAAAATCTACGATCTACTTGAGAGGTAAGCCTGATGAATAGAAGCATGATTCGTTACCTCTTGTCCAAACTCCTCTTAATCGAAGCTGGTCTTCTGATCGTTCCTTTAGTGGTCGCTGCAATCTATCGGGAACCTGCCAAGGTCTTTGTCTCTATTGGAGCAACCATGGCCATCCTACTTGCGTTTGGCCTCCTTGGTAGTTTTCACAAACCTAAGGATTTTCACATCTATGCTAAAGAAGGAGTCCTGATTGTAGCCCTCTGTTGGATCCTCTGGTCCTTCTTTGGCGCCCTTCCCTTTGTCTTTTCGGGGCAAATCCCCAACATTATCGACGCCTTCTTTGAAGTCAGCTCTGGCTTTACAACAACAGGGGCAACGATTTTAGATGATGTAGGTGTCCTCAGCCATTCTCTCCTCTTTTGGCGCAGTTTCACCCACTTAATTGGAGGGATGGGAGTATTGGTCTTCGCCCTTGCAATTATGGACAATAACAAGAACAGCCACCTTGAAGTCATGAAGGCGGAAGTTCCTGGTCCAGTTTTTGGGAAGGTCGTTTCCAAATTAAAAAATACAGCTCAAATCCTCTACTTCTTGTACTTGGGCTTGTTCTTCCTCTTTGTGGTTCTTTATTTCCTTGCTGGTATGCCCCTTTATGATAGTTTTGTCATCGCCATGGGAACGGCTGGGACCGGGGGCTTTACCGTTTTTAACGACGGAATTGCCCACTACAATAGTAGTTTGATCACCTATTTAGTCAGTATCGGGGTTTTAGTCTTCGGGGTTAACTTTAACCTCTACTACTTCCTCATGATCCGAAAATTCAAGGCCTTCTTTAAAGATGAGGAATTGCGGACCTATATCACCATCGTCCTCGTGTCCAGTGTATTGATCGCTTACAATGTCCTTCATCTCTATGCCAATGTCGCTAAGAGTTTTGAGATTTCCTTCTTCCAAGTTTCCAATATCATCACCACTACCGGTTTTGGTTATGGAACGACAGAAAAATGGCCTCTCTTTTCTCAGTTCATCCTCTTGATGCTGATGGTCATCGGTGGTTCTGCTGGATCGACCGCTGGGGGGCTAAAAGTCATTCGGTGCTTGACCTTATGGCGAATCGCAAAAAATCAGGTTCTTTCGACCTTGTCTCCGAATCGCGTTCTGACCTTGCATGTCAATGATACGATATTGGATAAGGATACACAGCATCAGATCCTCAAGTACTTTACAATATACAGTTTTATCACGATCGGCCTACTCTTTGTAGTGAGTCTAGACAATAATAACTTCATGACGGTTGTCAGCGCTGTCTTTAGTTGTTTCAACAACATTGGACCTATGATTGGAACAGGTCAAACCTTCTCCATCTTTAGTCCGATTTCAAAACTGTTACTTTCCTTAGCCATGATTGCCGGACGGCTTGAAATCTATCCAATGATTCTTCTCTTTCTCCCTAAAACATGGTCTAAACGCTGATAGACAACTCTAGTACAAAATCAACACCCTTAGAAAAATAATTTCTAAGGGTGTTTCTGTTTATTTCCGATCGTCCAATTTTGATTCTTCATTTCGCTTCAGACTAAAATGGTCTGGCAAGGGGTCTGGTCCTGCTTTGGTTCCCGGATGGCAACGTAGAATCCTTGCAATCCCCATCAAGACACCTTTCACACCAAAACGTTCAATCGCTTGGATCATATAATTGGAACAGGTCGGTTGAAAACGACAAGAAGGCGGAAATAGGGGAGAGATCCATTTTTGATAGCCTCTGACCAGCGCAATCAGGATTGTTTTCATGCTTTTTTAGATTTAGTTACTGCTAGATTGTGCAGCTGGCTGATTTCTTTTTTGTTCAAACGACGGTATTCACCCGGACGTAGTCCTGAGACGTCCAAATTCCCAAACTGGGTCCGGGAGAGTTTGTCCACTAAAAGTCCCACAGCTTCAAACATCTTTTTAACCTGGTGGTTACGCCCTTCATGAATGGTCAACTGAACCACTGAACGGTTCTTTTCGACATCCACTTTTAAAATCTCGTAAGTCGCTGGCTTGGTTTTCTTTCCATCAATGGTCACCCCTCGCGTCAAGGGACGTAAGTTTTCCTTATTGGCAATCCCTTTGACACGCGCCACATAGACCTTATCAATTTCATTTCGCGGGTGGATCATCTCATCTGTAAAATCACCATCATTGGTCAAAATCAAGACACCAGATGTATCCCAGTCCAAACGTCCCACTGGGTAGATGCGCTCTGGTACTTGAGATAAAAGGTCAACGACTGTTGTCCGACCTTTATCATCCGATACACTAGAAATGACGCCACGTGGCTTATTTAAAAGATAGTAGACCTTTTCTTCATTATAGATTGGAGTCCCTTCTACTTCTACCTGATCACCGGTTTTAATGATGGTCGCTAATTCACGCACAACTTGGCCATTGACTGTCACCAAGCCTTGCTTGATCAGTTCTTCGGCCTTGCGACGACTAGCTACGCCTGCATGGGCAATATATTTGTTAATTCTCATCTAGTTCCTCTGTTCTCTCTGAAAATAATTGACCTTCTTCTGGATCAATGTCCACTTCCTCAACCTTTGGCAATTCCTCCAAATGATTGATCCCCATATAATCCAAAAAATACTCCGTCGTGACATACAAATTAGGACGCCCGAGGACTTCTTTTTTCCCATCTTCACGGATCAGATCAAATGACAGTAGTTTGGTAATGGCCCCACTGGAATTGACACCCCGAATATCATCGACCTCCACACGGGTGATCGGTTGCTTATAAGCAATGATTGACAAGGTTTCAAGGGCAGCCCGAGACAAACTTTGGTTCATAGGCGTTCTAGAATAGTCTCGTAAAACCGAAGCGTAGTCTGCCTTTGTCACCAATTTATAACGGGAAGCTGTCTCCATCAAACACAGACTGGTATCTGTATCCTCCTGGTATTTTTGGACCAATTTTTCTAAACTTTGCACCACACCTGTTGGGGGTAAAGAGAGAAGATCTGCGATTTGTCTGGCAGTAATTCCTTCTTCACCCGCTACAAATAAGAGTGCTTCAATTTCAGCTAATTTGCTCATGTTCAATCCTATTTAAGTAAATTTCTCCAAAAGCCGTATCCTGTACCACTGTGACCTCTTGAATTTTGATTAATTCAAGGGTTGCAAGAAATAGGGTAATGACCTCTTGGAGATCCGCTGCTTCTAGAAACAAGTCCTGCAAGAGAACTTGTGAACGATCGTGGAATCGGTGACGCAGCTGGTCCATCAGATCCTCAATCTTGTATTCATCCTTGACAATGGTTGTATGGTTCTGGCGGAATTCTTCTTTTTTCTTGGTCAATAGTTTTGAGAAAGCCAAGAAGAGATCCACCGTGGTGCGATCATGAAGTAATTCAGTATCGTCATAGACCAATTCCATCTTCGGTTTCGAATAATAGAGGGCGCGCTCCTCGTGCTGCGAGGCCATCAACTCTCCTAATTGCTTGTAAGTACGGTACTCTTCCAATTGAGAAAGGAGGTCCTGCTCTAGATCCTCTGCTTCATCCATCTCCTCTGCGACCTTAGGAAGAAGTCTTCGACTCTTGATCAGGGTTAGTTGACTAGCCATCAGCATGTATTCCCCTGCCACCTCTAGTTTCATTGCCTGGAGAGTCGCCAGATAAGCCAGATACTGTTCAATCACCTCAATCAAGGGGACCTCATAGATATCCATCTGGTATTTAGAGACCAAGTGGAGCAAGAGATCCAAAGGCCCTTCAAAATCTTTAAATTTAATATCCATTATTTATATTTTTCTAATGTCACCATAGTTTTTAGGCCCAATTCACGCGCAATACTAAAGAGATCCACACCGAGTTCACGTTGTTTCAAAATATACTGCTCACGAATCGATTGTGCCGAAAGGTCTTGGTTGCCTTTTTCAATCAAGAAGGCTTCTAATTGCCGGAATCCCCACTGACGGGAGTATGATTTTCCCTTATTATCAAAGAGATAGACACCATCGAGGAAGAGCTGCAACTCATCCAGTAAAGGCTCTGGAACTTTTAAAACTCGTTTTTGGCCATCTTTGCCCACTCGAATCACATGAAAGTCCAGCTGAATATCTTCGACCTTGACTTGGAGGATCTCACTTGGCAATAAGCCCATCTCCAGAATCAATAAGGCCATCAAGCGTCCCTGTGGATTGGTTGATTCTTCCCAAAAATGGGTCAGATCCAACAATTCACGATCATGGGTTTTGGCCGGTTGAATTTTAGGCAAGACCAAACGATGATATTCAGAAATAAAGCGTTCTTGATACAAATAATATAAAAATTGGTTAACGGCGGATAATTTTCGTTTTTGAACCGCCGGTTTAAAATCTTTAATCGAAGCTTGGTAAATTCTCAAATTAGTCGGTGTTACTTTTCCATGAATTGATTCAATAAATTGGTCCAAATCATAGAAATAGGCTGACTGAGAATTTTCACTTAGTTCTTTTTGATCAATAAAACTTGCAATAAATTCTTTCATTTTGGAATCATCTCGTATTCATTTGAAAAATTATGCATCAGCGAATTGATGGCTTTGAGGATCGATTTCCGCGTAATAATCCCTTGGAAATACCCTTCTTCATCCACCACTGATAAGAAGGAGTCATCCACCAACTTGTGAAGGACTTCTGTCAAATTGAAGTCTAAGCCGATGACCCCGACCTCCTTCTTTGCAACGTCTACGATATCCATCGAAGCAAAAGTCTCCTCAGGAATCTCGTGTTTCAATTGATAAGATAGAATATCCGTTAGGGAGATCGTCCCCACAAACTTGCGTTCATCCGTCACTACCGGAATGCGACTATAGCTAATCTGGCTCAACAGCAAGACCGCATGGTCTACATTGTGGGTATCAATCAAGACCGCTAAATTTTTGGCAGGAGTTAAGAACGTCTCTTCCTGCGTCAGCAAGAAACGTTCAAATTCCTTTGCTATCATCTGCTAAACTCTTTTGTCAGTTCAGGATACAATTCATGCTCTCGCGTATAATACTCTACCCTAAAGTTCGAATCCGTAATCTCTATCTTGGCATACAAACACTCCCGAATCAGACCACGAGGTTGGCTAACGGATCCAGGATTCACAAAGAGGGTTCTTCCTTCCTTCCAAGCATCTGGGATATGAAGGTGACCGTATAAACAGATATCTGCTTCCTCCTCTTGGGCCCACAAATCCAATTTTTGAAAACTAAAATTGATCTGGAAGAGATGCCCATGGGTCTGGATGATCCGTGTCGGCCCTAGTTGGGTCACCAAGCGTTCCGGATAGCCATCATAAAAATCCATATTTCCTTGGACAACGTGGATCCCTTCCCAGACAGGATCATCACTTTTCAGTTCAGAATCCCCATTGTGAAAGATCCCATCGACCTGGCCTAGGTATTTTTCTTTAATAGCTTCAACAATGGAGCGGTCTCCATGCGAATCACTCATAACGATGATTGTTTGCTTTGCCATGATGGAAATACCTCCAATAACTTTTTAACAGCTAAAGCACGATGTGATTGTGTATTTTTTTCTTCTAGCGTTAATTCAGCAGCAGCACGGCCCGTTTCCCCAACTAAGAAGAGAGGGTCATAGCCAAAGCCGTGTTCCCCTTTGGGCTCAAAATTAATATACCCTGGCCAATCCGCTTCCACCACTAGGCTTTCCTTGCCTGGTCTTGCAACCACCAAGGTGGTATGGAACTGAGCTGAACGATCTTTCAAGTCAAAGACCATGGCCAATTCGTGCAACAATTTCGCATTGTTTTCCGCATCTGTCGCACCAACTCCCGCAAAGCGAGCTGACCAAACCCCTGGTAAGCCTCCCAAGATATCCACCTTCAAACCTGAGTCATCCGCTAAGACTGTTTTCCCAGTTAGCTCTGCAATGGTTTCAGCTTTTAGGCGGGCATTCTCTTCAAAGGTCAGACCTGTCTCTTCGACTTCTGGAAGCTCTGGGTATTGATTGAGATTTTCCACTTCAAAGCCCAGTTTTTCAAACATATTACGGAATTCTTTAGTTTTTCCCTCATTTCGAGTCGCAATAAGAATCGTATCTTTGACCTTGTCTTGACCCAAAAAGGCTTCCAAATCCACCCCATCACTTGGCAAATGCAAATAGAGCAATTTCCCTTTTTCAACCAAGAGCAAGGCTCCTTGACGCTGTACGATTTCAAAAGATCTTCCCTTGACTTCATTCAAGATTTCGGTCAAAAAGGTCAGAAAACGAAAGGCTGAACCATAGCGCATCACCGATAGATTGAGAGGGAAGCCTTCAGGATCCTTGGCAAAGAGAAATTCCAGCTGATCTAACAGAGTGGAAGCTTCCGCAGGCACTTGACTAAATTGGTTGTAGTCTGCATCTTCTCCCCATTGGGCAATATACCAATCCTGGGGATCTTTGTATTCAAATAGTTTGTCACTCATAAATTTACATGCTCCACATTCACTGAACGTTCTAGCCATTTTTCGGCAATCGCTGCAAAGCTATTGGCATTTGCAGTGGTAAAAAAGCGGTGGGTCTGCTCTAAGAGTTCACGACTCTTATTGAGCTCAAAATAGTTTAATAAGACGGAAATATCCCGAACACACTCTGCCCCACTATCAATCAATTTGACATCCGGTCCCATCACATTTTGAATGATCGGTTTTAAAAGGGGATAGTGGGTGCATCCCAAGACTAAGGTATCAACCTTTCCAACTAGTGGTTTTAGGGTTTCGTAAACCACCTTTTTGGTCACACTGGATGCCAACTCGTTTGATTCCACTAGAGGAACAAACTTGGGACAAGCTAAACTGCTGACTTCCATGTCTGGTGCTAGACTTTGAATCTTCTCTTTATAAATTCCAGAAGAAACCGTCATCGGTGTCCCAATGACCCCAAATTTTTGATGGGTCGTCGATTTAATAGCTGCAGAAGCTCCGGGCAAGATCACTCCCAAAACGGGAATATCAAGTTTCTCCTTGACTTCTTCCCAAACCACTGCCGTCGCTGTATTACAGGCTAAGACAATCATCTTGACATTTTTGGTCAGAAGGAAGTTCACCATCTGCCAAGTATACTCGCGGATTTGGTCTGCTGGTCTAGGACCATAAGGTGCACGCGCTGAATCTCCAATATAGACGACATCTTCGTGAGGGAGCTGACGGAGCAATTCGCGGACAACAGTCAGGCCCCCTACGCCAGAATCTAAAAAACCAATCGGTCGGTTATCCATATCTCTTCCTTCCAAAAGGAGGGACTAAGAAATTCCTCCAAGCCCCTCTCATTTATTATCGTGAGATTGCCCCACTCTTATTTTTTCTTGTTTTTCGCCATCGCTGATTTTTGTTGGTTGACAATTTGGCGATAGACTTGTTGAACTTTTGCTTCGCTTGGACGTTGGCCGCTGGCACCTAAAAGCGTACGGACTGCTTCAACATTCAAACGTGGGTTTGATGCAAATTCTTTTTCAAATTGACGACGAAGCAAGAACATTCCTGCAACCATCCCACCAAAGAAAGCTAAAATAATCAACAAAATTCCTAAAAAGAGATTCATACAATTTTCTCCGATCCATTATTTTTACATAACTATCATTATATCAGACAATCGCTTATTTTTCAATGTTAAAGCCGTAGAGTGTCGCAAGATAATCTTCTGATTTTTCTGCTCGACGAATCAAACGGGCCTGCCCATCTTCTTGAAGCAAAACTTCTGCAGAACGCAACTTGGCATTGTACTGATACCCCATTGAAAATCCATGGGCTCCGGTGTCATGGATCACGAGCAAATCTCCAATCTCCGTCACGGGTAGTTCTCGTTGTTTGGCAAATTTATCGTTATTTTCACAGAGACTTCCCACGACATCGACCACTTCAGTCGGTCCATCTGGACGATCCATATTGGTAATATGGTGATAAGCACCGTACATAGCCGGTCTAAGAAGATTCACAGCTGAAGCATCGACGCCCACATAGGTCCGGTAGGTTTTCTTTTTATGAGTGACTCTGGTTACTAAGAGGCCATGTGAAGCCAGCATAAAGCGACCAAGCTCGGTATAGATTTTCACATGGCCAAGTCCCGCCGGTTTGAGAATCGCATCAAAAACGCGATGCACGCCTTCCCCAATAATGGCAATATCATTTGGTTCTTGCTCCGGCTTGTAATTGACCCCAACCCCACCAGAGAGATTGATGAAGCCCAAGTGGACACCTGTTTTCTCGACGACTTCTACTGCCAATTCAAAAAGTTGACGCGCCAGCTCTGGATAGTAGTCGTTGGATACAGTATTAGAAGCTAATAAAGCGTGAATGCCAAACTCTTCCACACCTAGTTCTTTCAACTCGATAAAGGCTTGGATCAATTGCTCCTTGGTCATTCCAAACTTGGCTTCTTCAGGATTGTCCATAATATCGGTTCCCAGTTCAAAAACTCCACCAGGATTATAGCGGCAAGAAATAACCTTGGGGATGCTAGTCACAGACTTCAAGAAAGCAATATCTTCATAGGCATCCAGATTGATAGTTGCCCCTAATTCTCTAGCATAGACAAATTCATCAGCTGGCGTGTTGTTAGAAGAAAACATAATCTCTTTCCCGCTAAAGCCCAGCTTATCCGCCATTAATAATTCCACGTAGCTGGCAGTGTCGACACCACAGCCCTCTTCTTGCAAAATTTTTAGGATCGAAGGATTGGGAGTCGCCTTGATGGCAAAGTATTCCTTAAATCCTTCATTCCAAGCAAAAGCTTGATGGAGGGCACGAGCCGTATCACGAATTCCTGCTTCATCATAGAGATGGAAAGGGGTAGGGAATTCTTGGGTCAGACTTTCTAATTGTTCACGGGTTACAAAAGGTGTTTTCATAAGCGCTCATTTCTATTCTTTAGTCACTATTAGTATAGCACAAGTCGAAAGACAAAAAAAGCCGAGGCAAATGCCCCAGCTCAATTGCTCTTTGATTAGTCGTTTCTTCCGAAGATACGAAGAAGGCTGATAAAGAGGTTGATAAAGTCAAGATAAAGTTCCAAAGCCATCGCTACTGCCCAACCTGTAGCAGGTTGACCATTTGTTTGATCATAGACATAGCGAATCTTTTGGTTATCCCAAGCTGTCAATCCTGCAAAGAGGAAGACAGAGATAATACTCAAGATATAGTCCATTCCAGAACTTCTCAAAAACATGTTCACAACAGAAGCGATGATCACACCGATCAAGACTCCCATCAAGGCACGTCCCATACCAGAAAGGTCTTTTTTCACGACGCGTCCGATAGCTCCCATGACAATAAACATCAAGGCACTGACCAAGAAAGCCTTATAGACAGTCGCTTGCATGTAGCGAGCAATGATAAAGCTCAACGTAAACCCATTCAAAGCTGAGTAGATCAAGAAGATTGGAAGAGCAGATGGGCTATTTTTAACAGCCTTCCCACTTGCAACAAAGACCAAGATCAATTCTACAACCACTGCTGCATAGTAAACCATTGGTGCTGTTGTCAAGATTTGAACGAAGAAATCTTGAAAGACTGTCATCATAAGACCAGACACAAGGGCTGAAATCCCTACACCGATCCCAACTAATGAGTAGATTTTGTTATAAAAAGCATTCAATCCACTTTGTTCTTGGATTACTGAATCATTATACATATAAACAAGTTCCTTTCAAATTTGTTTACTACGATTTTAACATTTTTCGATGAAAAAATCTCCTTTTGGCCATCTTTTTACGCCAAGGTTCTGAAGCTTCCTTAACAGCCCAGTATTTATCCACCATGGTCACCACAAAAGATTCTTTGTAGCGAGGCGGAGCAAGGGTAGCTCCCCACATGTGTTTAATAATGATGTCTTCTTCCTTGGCATTGAGATCTGTGATCTTTCGTGCATTTCTCACGGCAATGCGGGGATGGATCCAGGCGTGACTCTTGGTAAACTTTGTCTCGCGCCAATCATAGTAAAATAGGTCATGCAAGAGGCCACCCCGAGCCGTACTTTTGGCATCCCAACCAAATTTTTTAGCCAGTTTATAACTGGTATAGCTAACATGAATGGAATGCTCCAAACGATTGGAATGAATATGGTGGGGAATGTCAGCTAATTTTTGAACCTTAGGATGCTGGATCAGATGGCCTACATAGGTCATGTATTCTTTGTCACGATGATATTGCATAAGATAACCACCTTTCGTTGATAAGCTCTCCCAATAAGACCTCCATCAACTTCTTCTTACAGGTTAAGTATACTTCTTTTTCTCAAAATTTCCTTAAAGAAAACATCAAAATTCCTGCTGCCACTGCAACATTCAAACTCTCTGCCCGACCTGGCATGGGAATATGAACCAGCTGGTCTGCTTGTGCCGCCATTTCCTGGCTGATGCCATTTCCTTCATTCCCCATCACCAGGATAAACTGATCGGTCTGAGGAAGCTGACGGTAGTCAATGGAAGCTTCTGAAAGCGTCGTTGCGAGAACTGCTAGATGTGATTGCGTAGCTAGCTCCAATAGTTCTTCTCGATCCAGTTTCCAGATAGGGATATGGAAATGACTGCCCTGCATGGATCGAAGGGTCTTGAGACTGTATAGATCTGCGGAGGCTTTCGATAGCATGACACCATCAAAGCCTGCTGCATCTGCTGTTCGAATCATAGTCCCTACATTACCAGGATCCTGTACATCCTCCAAATAGAGGAACCGCCCTTGTAGCTGATCCGGAAGTTCTGGCTGCTCTAGAGCGATCTCTGCGACAATCCCTTGCGGAGTCTTTGAATCTGCCAAGAGACTTAAGATCTCCGGAGTCACGACGGTGACTTTTTGGATGTCCTCTACCTGGTCTAAATAGGCTTCTAAAACAAAGACCTGCCGAATCTTCGCTTGATTTTCTACTGCCTCTTCAAACAGATGCCAGCCTTCAATGAGATAAGAATCTGTCCGGTATTTTTTTTGATGTAATTTTTTAGCATTTTTGATTACATTATTGGATTTAGACGTTATAATATTCATAGAACTATTATAGCACAAAGAAAAAGAAGAAATCATGCCTCAGATAGATTTCTTCGAGTCAAGGAGGTCGCACATGCAAAAGGTAAAAATGATTGCCCAAGGACGGGTTCAAGGGGTTGGCTTTCGCTGGGGAGTCTACAGTCTTGCTATAGAGATCGGTGGGATCACTGGCCGTGTCTGGAATAATGACGACGGAACTGTTGGCATTCTGGCCCAGGCAGAATCTAGCAGCCAAATGGCCAAATTCATCCAAGAAATTCGCAAAGGTCCTACGCCTTTTGCACATGTGACTTATTTGGATGTTACGCTCGCAAACTTTGAAAACTATACAGACTTCAAAATTGCAAATTAAGACTAGAGAACTATTGTGTATTTTCAAAAAAAACAGTAGAATAGAAAGGTATCATTAAAAAAAGAAGGAACTATTTGTGAAAAAAAATAAACTTGCATTACTTGCATCGATGGGACTAGCTTCGCTTGTCTTCTTATCAGGATGCGTGAGTGTCGATCGGAAAACTGGAAATCCGACTGGATTGATCTGGGATCTTCTTGGCCGTCCAATGGGCGAAGCCATCAAATTCTTTGCCAACAACCTTGGCTTGGGCTTTGGGATCGGGATTATTATCGTCACCTTGATCGTGCGGTTAATCATCTTGCCACTTGGTTTGTACCAATCATGGAAGGCCACCTACCAATCTGAAAAGATGAATTACTTAAAACCCATCCTTGGGCCAATCCAAGAGCGCATGAAGAACGCTAGCTCACAAGAAGAAAAGCTATTGGCGCAACAGGAATTAATGGCTGCTCAACGTGAAAATGGAGTCAGCATGTTTGGTGGAGTTGGGTGTTTGCCACTCTTGATCCAAATGCCATTCTTCTCTGCTCTCTTCTTTGCTGCTCAACACACCAAAGGGGTAGCAGAAAGTAGCTTCCTTGGCATTGCTCTTGGCAAACCAAGCTTGCTCTTGACGGCTATCGTAGCGGTTCTTTACTATATCCAAAGTATGCTCTCTCTTCATGGAATTGAAGATGAAACCCAAAAGGAAAGCATGCGTAAAGCATCATTGATGAGCCCGATTATGATCGGTGTCTTCTCATTGATCTCTTCAGCCGGAGTGACTCTTTACTGGGTAGTCGGTGGGGTAATCCAAATTATCCAACAATTTGTCATCAACTACTTGATTCGTCCAAATCTTCGCAAACGGGTCGCTGAGGAATACAAAAACAATCCTCCAAAAGCTACTAGTCACCGCGTGAAAAAAGATGTCACACCAACTGCGACGACACAAATCCAACACAAACCAAAAAACAACCGCAATGCAGGGAAACAACGCAATAGAAAGTAGTACAAACTACTAAATTCTAGCGAAAATAGAGCAGCACTTGAACCTTTTAGTTCAAGTGCTTTTTTGATACCATTCAATCAGTCAACGAAAAATTTTCACCTTCACAAGGGGATTAAGAGCACAAAATAGCAGGCCCTCTTGGAGAGCCTGCTTTAAGACCGTTTTTATCTAAGTAATGTTAAAAAATAAAATGATATAAACTATTAGGTTCATACAGCAGATACTGAAACTTTCCGCCGTGAGAAAAGTGCCTGAAACATAATTATTTCAGGAACTAGGGGAGTTTTGAAAGTAAAACAGTTCGGGGAACTGTTTTAGCCTGAGCCTAAAAATTGAAAATCGAAGGGGTTCAAAACGAATTGAACACGGGCTGCGGATCGTGTCAAAAAGATAAGTCTTCCTAGAATCTAAAGATTCTGCGTCAAACTTCCTATTTTGACTTTATCCGCCACGCCCTTTGTATCTTGATTTAGTCATGGAACTTCGTGGAAGTTCGCTGACGTCCATACTCACTTAAGGAAAGTTTCTAAGAGAACTTTGTCTTTAATCTGAAACAGACCCTCTTGGAGAGCCTGCATTTTATAGTTACGCTGTTTTTTCTACGTTCAAAATTTTCACTTGGTAGCTTCCAGCTGGTGTCTCAACAGTGACAACGTCACCTGTCTTCTTACCAATCAAAGCGTGACCGATTGGGCTTTCGTTAGAGATCTTTCCTGCAAAGGCATCTGCCCCTGCTGAACCAACGATGCTGTATACTTCTTCATCTGTTTCGCCAACTTCTTGAACTGTAACGGTTTTTCCGATCGCTACTTCGTCTACTGCAACAGCATCACTATCAACGATTTCTGCATAACGGATTTTTGTTTCCAAGCTAGAGATTTGACCTTCAACAAAAGCTTGTTCATCTTTTGCTGCTTCATACTCAGAGTTTTCTGAGAGGTCACCATATGAACGTGCGATCTTAATCCGTTCTACTACTTCAGGACGACGGACCAATTTCAACTCTTCTAATTCTTGTTCCAACTTTTCTTTTTCTGCTAGGGTCATTGGGTATGTTTTTTCTGCCATTATTCTTCTCTTTCTATTATTTGAATGAAAAAGCTGTGGACACGCCACATGCTTTTTCTAGTTTGAACTTGCTTGTGTCAATTTACTATTGACATGTTCTTCAACATTTTTATTGTGTTCTTCGTATGTCTTAGCGAAGAAGACTTCACCATTTTCAACATTTGCGACAAAATACAAGTAATCGGTTTTACTTGGGTTCACCGCCGCTTCGATCGCTGATACTCCAGGGTTATCCACTGGGCCAGGCATCAAGCCGGTATTCTTATAAATATTATAAGGGGAATTTAATTCCGTATCGATCGTTGCATCTTCTTTTAAGCTCGTCTTTTGGCCAAGTTTACCTTGCGCATAAAGAATTGCAATATTACTTTGCAGAGGCATGTCTTGGTTCAAGCGGTTATAGAAGACACTTGCGATATCTTTACGATCCTGATCTGTCGCCCCTTCTTTTTCAACTAAGGAAGCAAGGGTCAATACTTCGTTCACATTGATGTTCTTGCTCTCAAGTGTTTCATAATAGCGTCTTAAGTTTTGATCCATTGCCGCGATCATCTGATCGATCATCTCTTTCACTGTGGTATCTTTCCCATAGTTATAAGTTGCTGGGAAGAGATAACCTTCTAAACGGTAGCGAACACCAGAATCCTTACTTGGTAGATTCGCCAAGAGCTTAGGATATTTGGCTACCATCTTCTCAATAAAGGCATCGTCTTGGACAGCCTTCAAGAAATCTTCTTTCTTAAATGGAGTCTTGCCTGCCTTCTTAGTGGAGACATCGGTGGTGATAGCCGTCGCAATCTGATCGATCGTATAACCTTCTGGAATCGTCACCTTCCCAAGAACTGGAGCCTGAGGAGTTTTGGTACCCTCTTCTTGCAATTTTTGGATGATGGTTTCTAGGTCCATGCTCTTTTGCAAATTGAAGTAACCGGATTTGAAATTGCTATAGTTCTTGAACTTGCTATAGTAGTTAAAGAACTGGCCATTTTTCACGAGTCCTTTTTTCTCAAGGATCGCGCCAATCTCACGATTACTTGAACCTGCTGGAATCTCAACCGTTACGAATTCTGTTGCATTTTTATCCATCGGCTTAACGGCTGAATGGATATAGGTCACAGCAAAGATCCCTGTAGCTACGATCACAATCAGCAAAAGGCTGACCACTGTCCGCACAATTCGTTTAGCGATTTTATTTTGTTTCTTTTGTTTTTGTTGGCGCTGGTTACGAGAAGAGCGCGATAAGCTTTCCTCTACCGGTTCCTGACTTGGTTCTTTTTTAGCAGGCTTTGTAAGCTCACTCTTTTCTTCCACAGCAGGAGTCGCATTTACCGGCTCCACTGGTTCTTCTTTGGGAGCCAACGCAGATTCTTCTACTTTTGGAGGCGGTGTTGCTTCTTCCTCCTCTTTCAGTGAAGAAGGGGTTTCAATGCTTCGATCAGGTAGATCATACTCTTTTTCGATCTTTAGAAGTTGCTCATTGGCCTCTTCTAAGTCTCTGAGGATCTGCTCTTTGAAGCTTAATAACTTCTCACTGTCTTGTGATTTATCAGTCAAATAATTGACCTCCCTCATCATAATCCTTAATATTATATCTTAAAAGATTTAGAAAAGCAATACAAATCGCCCTTCTTCTTCAAAATACCTATTTAATCAAGGTTTTCATTTTCCCAGACCAGATTGTACCAAACTTCACCCGCATATTGGGATTCTGAGAGACCTTCATTGGTAAATCCTTGCTTTTCGTAATAAGGAATCAAATAATCATGACAGGTCAAATTGATCCCTTGACAGCCATCCTTAATCGCAATCTCTTTCATCGCTTCAAGCAAAAGGGTTCCCACTCCAAGTCCTTGGGCTTCTTTAGCAATGGATAGACTCGTAATGGAAATAAAGCCCTTTTCTAAATGGCTTAGATCTTCAACCTCTAAAAAGGAGGAATCGATCAAATAGCGCTCCGGTCTAACAGGTCCTTCTAAATAGCCTAAAATCTGCCCCTGGCATTCTGCTACAAGAAATGTCGTTTGAATCTTTTCGATGTGATCTTTTAAAATCTGACGCGGAATCGCTTCTTCTTCTGAGAAATTCTCAAGCTCAATGCGCTCGATGGCATCCAAATCCTGCAGCTCTGCTTGTCTAATGTGAATCTTTTCTTTCATCATTAATTCCTTCTATCGTTCCCAAACCATATGGACACCTCGATCAGACTCAGCTTCATCCCGAAATCCTTGCTGGGCAAAGTAAGATAGTAAGTCTTCTGGGCAATCGATCCAAATGGCTTTCTTTCCCTTTTGAACAGCTAGATCCTTTAAAGCAGCGATCAAAATAGAACCATAACCTTGACCTTGAAAGGCTGGCCTCACTGCTAATCGCAATACGATTAGGTCTCCTTTTAAATGCTGGTCTTCTGTCGCCAACAAGTAGGCCACCATATCTCCCGCCTGTTCTGCAAGTAGAGAAATGGCTTCCTTCGAACCTAGCGCTTCCTCAAGAGTGGCTTTGTGCTCCTTCCCTTCATTGTCATGAAGTTCTTCTTCTAGCAACAACAGCTGTTCTTGATCAGCTGGGGTGATTGGTCGAATCATCATCCTGCTTTCCTCATCTCATACTCCTTCAGTGGACAGATAAATTTAAGTCTGGAACCAATCGATTCCAGACTCAATCATATCTTATTGTACACTATGTGTCAAACTAGATAATAAACGCTCAAATGAGTATTCATAGGTTTGAATATCTCCTGCTCCCATAAAGACATAGACTGCATTATCATGGTCAAGAAGAGGAGAAACATTCTCAGCTGTAATAATCGCTGAACGTTTGACAATTTTTGCTTCCAAATCTTCAACCTTCACATCGCCGTGGTCGACTTCCCGTGCAGAACCATAGATCTGTGCCAAGTAAACAGCATCTGCTTGATTCAACGCTTCAGCAAATTCATCTAACAAGGCAATCGTCCGTGTAAAAGTATGTGGTTGGAAAATGGCCACAATCTCTTTACTTGGGTATTTTTGACGGGCTGCATCCAAGGTTGCAATAATTTCCGTTGGATGATGCGCAAAGTCATCGATGATGACTGTTCCATTAACTACTTTTTCAGTGAAGCGACGTTTCACTCCAGCAAAGGTCTTTAAATGCTCACGGACTAAATCTAAGTCAAATCCTGCAATGTAAAGCAAGCCAATGACAGCTGTGGCATTCATGATGTTGTGACGACCAAATGTTGGGATATGGAATTGCCCCAAATCTTCTCCACGGAAATGAACGTCGAAGGTTGAACCTGCCGTTGAACGAAGCAAGTTGCTAGCCACAAAATCGTTCGTCTCCTTATCAAAACCATAGTAATAAATTGGTGCTGATGAGGTAATCCGACGCAATTCTTTGTCTTCTCCATAGATGAAGAGGCCTTTGCTGATTTGTTTGGCATAATCGTTAAAGGCATTAAAGACATCTTCTAAGCTCGTGAAATAGTCTGGATGGTCGAAGTCAATATTGGTGATGATACTGTATTCAGGATGGTAAGGCATAAAGTGGCGTTCATACTCATCTGATTCAAATACAAAGTATTTGGCTGCTGCAGAGCCACGACCTGTCCCGTCACCAATCAAATAACTGGTATCAGTGATATTTGATAAGACATGCGAAAGCATCCCTGTTGTTGAGGTTTTTCCGTGTGCTCCGGCAACTCCCATGCTGACGAAGTCACGCATAAATTCACCAAGGAATTCATGGTAGCGTTTATAGGTTAAACCATGCTCATCTGCATAAGCAATTTCTATATTGTTATCTGGACGGAAAGCATTCCCTGCAATGAGGATCTTGTCGCCTTCCAAATTTTTCACATCAAATGGATAAATTTGAATCCCTGCATGTTCCAAGCCACGTTGCGTAAAGTAATATTTCTCAACATCTGACCCTTGAACCGTATGTCCCATTTGGTGAAGCATGAGAGCTAAAGCGCTCATCCCTGCTCCTTTAATTCCAATAAAATGGTATGTGTTAGACATGTTTTCTCCTTATTCTTGATCTAGATGGGTTAAATCCAATTCTTGTTTGATCGGCTGTAGTTTCAGCTTGTGCTGATCTTTATTGTATATTTGGCTAGTCTTTAAGAAATCATAATTGTTTTTCTTTTCAGTCGGTTCTGCCACTTCTGGTTCTCCTACAGATTCAAACTCTGCAAGGATCAACTGATCTTGTCGCAATCGTTTGCTATATTTCAATAATTCACCTGGCTTTTCCTTTTGGAAGGGAGCCGTTGTCTGGCCAGGTTTTCGTTCTGAAATAAACGGTTTTTTCCGCTTACTTGTAGTAGCTGCTGGATCCGTTGTCAGATAGGGGGCTGTGCGTTTCTTTTTCAGATCTTCACGCGCACGCTCTCTGGCTTCCTCTGCATAACGATTGGCAGGACTTTTTTTATCAATCGGCTCTTTAAAATCAGGTTTTCTTACTGGCCGTCTTTTCGGTAGGGGCTCTTCTAGTGGTTGATGGTAAGGATGCTTGGGTTTGGTATTTTCAGCAATTGGTTGCCATTCCAAATAATTTTTATCCACATAGTCGCCTGTAATGTTACTAATCAAATCTGTTTCATCGTACAGGTTCATGTGGGGCATCTCTGTTAACATCAACTCATTATCCCCTACTTGAGGAAAATATTTTTCTGTCATGGTTTCTTCCTTTCGACACTCCATTAATTATAAACTATTCACAGAATTTTTCAAGCTATTCTGACTGAATTCCAAGAATCTCACGAATTTCTTCAACAGATAAACTGGATCGTGTTTCCGTTCCATCTAAAATCGTTGAGACCAAGTGTCTTTTGGAAGCTTGCAGTTCTTGGATTTTCTCTTCAATCGTACCACGAGTAATCATACGGTAAACTTCAACATTTTGTTCCTGTCCCATTCGATGGGCACGTCCAATAGCCTGGTCTTCCACTGCAGGATTCCACCACAAATCGACTAAGATGACGGTATCGGCACCAGTGAGGTTCAATCCGACCCCTCCAGCCTTTAGAGAAATGAGAAAAGCATGGCGCTCACCTGCATTAAAGGCATTGGTCATTTCTTGACGATCTTTGGCCGGAGTGGACCCCGTGATTTTAAAGGAAGTCATGCCGAGCTGATCAATTTCCTTCTCCAAAATATCCAACATGCCTCTGAATTGAGAGAAGATCAAAACCCGGTGTTCGCCATCCTTGATTTGACCCAAAAGATCTCGAAGGCTCTCTAATTTCCCACTATCTCCCTGATAGTCTTCCATAAAGAGGGCGGGGGTATCACAGATTTGGCGAAGGCGCATGAGACCAGAGAGAATTTCCACCTTGCTCCGATTTAGTTCTTCCTCACTAGAGGTTCGAACTCGATCTTGAATTTGTTTTAATTGAGCTAAATAGATCGTTTTTTGACTGTCATCCAACTCATTGTGGTAGGTTGTTTCAATCAAGTCCGATAATTCTTGGAGCACCTCATCTTTTTTCCGTCTCATGACGAAGGGTTTGACAAATCGCGCAATGGTCTCAGGAGTCAATTTTTGAAATTCTTTTTTAGCTGGGAAGAGCCCTGGAAGAACAATTTGGAAAATGGACCAGAGTTCACCCACATGGTTTTCAATCGGTGTCCCTGATAGGGCAAACACATGCGGAACCTCAAAGCCACGTAAGTGTTGGGCAATCTTGGTTTGGGCATTTTTCATGACCTGGGCTTCATCTAGAATCAAGTACTCATACTGATTCTTCTGGTATTCCTCCACATCTTGACGGAAAGAAGCGTAACTAGTGATAACCACCTGTGGATTGGTTGCGATGAGTTCATCTCGGTGCTGCTTGAGACCGTAGACGACTGCCACTTCCATCTGAGGAGCGAATTTTGAAAATTCTTGTTTCCAGTTGTAAATGAGACTAGACGGAGCTAGAATCAAGATTTTAGTTTCTTTTTTTGCAACACTGGTCAAAAAGGAAATGGTCTGCAGGGTTTTCCCAAGCCCCATATCATCCGCTAAAATACCACCAAAACCATATTGATTTAGCATGGAGAACCATTTGACCCCTGTTTCTTGGTAATCCCTTAGGGTCGCTTGGATTGTCATCTGAGGGAGGTGGTAATCTTCTGGATGAGTCAAATCATGAGCCAAATTTCGAAATTCTTCTGAAAAATGAACATTGTCTTGATCTGCCAACAAATCAGATAACTGATATGCAGCTATCCGGCGGGCTTGTAGTTTCCCACCCTTGCTCATTTTCGCCCGCAGATCTGCTAAGGCTCGACTGATTTTCTTGGTTCCTTCATCAAAAACAAGGACCTTCCCTGTATGGCTAACAAAATAATCTTTTTGCCCCACCAAAGCTTTGAGGACCTGGTCCACTTCAGCTGGATCCACACTTTCAAAGTCAAAACCAATCTCCAGTAGACTGCCATTGGTTTTAACATCAATTTTTGGACGCTCCACTTGATAAAGATCTAAAAGGTTATCAGAGAGGGTAACCTCTCCTAAGGCTTCAAAAGTCGGGATCTGTTGGCGAAAGAATGGATAGAGCTGCTCACTTGATAAAGGACTTCTTTGGGAAGAAAAGTCGTCTGTAAAACCTGCTGCTAGCATGGTTGAAAAGACTTCTTGCTCCTTATCGAAATCACTGGAATAAGGAAGATTGAGAAGTTCCTCACGCGTGGTCACTGCACGGTCCTGGTATTGAAAGACCACGTCCAGTAAAACGGTCTGGTCCTGTGCAAGATCAAAATGAAATTCCGGAGTAAAATCGTGGATTAAAAAGCTGGTCGGTGCTGTTATTTGTCCCAGTTTTTTGAACTCTTTTAAACTATAGGAAAGCTTTGTTTGGTCCGTGGGATCAAAATGCAGGCGTTTTTTGCGATCCTGATCCATTGGAAGATCTTGGATCGCCTTCCATAGGGTCCGCTGTTGGGGCGTCAGGTGATAGAAGACACCATTTCTAAATAGATAATTAGCCGACTCGATAACCTTCACTTGTGGCTCAGTAATGATCAATTCGTAAAAATCCCCATGGTCCTCCACCTGAAAATGAAAGAGATCTTCCTCCCCATGGACATCCTGAAAATACACTTCTGAAAAGTCATACAAGCTATATTGCAGCAGAAAAGAGTCCAAATTCATCAGTAATTCCACAGCTTCTTCAAAAAGACTCGGTGGGAAATAGAGATGGCGCCCAGCATTGGGAAAGAAATCTTGCTCTTTTGATCCACCATCTGTGACCAAGCCCTGTAGGAAATTAATCACATCCTGGCTAGCCCTATCAAATTCTAAGTAAGAAATAGGTTCATAATAACTTTTGCCAATTGCAAAATAGCCTTCTTTTTGAAGGGTCTGCAAAAAAGCTAGCACATCTCTGATCACATAAGAGCGCTCGTCTGGCAAGCGACGAATGCGAAGAGTCCATAAAAATTGACCAGAATAGTCGTCTTCATGTCCAACAGCTGATAAGATATAGCGGGGTTCTTTTTTCTCGATTTTTGGAAGCACCTGATCTAAAAATAAACTTCCAAAAGAGACCTTCTCCTGAGTTTCTTCAGTTGCAGTGGCGTCTTCTTCAAGACTTGCAAGAGCAGCTTTCCCACTGTCATCATTCTTCAGATAAGCTTCTACAGCTGCCAGATGGGTACAGAATTTTTTCTTTTGAAAGAAAGCACAACTACAAAAAACGGCATCATCATCCAAACTGTAACGCAAGCTTTCTTCTTCCACCCGAAAATACAGGTATTTTTCTTTTACTTCCTGAAGGGAAACTTTCCCATCTTCATATAGAAGGCTCCCTTGTGAACGAACCTTCCCAGGAATTAATTTTGCCATGTTTACCACCTTAAATTAATCCCTTTATTATAACATATTTAAGGAAAAATTAGAAAAGATAGTCATCATCTTGAAAGGTTTTTAGCCCATTTTAAAATAGAAAAACTGAGACAGCATTGTCCCAGTTTTTTATATGATTTCGTAACTTAGTCATCACAAACAGCTATCCACGCTTCTTCTCTTTTGACTGTTTGAGCGAACAATAGATAGAATAGCTAAATAGAGAGGAGAAAGATTCCGATAGCTCACAGAAAAACACAAAAAACACGACCTTATTTTTTAATAAAATCCCCAGTAATAGGATCAAGAGCTCCAAGTTTACGATCGAACCGATAAACAAGAGATACAGATAGATCTTAAATAATAAGTATACAAACCTAAAGCTCTCATGATCTTCATGAGTTTACTCTACTCATCCTTAAAAAAAGTAACGCTTATGCGCTACTTTTAGTTGTTTTCATAGTTGGAAGAACGAGCATTTTATCATTTGAAATATCCTTCCCGACTTTGATCCATTTGTCTCGTATTCCCTACTTCCGTTTTCGCGCAATCAAATGGATCGGGGTTCCTTCAAAAACAAAGGCCTTGCGAATTTGGTTCTCCAAGAAACGAAGGTAAGAGAAGTGCATCAGTTCTTCTTCATTAACAAAGATCACAAAAGTTGGCGGCTTGGTTGCTACTTGTGTCGCATAGAAGATCTTGAGACGTTTTCCTTTATCTGTCGGTGTTGGATTAATGGCAATGGCATCCATAATCACATCGTTCAAGACAGCTGAAGGAATCCGCGTATTTTGACTCTCACTGATCTGTTTGATCATCTCTGGCAACTTGTGCAAGCGTTGTTTAGTTAAGGCAGAGACAAAGACAATCGGCGCATAAGAAAGGTATTGGAATTGATCGCGAATGTCATCTTCCCACTGCTTCATGGTATGGTTGTCTTTTTCAATGGTATCCCATTTGTTGACAACAATGATCATACCTTTACCAGCTTCATGAGCAAAGCCAGCGATCCGCTTGTCATATTCCCGAATCCCTTCTTCGGCATTAATAACCATCAAAACCACATCTGAACGGTCGATGGCACGCATGGCACGCATGACAGAATATTTCTCAGTGTTTTCATAGATTTTACCAGATTTACGCATACCAGCTGTATCGATCATGGTAAATTCTTGACCATCTGCATCGGTAAAATGGGTATCGATGGCATCCCGTGTAGTTCCAGCAACAGGGCTTGCGATAACTCGGTCTTCTCCAAGGATCGCATTGATCAAGCTTGATTTTCCAACATTTGGACGACCAATCAAGCTAAATTTAATGATATCTGGATTTTCTTCTTCTGTTTCATTCGGGAGATTTTCAATGATGGCATCAAGCACATCCCCAGTTCCGATCCCGTGGACAGAGGATACCGGTAGTGGCTCACCCAGTCCCAAGGCATAAAAATCATAGATATCATTGCGCATCTCTGGATTATCCACCTTGTTGACTGCAAGAATGACCGGTTTATGGGTCTTATACAAGATACGAGTGACATATTCATCCGCGTCCGTGATCCCTTCTTTCCCAGAAACGACAAAGACGATCACATCTGCTTCGTCCATGGCAATTTCTGCCTGATGCTTGATTTGCTCCATAAATGGGGCATCTACGTCATCAATTCCCCCTGTATCAATGATACTAAATTTTCGATTCAACCACTCAGCTGTTGCATAAATGCGGTCACGAGTGACTCCTTCTACATCCTCAACGATGGAAATCCGCTCACCGGCAATCCGGTTAAAGAGTGTAGATTTTCCGACATTGGGACGGCCTACAATCGCAATAGTTGGTAGGGCCATGATTTCCTCTTTTCTAATGAAAGGCATGACTTCGGTTCAAGAACGCCTCTCTTCATTTCATAATAGTTTGTGTTTTTCTAGTAGTTTTTTGGTCTCTTCTTGTTCAGGTTGACCAAATTGAGCTGCAAGGCGCTCGCTCCAGCTATCTGTTGCACGCGCTCCAGCATAATCTGCCTGAACCTTGTCATAGGCAGTCACAACTGATAGGTCTTGTTCTTGGTATTCTTCTTCAAAAGCAACCTGCTCCAATAGCAAACGTGGTTTCACTGCATGTTGCTGGTTGGGTACTCCAAGAGCAATCCCAAAAACAGGGTAGGTATAATCTGGCAGACGGAAGAGTTCTGCGACTTCCTCTGAACAGTAGCGCAACATGCCGATAATCACTCCACCATAGCCGAGACTTTCAGCTGCCAATAGCGTATTTTGAGCCGCTAGAGCCGCATCCACTGAGGTGATCAGTAAGTTGTCCACCCCTTCAGGATGGAAATCCTGCTCATGAAGTTTGACAGCTTTTTCAGCGCGGTTTAAATCTCCAACAAAGAGGAGAAAGACATCTGATTGGCGAATCGCTTCTTGAGGAAGCAAATCGTAGAGAGCTTCTTTCTTTTCTTTGCTTTTGACCACAATCACAGAATAAGACTGAAAGTTTTTCCAACTTGATGCCATCTGCCCAGCTGATAAAATTTCCTTGAGGTCAGCTTCTTTGATGGTTTCTTCCTTAAAACGGCGAACAGAAAAATGAGATTTCATTAAACGGATGGTTTCATTCATCGGCGATTGACTCCTTCCAAATGGATTTCCTTGGCTAAAAATTTCACGCGCTCCATGACACGTTTGGCCTGCCAGGTTTCATCTCCATTGCGCGAAGCCGCAAAATGACGTTCCAATTCTTCAAAATTAAAGTTAGAAGTAAAGAAGGTTGAGAGATTTTCCTGCATCCGGTGCTGCAAAATCACCTGTAAGATTTCATCTCGTACCCAGGCTGACATCTGTTCCGCACCGATATCATCGAGAATTAAAATTTCGGCTTTTTTCACCTGATCGACGGTTTCTTTGACCAAGCCTGAACTGATGGCATTTTTGACATCGATAGCAAAACTTGGGAAATGTAGTAAGGTGGTAGAGGCCTGGCGTTTTTCTGATAGATCATGAGCCAAAGCTGCCATCATGTAGCTCTTTCCTACTCCAAAATCACCATAGAGGTAGATCCCCTTTTGATATTCAGGATAGTTGGCCACAAAATTAGCTAATTCCTCAAAGGCCACAAATCGTCCCTTATCATCGAGCTCTACCTTAGCTAGACTCGCTTCTTTCAAGGTTGAAGGGAGATTGATCAAGTTGAGACGTTGGTTGATCGCAGCTCGTTTTTGGGCTTCGACTAACTCTGGCGTTTCCTCATAAGCGACATCCGCATAGCCTTCATTCATGGTGAGGATGGGCTTATAACCTTTGGCAATATAATCCGGATCTCCCAATAAGAAACGGTTGCGTTCACTAATGTATTGATTAAATTTTGAAATACTACGTCGAATTTCTTGTTCAGACAAAGATTGGTCCTTGATAAAGGCTGCAACTTCTTGGTCTGCCAAGATCTGTGCGACCAAATCCTCATAGTTAAATTGACGCGCACGGTTCATGTGAGACATGGTTTGACCTACACTTTCCATCTACTCACCTCCTTGATTCAGTTTTTCTAATAGGCGTTGTTTCTCTTTAGCAAGATCCACCTTTTCTGCTTGACTGGTTTGATTTTGATAGTTTGGTTGACTCCACTTGGGAACATTGCTATGCTTGCCCTTGGCTGATGCAGGACTCGTCCCTTTGTTTCCTTGAGCCTTAGCTTGTTCCTGGCGTTCTCGAACTTTTAAAATCGCTAGTTCTGCACTGTTGACCCCTTGATAAGAAAAATCATTTCCTACCTTCAAAGCATACTTTTCATTGAGATTAGCAGACTGGGTCTTATTAAAGGTCAACAATAAGATGATATTGATCACCTCATCTAGTAAGCCTAGATCAGCTAACTTAGATAAAGTCTTGCGTTCGCTCTGCGTAATGGTCGCATTGCGCGCCTTCTTAATCTCCGCTAGAAATTGTAGGCTGGATTTTGCCTTAGCTTCTCTCAGAATGGTTTCTTCCTGACGGCTATAGGACATGCGGGGTTGCTCCTGGCTCGCCTGAGCCAACTTTTGCTTCATTCTCTTTGGAGAGACAATCCGGTCTACAGCTGTTTCTTTGGCTAAAAGATAGGTTTCATACCAGGTCCATTGTTGCTCTTCCGCGATGGCAAAGAGGGATAGAGTCGCTTCTCCTTCATCCGCAAAACGAAATCCATCACGCCCCATCATTCGCTTAAACATCTCCATATCAAACTGCTGTTTCTTACTTGGAAGAACGGTCGCCTCCCCAGCATCTAGTCCAAAGACTTGCGAGAAGGAAACTTGCCGTCTAGTCCCTAAAGAGCGTGCTGGGAGCAGATCCTCCACGGCCTTTTCCCCGATTTTCTTTTCAAGTAAGCGTTTAAAAACAGCATTCGAAAAAAATTGTTCTGAGGCAAGAGGAGCATGTAACTGGATCGTGATCCCAACTTCTTCCTCATAGAGATCCATCAACCCCATAGCAATTAAACGATCAAAAGCGAGAAGCAGCTGTGGAAATCCTATATTCAAGTGATTGAGGATTTGAGCAAGCAAATATTGTTTTTCACCTTGATCATAAGAGGCTAGCAGATAACGATAAACTGTTACTGTTTCCGTCTCCAAAATAGGCAGGTAATACTGCTCCAATGCAGCCCCTGCCGGTGGAAGAAGATTATTTTTTAAAAATGCGAAAGGCGTATTGGGCTTCATCTATTTTTCCTTTTTCTTCTTGGTTCCCTTCGTGATTTGCTTCAAGAGGGTCTCTAATTCACCGACATCCTTGAAACTCCGGTAAACACTAGCAAAACGAACATAGGTGATCTCATCCAGATCTGCTAACTCATCCATAACCAACGAACCAATATACTCACTGTAGATTTCATTGTCACTTTGGCTGCGGACCTTTTGTTCAATTCGGTTTACAATTTCTTCGATTTCATCACTAGAAACCGGCCGTTTTTGAGCCGAGCGGATAATACCATTAAAGATTTTATCACGAGAAAATTGCTCACGTGTTCCATCCTTTTTGACAACCACTAGAGTCCGTTCTTCTACACGTTCGTAGGTAGTAAAGCGATAATGGCATTCTTCGCATTCCCTGCGACGACGGATGGTATTCCCATCTTCAGCTTGTCGACTATCCACCACACTAGACTTACTTCCACCACATTTTGGACAACGCATTTGCTACCTCCTTTATCTGTTTTAACACTTCATTTTACCATAAATTGAACTGTAAAGAAAGCAGAAGAACAGGAGAATCCCCTATACCTGCTTCTCTTTGATACATAAAAGAGAGTCGAAGGACGATGTGAATAAAATCGTTTTCCTTTCGACTCTCTGTTTATGTTAGAGTGATAATTCAGCTTCTAAGCCATAGTGGTCACTGACATGGGATTTGTTTTGACCATCAAAAATGACATGTAGACGCTGGATGTCCCATTCTGGACTTGCAAAGACGTAATCGATCCGCAATGGAACTTGATTTTCCGTCCAGCCATCGATTCCAGGACCTACTGTATAAGTCCCCTTTGTTTCTTTGGCTTCAATAAAGCTATCTTGAAGTTCTAGTGGACTGGATAGAATCGTTTCATACCCTTCTTGACCAGCAGGATTGTTGAAATCACCCGCCAGAATAAAGGGTTTACCTACTTGACTGAAGTACTTCTCAATGCGTGGCCACTCAAATTGGAAACCTTTGTCCCACCAAGAAAGATGGACACTAGCAACAGCAATCTCTTTTCCATCGACACTCGTATGGGCAACGGCCACCCGACGAGTATGGTAGTCCGTTGGATCATCCATATTGGATACCAAAATCTCATCCGCCTTCAATGGTTGACGCGAAAGAACGGCCACCCCCTCATTAAGGTGATCATAGCCGATATGGTTGTAGGCCCAAGTCCAATAATAGTGAAGTCCTTGAGCAGCCAACTCTTCTACCAATACGCGAACAAAATGATCCTTATGAATCACTACAGCAGAAGGCAAGGCTTGATAAAACTCATCTGTTTCGACTGCTTCTGAGGCCATCTCTTGATTGACCTCTTGGAAACAGATCACATCATATTGCGCTTCGAAAATTTGTTCCTTGAGGGTTTCAAATTTTTGCTGGGCATTCTCTTCCATCCAACTATGGGAATTTAATGTTAAAAATTTCATCCCCTGATTTCTCCTTCTTTCCAAATCAAGAAACGGCAAGAGGCCGGGTGCACTGCCCCAACCTCATTCTCTTTGCCGTCATTTCTTATAATTCTACTGTTGCAACTGGAGCATTTGCTGCCAATTTACCAGTATGTTCGACCTTAACAGATTTAATCGCATCTGCATTTGTGAAGACAACAATTGTTGAAGTTTCACGACCTGCTTCACGGATCGCATCAAGGTTTGCTTCTACCAAGAGGTCTCCAGTAGCCACTGTTTGACCTTCAGTAACTTTAACCTCAAATGGTTTTCCTTCAAGACTAACTGTATCTAGACCGATGTGAACTAAGACTTCCAAACCATTATCTGTTACCAAACCAAGGGCATGTTTGGTTGGGAAGACGCTGGTAACTTTACCAGCAACTGGTGAAACGATATGGCCATTTTCAGGCTCAACTGCAAATCCGTCTCCCATCATTTTTTGTGAGAATACAGGATCTTTCACATCTTCAATATTGATAACTTCACCATCTGCAACGGAGTGAACTTCATCTGTTACCCCTTTAAAGGTTGCTTCAGCCTTTTGAACTGCTGTCATTTGGCTAGGAAGTGTTTCAGGAATAACTTCACCTGAATCAAGTACGTCTTGGATATCAGATTTCAATACGTCAGCTTTAGGTCCGTAGATCGCTTGGACACCTTGTCCTTTCATGACAAGACCCATAGCGCCTTCAGCTTTCCATTGTTCTTCTGTTCCGACTTTTTCAGCGTCCTTAACAGTTACACGAAGACGAGTCATACATGCGTCAACGTCTACGATATTGGCACGTCCACCAAGAAGGTTGATAATGTTAATGACTTGTGAGCTTGCTGAGCTTGTAGCAGCTCCAGCTGTTGCACCATCTCCTGAAGAGGCATCATCATTTTGTTCGTAGTTTCCATTACGTCCTGGAGTCGCATAATTGAATTTCTTAATCATGAAGTTGGCAATGAAGTACATGATTAAGGCAAAGAGGACTGTTACCCATACAAAGTTAAAGACATCTAGTGCCAAACCAGCGTTGATGGCCAGTGGGGTACGGGTCAAGAATTCGATCGAACCGAATGAGTGAACACGAAGGTGAACCACGTCAGCCATTGCAAAGGCAGCACCTTGAACAAAGGCGTAGATCAAGTACAATGGTGTTGCAATGAACATGAACATGTATTTAATTGGTTCTGTTACACCTGTCAAGAATGTTGCAAGGGCAGTTGCAAAAAGCATCCCTTTGTATTTTTCTTTTTTATCTGGATCCACATTGCGGTAGATGGCAACCACAATACCCATCAAAATACCAAATGATCCGATCATTTGACCAACTTTGAAACGAGCTGGTGTGTAGGCATGAAGCAAGTGTTGGTATTGGCTAGGATCAGCTTTCTTCAAGTTGACAAGGTCTGTTACCCAAGCCAACCAAAGTGGATCTTGTCCAAATACAGTTGTTCCTTTGGCAGCACCTGTAAGAACTTGGTAGCTACCACCCAATTGAGTATAGTTGATTGGAATGGTCAACATGTGGTGAAGACCAAACGGCAAGAGAAGACGTTCCAAGGTACCGTACAAGAATGGTGCCAATACTGGGGCAGTGGATTGTGAGTTGGCGATCCAAACACCAAATCCATTAATTCCTGATTGAACTACTGGCCACAAGGCTGCCAAAACCAAGGCTGCAAGAGCTGAACGGACGATAACAACGAATGGTACAAAGCGTTTCCCATTGAAGAAAGAAAGGGCTTCTGGGAGTTTACGGTAGTTGTAGTATTTATTGAAGGCTGTTGCTCCAACAAAACCTGAGATAATCCCTACAAATACCCCCATATTCAGAGCTGGTGCTTCAAGAACACTGATAAAGTAGTCCGCAACTTTAATCGATCCACCTAAGATCGTGTGAACGGTAGCATCCTTATCAGCCAACATTGCAGATGTCACTCCAAACACTGCACCTGTAATACGGTTAATCAAGATGAAAGAGAGACCAGCCGCAAAGGCACCCCCAGCACGCTCTTTGGCCCAGCTACCACCGATAGCGAGTGCAAACAGGATGTGAAGGTTACCGATAACCGCCCAACCGATTTGTTCGAGAACCCCACCTGTAATAACAAGTGGAGATAAATTCGGGTTGATCATAGGGATTGATTTCCCGATTGAAATCATCAACCCAGCAGCTGGCATTACAGCGATAACGACCATCAAGGCCTTACCGAACTTTTGCCAGAATTCAAAGCTAAATAAACTTTTGAATGATCCTTTATTCATCATTCAACCTCCTTATATTGTTTAAGGCTTTTGTTTTTAAGAAAACGTTTGCGCTTAATTTATTTCTAGTATACCACATTTTTAAAAAATGTAAAGCCTTTCATCGAATTTTTCTAAAAAAATTTCTTTTTTTTGAACTTTTCCTCGATATTCCGTTCTAGTTTTTTAAAAATCCTCATATTCCCAACGCAAACGATTTCTTTAAAACTAAAAAACATTTGAATCCTTTAAGGATTCAAATGTTTCATTCTAACTCGTCTTGCATGGCATAGCCAATCCCACGAACTGTCTTAATATAGCTTTTTTGACCGGGTAGATCAATTTTCCCACGGAGATAACGGATATAAACGTCAACGATATTAGTCTCACCTGTACTCTCATACTTCCAGACACTTTCCAACAACTGATCTCGTGTCACCACCCCTTTGCTTCCCATCAGAGTCGCTAAGAGATCATACTCTCTGCGGGTTAAACTAATCATGTCTTTCCCACGATAGACGGTATGGTGTTCCACATCAATGCGCAAATTGCGGTATGATGTTGGGATTTTCATCTGGCTACAATGTTGGTCAATATAATCACGTCCTCTAAAAATTGCTGTGATCTTATCTACCAAATCGCTGATAATAAAGGGTTTAACCATATAGGAAACGGCAAAGCGCTGAATACTCTCTTTGTGCTCAGCAATTTTTTCGCGGCTATCCAAAACAATCAAAACAGAAGCTGGGCGAATCCGACTGATTTCCTCTGCGAATGTTTCACCAGACATATCTGACAAATCGTAATTAAACAAGATCAGATCATATTTGGTCGCAGCAATCAAAGCCAGACCCGCTTTTCCATCCTCGACCACATCAACTTGGTACCCTTCTTTTTGAAGTTCCAAATCAATGAAGCGAGCGATTTGCTTCTCATTTTCTACTAGTAGAACTCGTTTGACCATAGAGCAAGATTATTTTTCGTCGTACCAAGAATAGTGGAAGGTACCTTCTTTGTCTTTACGTTGGTAAGTGTGAGCACCAAAGTAGTCACGTTGTGCTTGGATCAAGTTTGCTGGAAGATCCTCTGAACGGTAGCTATCAAAGTAAGTGATGGCTGCTGAGAAGGTTGGTACGGGTACACCAGCTTGAACAGCAAGAGCTACGATATCCCGAACTGATTGTTGGTACTTAGCAGTAACATCTAAGAAGTACTCATCCAATAGAAGGTTAGCAAGATCTGCATCGCGGTTGTAAGCATCTGTGATCTTTTGCAAGAAACGAGAACGGATGATACATCCATCGCGCCAGATAGATGCGATGTCCGCAAATGGCAAGTTCCAGTTGTTTTCTTTAGAAGCAACACGCAATTGCGCAAAACCTTGTGCGTAAGAGATGATTTTTGAGAAGTAAAGGGCTTGACGAATTTTTTCGATCAACTCAGCCTTGTCTCCTTCAAATTTGAATGCAGCTGGTTTTGGAAGAACCTTGCTAGCGTGTACACGTTCTTCTTTGTAGGCAGAGATGTAACGGGCAAATACTGACTCAGTGATGAGTGACAATGGCACACCAAGGTCAAGCGCTGATTGGCTAGTCCATTTACCAGTTCCTTTGTTTCCTGCAGCGTCCAAGATGTAGTCTACGATTGGTCCATCTTGACCTTCGTCGTCTTTGCGTTTCAAGATATCAGCAGTGATTTCGATCAAGTAGCTGTCCAATTCACCCTTGTTCCATTCAGTGAAGATTTCAGCCATGTCTTCTGCAGAAAGACCAAGCAAGTGTTGCATGAGGTCATAGCTTTCTGCGATCAATTGCATATCCCCGTACTCGATACCGTTGTGGACCATTTTCACGTAGTGACCAGCTCCATCAGGACCGATGTAAGTCACACATGGTTTTCCATCTTCAGGCGCTTTTGCAGAGATTTCTTCAAGAACGTCAGCTACCAAGTCATACGCTTCTTTTTGTCCACCAGGCATGATTGAAGGACCTTCAAGGGCGCCTTTTTCCCCACCAGATACACCAGTACCAATAAAGTTGATCCCTGAATTCGCCAACTCTTCGTTACGACGGATAGTATCTTTATAGAAAGTGTTTCCTCCGTCGATCAAGATGTCACCTTTGTCCAAGTGTGGAAGAAGGGCTTGGATAGTTGCGTCTGTACCAGGTCCTGCTTGAACCATGAGCATGATACGACGTGGTTTTTCGATAGAGTTTACGAAGCTTTCGATATCATAGCTTGGCACAAAGTTTTTATCAGGATGGCAAGCAATCACATCTTCTGTTTTTTCTTTACTACGGTTAAAAATGGCAACTGTGTAGCCACGAGATTCGATATTAAGGGCAAGGTTACGACCCATTACGGCCATACCAACAACACCAAAGTTTGCTTTAGTCATGTGACACTCCTCTTTATAGTTTGCCTTTATTCTACCATTTTTCCTCCTCAAAAGAAAGCAGAAAATAGCTTCCCGCCTTCTCCAAGAGGGAGAAGATCATGCAAGTCATTTGATCTTAAAAACAAAAGTGCCCGAGAAACAGTTCTCAGACACTTTCTTAAGAATGGTATTAATCTTCTTTAGAAGCCAACTCCTCTGCTTCAATGACCGGTTGTTCTCCTTCTTTGAGTTTATTGACCGTCATATTGACCCCAAGAGCTCCTGCTAGCAATTGACGAATATCAAATCCAGCTCCTTGAGAGACTTGGTCGATACTTTGCATAATATCACCCACCATCTTAGAAGCATTGCCTTCCCCGTACATGGTAATCTTATCTACCTTGGTTAATGGTTCAGCGACAGCACGCGCAATTTCAGGCAACTTGTCAACGACCATTTCAGTAATGGCTGCTTCTTGCATTTTCTTCATCGCTTCGGCCTTTTGGTCCAAACCTTTGGCTTCAGCTTCCAGTTTCAAGCGAATGGCTTCAGCCTCGGCACGACCTTTGGCTTCAATAGCTTCGGCCTCTTGCAATTGGGCAAATTTCTCAGCTTCGGCTTGAGCTTTTCGAGCTTCGGCTTCTTTTTGTGTTTCGAAGAGTTCTGCTTCCGCCTTGCGTTGACGTTCGATCAATTCTGCTTCTGCAGCTTGTTGACGCGCATATTTTTCAGCTTCAGCTTGTTTGCGGATGTTGGCATCCAATTCTTGCTCACGAACCTTAACTTCGCGCTCTTTGACTTCCGCTTCTTTTTCCTGTTTCATGATATTGGCTTCGGCTGCCACGCGCTCTTGTTCACGACGTTGCACTTCTGCCTCAATCCCTTTAGCGGCATCTGCTTTTGCTTGGGCAATATCTGCTTCTTGCTTGAGGGCTGCTTGTTTGAGTTTTAATTCGTTTTGTTTTTGCGCGATTTCAAGATCGGCAGCGACGCGTTTGTCGTTGGCCAATTTATCTTGTTCTGCTTCGACTTCCTTGCGTTCGCGTTCTGCTTTGGCTTTGGCAATCAAGGCATCTTTCTTAATGGTTTCAACATTTTCAATCCCGAGGTTATCGATGACTCCCCCTTCATCAGAGAAGGATTGAACCGTAAAGGCGATGACTTCTAGACCCATTTTAGCCAAGTCTGGCGCTACGTTGTCTTGCACTTTTGAGGCAAACTCTTGACGGTCATTGACCATCTTACGTAGTTCCATCTGACCGATCACTTCCCGCAGGTTTCCTTCCAAGACATCTTGAACAGAGTTGGAAATATCTGTCGTATTCCAGTTCAAGAAGTTTTCTGCAGCCCGGGCAATCATTTCATCGGTTGTACCAATTTTTAATTTAACAGCCGCATCGGCACGGACGTTAATGAAGTCCAATGTTGGGACTGCTTCTGACGTCCGAACATCTGTCGAGAATTGCTCAATATCAAGATAAGAGCGTTGTTCGACAAAGGGAATCATAAAGCCAGCTTTCCCACGCAAGTGACGTTGCTTCCGAAGACCGGTAATGACCACGACTTCGTTGGGTTTAGCGTTCACATAACCTTTAACAAGCAAAATCAAAATAATAACTGCGACTATTAGGCCGGTAATCAACCAACCTGGAATAAATAAAGTATCCATACTTTTTCTCCTTTTTAGGGGTCTCCCCTCTGTTGTTTATTAATCCTAGTATATCAAAAGAAGGCCTTTCCTCAAAGAAAAGACCTGTATTTATGTCTAAATTTATCAAATGCAATCTCTAGCTTATTCTTCGTCAAACAAGCCATTTAGACCGGCGAAAGGACTGTTTTCTTCTTTCTTAATCGCTTGAGCGGCTTGGTATTCTTCTTCGGATAGGATTTTCCAATCATTGCCTTCGATAAAACCTTGTCCAGCCTCTTCTTCTGGAGTGAGAACCTTGAGAGGAATATTGAGCAGAATATTATCCGCTACACTCTCACTCAGGTCAATCTTCCCACCTTCGATTGGAAGGATCAAGTCTTCCTCTAGGGCCTCGATATCTGCGTCAGACTGTACATCCTCCGCAAACACCTCTGTTACAGGATAGCTCTCTTGAAGCTCAACAGGCTCCATGCTTCGGCTAGATGCCAAAACGATGGTATAGCTCAACTGGTAATCCAAGACATAGAGGCCTGTATCATAGGCTACTCGTCCTGTCGCAGTCACATTCTTTAAATCAAGAATTTCTGGATTACGCTTTTGCAATTCTTTGAGCAAATCCAACTCTTGATCAAAGGCTAGTCCTTCAGGATTTTTACGGATTTCTTGTGTAAATAGGTTCATTCTTTTGTCCTCAAATCTTCTAGATACTACTAGTATATCATGAAGCTGCCCCTCAACCAAGAAGTCTCCTCAAAAATTTGTTATAATCATGAAAAAAGATACAGTAACTAGGCCAATTGGTGTTGTACACAAGGTCCCACCATCTCTTGGACAAAAGAGGGTCACTGGCTAGGGCATTGTTAGATAGAGGAGAATTCATGAAAGAAATCGGAGCTGTTTTTCGGCAAATACGTGAAAGTCGCCACATCTCTCTAGAGGAGGCTACGGGTGGCGAATTTTCGCGCTCCATGCTATCTCGATTTGAAAGAGGAGAAAATGACCTGACGACGCAACGGTTTTTTCAGGCTTTGCAACAGATCAAAACCAGCCTCAGTGAGTTTTCTCATCTAGCAGGAATCGATCAGCACTCCTTTATCCCCAAATTGTTGAAAGAGCACTATGAAAACATGAGCTTGGAACACGATCAAGCCTTGTACCAAAGCTACCAGCAAGCCTATCAGAAATATCAGAAAAAAGAAGACTTCTTAGCCAGCATTATTCTCAAGGCCAAAATACTTGGCTTATATCCTGAGGTAGAGTTGGCTGCTAGCCAAGAGGAACTAGATTTCCTCTATGACTACCTCTTCTCTGTCATGGTCTGGGGAAATTTTGAGTTAAGCCTATTTTCACTGACCTCTCCTCTTTTCTCTAGTCAGCTCTATCGACAATACACAGAGGAGTTGGTCCAACGGGAGGATTTCAAGCTTCTCCTAGATTCCTCTCGTCCTGCCATCAATTCTATTTTCCTTAATGGCTTCTTTCTCGCCATTAGTTCAAATGAATTTGAAGATGCATCTTTTTTTGACCACCTAATTAACGACCACTTTTACTCTGAGAACGAAGCCTACCTTCGGACGGTTTATCTCTACGCCAAAGGAGAATTTCTCTATCGAAAGGGAGAAAAAGAAATCGGTCTTGAAAAGATGGAACAGGCCATCCAGGTTCTCTCTATTCTGGATTGTAAGGACAGTGCCAACTACTACAAACAGGGCCTGCGAGAACTGATCAATAAATCCTAAAAACTCACAGATCTACTCTGTGAGTTTTTGTTGAAAATATGCAACATTAATTTTTTCTTGCTTTTTAGGTTTACAATAGGACTATCAAGTAAAGAAAGAAGGTTTTTCCCATGATGACCAAACTAAAAAACCACTTCCTCCGCTTTCTTCTCTCACATACCAGCGTTTATCTGAAGGATCAGGAACTTCTTCTCTCTGATGATGAGAAACTAGATCTCTTCAAACAGATCGTTCGATCTATCAAACAAGTCCTAGCAACTGATCACGTGAAGGAGGAAGGCTTATGAAACTCTTAGCTCGTAATAAAATTTTTGCCTTACTCAGCCTTTCTCGCTTTTTGAATACCCTTGGTGCTGCCATCTACAATCTGGTCTTTGTGGTCTTTGCTGCCAGTATGCCGCAACCGAGCCTGGCAGTTGGCATTGCCAATCTAATTGTATTTATTCCTAGCCTCTTTACCATTTTTGTTGGTATGAAGGCTGACCGCACGAAGAAAAAAGCTAACTGGTTGATCCGCATTGGCTATCTTCAAGCCATCCTCTTCATCCTTATTGCTCTCATGACCAAGATTCCGGGTTACCTAGCCTTTTCGATTGTTTGCTTTTTAAACATTGTTTCAGATTGTTTGAGTGATTATCGCGGAGGCTTGCAACTCCCCATCATGAAAAAGAACATCCTCGACGAGGATTTGATGGAGGCCTATTCCTTCAACCAACTGCTTAGCATGGTCTGTTCGATTTCTGGACAAGCTCTAGGAGTTTGGCTGTTAGCTATCAGCCATCAAAATTTTGCCCTGGTCGCTTCGATCAATGCCGTGACTTTTCTCCTGTCTTCCACTTGTCTCCTGATGAGAAAAAAGCAGCTGACACATGCTCCCGTCATTGAGCCCAAAAGTAAGAAATCTTTGGTACACGATTGCCAAGAGATGTACCAGAACGCAAAAAGTATTTTTGCAGATGAGGAGGTTCACCACTTTGGCAAGTTGCTCTTCTCATTGGTTCTCATCAATGCCCTAGGGGGATCCATCTCTGGTATCTACAATTTGCAACTGCTTCACTCCCCCTTCTTTCAGTTGAGTTTTAGCCAATCCCTCTTGATCTTAGAGGCTGTGACTATTTTAAGCATGGTCTGGGCTAGCTTGACACCCCATGACTATTTTTCCAAACAATCGCTCCATCATATCCTCCTGTGGATCGCAGGTGGGCTGACCATGCTTGGGCTCACAAATATCCTGGTACACTGGGACATTCTTTCTCTTCTACTCATCACTTTCCTTGGTTATCTTGTAGCAAAAATCAACCCAAAAGTTTCCAGTCTTTTAATGAGCAAATTACCTGCTGAAAAATTAGCTTCTACCTCTAGCTTTTTAGGACTGATGGTCAGCTTTGCCATGCCACTTGGGACAGCTCTCTTTTCTAGTCTAGCTATCTGGAGCCTTCCCCTAGCTTGGGGGACCTTTGCCATGCTTGGTTTCACTACCCTCCTCTTAACAACCAAATAAAAAGTCCACCGTTTGGTGGATTTTTTATTTTACATTTTTCTTAGGCGAGCCACCCGTTCAGCAATGGGTGGGTGGGTATAAAAGAGTTTTTGCAATCCGGATTCTTTTTTTGGATCGTTGATAAAAAGAGCACTGCTCGCATCATCGACATGTCGTTGCATGGGTTCGCTATTGTCTAGTTTTAACAAAGCATTGATCATCCCTTGAGGATTCCGTGTCAATTCGACACTTGAAGCGTCTGCTAGGAACTCCCGTTGACGAGAAATGGCTAACTGGACCAGGGTCGCTGCTAATGGCGCTAAAACGATGGCAAGCAAGGAAAGGATCAGAATAATAATTTCTAAACCACCGCTACCTTCTCGATCATCGTCCCGGCTACGGCCACCGCCCCACCACATCATCCGGCCACCAATGCTAGAAAGCATGGTGATGGCACTGGCAAGGGCCACTGCAATCGTAGAGATGCGAATATCGTAATTGCGAATGTGGCTGACTTCATGTCCGATGACTCCCTCCAATTCCTCACGGTTCATCACAGCTAGAAGACCTGTCGTTGCTGCAACAGCAGCATTTTGAGGATTGGACCCTGTCGCAAATGCATTCATAGAAGGATCATCTACAATATAGACCCGAGGCATGGGGATCTGGGCTACCATAGCCATATCTTGTACAATATGGTAGAGTTGAGGGGCTTGCTCTTCCGTTACCTCACGCGCCCCATTCATCCGCATGACAACTTCGGTGGATTGAAAAACCATGCTAAAGGCATAGATTCCACCAATAATCAAAGCTAGGATGACGCCACCAAGGGAGGAGCCTAACCAGAGGTAACCAACGGCTGCTCCGATAAGAGCTAAGAGTATGAAAAAAGCAATAAGGAGAATCCAGGTTCTCCTTTTATTGCTTGCAATTTGGTCAAAGAGCATATTAGTCTCCTAATCCGCTAAAGTCCACCTTTGGTACTGCTTTTTCTTCTTCAGGCACTTGAAGAAATTCAGCTTGTCTGAAGCCGAACATTCCAGCAATCACGTTTGTTGGGAAAGTTTCCAACTTGACATTGTAATTGCTTGTGACACTATTGTACAATTGACGAGCATAAGAAATTTTGTTTTCTGTGTTGGTCAATTCTTCTTGCAATTGCATGAAGTTGGTGTTGGCTTTCAAGTCTGGGTAATTTTCAGCCACCGCAAAGATGCCTGCTACTTGGCGTGAAAGAGCATCACTGGCTGCCATTGCTTCTGCAGGTGAAGAAGCTTGCGCTACTTGTTGGCGAAGTTGAGTCACTTTTGCTAGTGTATCTCCTTCGTACTTGGCATAGCCTTTAACGGTTTCGATCAAGTTTGGAATCAAGTCATTCCGACGTTTCAATTGCACATCAATTTGACTCCATGCTTCACGAGTTTGCATGCGGCTTTTCACCAAACCGTTGTAAACTCCTACTACAATCAACACAAGGACCACAATGATCCCAAGAATAATCCAAATCATTTTATTGAATTCCTTTCATTTCTTTCTACCAGTATATCAAATTTCCCTTATTTTGTGGTAAAATAAAAGCATGAAACCAGAAGAATTTTATGTCCGTTTAGCCGATCTCGGCTTCCCATTAACTGATCGCCAAAAAGAGCAATACGAACGGTATTTTGAGCTCCTCGTGGAATGGAATGAAAAGATTAATCTCACCGCCATCACCGAAAAAGACGAAGTCTATCTCAAGCATTTTTATGATTCGATCGCACCCATTTTACAGGGCCTGATCGAAAACCAACCCATCCGTCTCCTGGATATCGGAGCTGGCGCTGGCTTTCCCAGCCTACCCATGAAGATCCTTTTCCCTGAGCTGGATGTGACCATCATTGATTCCCTTAATAAGCGGATCAATTTTCTCCACTTGCTGGCTGAAGAGTTGGGCTTAAATGGGGTTCATTTCTACCATGGACGAGCTGAAGACTTTGCACAAGACAAGGCCTTTCGTGCCCAATTTGATATCGTAACTGCCCGCGCTGTTGCCCGCATGCAGGTCCTCTCTGAACTGACCATCCCTTACCTGAAAGTAGGAGGACGGCTTCTTGCTCTCAAGGCCAGCAATGCTCCAGAAGAGTTGGAAGAAGCCAAAAATGCCCTCAACCTGCTATTTAGCAAGGTTGAAGACAATCTACAGTATGAATTGCCAAACGGGGATCCACGCTATATCACTCTTGTAGAAAAGAAAAAAGAAACCCCCAATAAATACCCAAGAAAAGCAGGTATGCCCAATAAGCGGCCATTGTAGTAAGATACAAAGGGCTAAGCGGATAAAGTCAAAATAGGGAATTCGACGCAGAATCCAAAAGATTCTAGGAGGATTCATCTTTTTGACACAATCCGCAGCCCGTGTTCATTTCAGTAAGATACAAAGGGCTAAGCGGATAACGTCAAATAAGAGGCTGGGACAAGAGTCCTAGCCTCTCAATTATTTTTGGATTGTGGAGCAAGACGCAGTGGTTGAGTGGGCTCTACTACGCTGATTTCATCAGCTTTTACAGCCCTACTCAACTGTGCGGAGGTGGGACGACGAAATCGAATTCTAACGAATTACCGATTTCTGTCCCACTCTCTTTTTTATTTTTGTTTCAATTCTGTTCGCAGGGCTTCTTGCTGCTCTTTTGTCAGATGAACGCCCTTACTTGCAACAATCTGGCTAGAGACTTTGTTGGCAAAGCTTAAGGCTTGCGCGATGTCTAAGCCTTCTAGACGAGCGGATATAAAGTCTCCTACATGGCTATCTCCAGCGCCTACTGTATCGACGACTTCTGTTGGAAAACCGTCTGCCTCATACCAGTTGCCATCATAGGCAACCGCTCCGTTTTCACCCAAGGTGACAATGACTAATTGTCCCGTTCTCTGGTACAAGTGTTCGATGGCTGGCTGGATCTCTCTGCACCCTGAAAAAGCCAGTGCTTCAGCCTCATTAACATGGAGAATTGGATGCAGATCATAAATTGCTTCCAGTCGTTCCTTTGGAATCAAGAGTCCGCGTGGCCCAGGTGCGAAAATCACCTGGCCTTCTAGTTGCGAAATAGACTGGACCAATGCAAGACCGGTTGGCTCCTCGACTTCAAGGCCACACAAGTAGATGTAATCAAACCGATCTGTCTCGATCTCTTTTAGCCACTCTGCTTGAAAGCTATACTCCACTCCGTGGTCCGATAAGAAGGTCCTCTCACCATCAGACTCTACAAAGCAGTAACAGCAACCATTGGCCCCTTCTAATGAGATGCTAGAGGAAATCCCTAATTGTTTCAGCTCTCTCCGAATAAAATCACCATATATTCCCGAACCGACTGGCGAGACAAACTGGTAGGGTTGCGACAAAAAATGAAGGATATTAACGACATTAAAGGCACAACCTCCCACAGACCATTGCTGGTGATCAATATGGGCATCTCCTTCACGACTTGGCAAACGATCCAAGTAAATCATCACATCACAAACTGTAGAACCAATAACTAACGCAGCTGTCATCTTTTTCTCCTTACTTTGCCTTCTATTATACCAGAGGAAACATAAAAAACAACCAACCCCTTGTGGTTTGGTTGCTTCTCTTTTTAATCACGATAAACGGGTTGTGGGCCAAAGGTTTGGGAAACCGGCATGATTTCAATCCGATTGACATTGACATGCTTGGGCTGTTGGATCAACCAAGCTACAGTGTTGGCAATGTCTTCAGGCTGAATGGCATGGGCATCTCGATAGAGGGCCTCTACCCGTTTTTCGTCTCCTTTAAAGCGAACAGAAGAGAACTCCGTTCCTTCGCAAAGACCGGGTTCAATATTGCTGACACGAATCTTCTTGCCAGCTAGATCCGCCCGAAGATTGAGGGAGAATTGCTTGACAAAAGCCTTGGATGCCCCGTAAACATTGGCCCCTGGATAAGGCACAGTTCCTGCTGTAGAGCCCAAATTGATAATATAGCCATCATTTCGTTCCACCATCTGGGGCAAGATTTTCCTTGTCAGATAGGTCAAACCGACAATATTGGTCTGAATCATGGTCAGCCAGTCTGCGACCTCTGCTTCATAAGCTGGGGCGAGGCCTAGAGCCAAGCCAGCATTATTGACCAAAACATCCACTCTCTCCCAAGCTTTGGGCAAACTGGCAAGTTCGCGATCTACCTGAGAAAGATCCGTCACATCCATTTGCAGGGGATAAAAGGCTTCTCCCAACTCTTCTTGAAGGGCCTGTAATTTATCGATGCGTCTAGCTGACCCGATCACACGGTATCCATCTGCTACTAAGCGACGGCAAATCGCTTGACCAAAGCCAGCTGAAGCTCCTGTTACTAAAATCGTTTCTGACATGTCATTACCTCCATGGATTGTAAAAACGTCCCTGATTGAGAAAGAACCATCAGGTTCTGTCTCGACTTAGAATCTGGATGAAACAATCCTATCTTGCAAAATTACTTTTTGTATTGGAAGGAAAAATCCTTCAGTTCAATCATTGCTTCTTTCATTTAGTTTGCCTTTTCCCAAAAGAGCGCAAATTGGATGGCTAACTCCGCGATTCGATCCTTGCTATCTAAATCCTCATGACTAGATAAGGTTCGGATATCCCATTTTTCTTCCGAGAGGTGGTCTGCTGCGTAGAAGAAATGGCAGAGCTCAAAGCCCCTATAAGCTGCTAAGGCTGCCACTGCCGAACATTCCATATCCACACAGATGGCTCCCGCTTCCTTTCGTCGCTTCATCTTGTCGATGGTTTCCCGGTAGGGTGCATCTGTCGTCCACACTTTTCCTGACTGATAGGAAACCTTGTGGCTGTCCAGAAAGGCTTGGAAGAGAGGAAGGGTTTTCTTGCTTACTTCCACTTCATCACTAGCTGGAAGATAGTGGTAACTGGTCCCCTCGTCGCGAAGAGCAGCTGTTGGAATGATGATGGATGTTGCTTCGATATCTCGATCTAAAACCCCACAAGTCCCAAAAAGAACGAGTTTTTCCATCCCAAATTGAATCAGGTCCTCTATAATCCCCACACAAGAAGCAGCCCCAACTGGTGCATTAAAGGCACCAATCTGTTGGTCTCCGATAGTGATCCCATAGACCAAGACTTCAAAATTAGCCATGGAGGTTCTTGCAATGACCTCATGGTCATAATTCTCAAGGAGGCGCGCAAAAGTTACTCTTGAAAAGCAAGAGATGACTACTTTGGGAAATCCTTCAATTGGTTGGTGTAAGTCTTGTGGATTGATAATCGCCTGTCGATTGGCATCAAATTCTTCTAACAGCATTTCGTGCACCTCTTTCATTCTACTTCTAGGCCCCTATTATACCATAATTAGCCTAGTCATTGGTTTTTGATCAAAGGAAGGAGTATAAAAAAGAACTGCTCCCAGACGTTAGATTTTTCGGATCAAATGTCTGAGGGACAGTTCACTGCGATATTTTTTACTTGTTTTCCAATTGCGCTAATTCTAGCAACCGTTCTTTGGACAATTTTTTGATTTCAATTTGACTAGCATCTAGCAGCTGGAATTCATCTGGCTCTAGCGCTGCTAATAGATTCTTCAGTGCAAGAGAACCGATTGGATGGTAATTTTCTGGCTTATCCGGATCTCCATCGATCGCAACCAATAGAACTCGCCAATCAATGATACCCGCTAAGCCCACAATTTCTACATATTCTGCAGGAACATGTGGCACGCTTGGCAAGACCGTATCCGTATCTTCTGTCAAGCTAAAGCTGGCTAAGAAGGCTCCTGTCTCCTCCTGTTGATAAAAACGGACTTGACTGAAATAAGCTGCACTATATTGAATCTTCTTGATAAAGGCAGAGTAGGCTTCTAGTGGATGGACATGGTTCAATACTTCCTGTACTGTATCCCGATCCAAATAGACTGGATGAGCGAAGCCTTGTACTTCAAACTCTTTTATATCTTTTTCTTTCGTCACATTACCCAGCGTTTCTAGGATAACGACTTCATAATCAAAATGGAAAATAGAATCTGGAGTATAGCTCATGCCGTCACTAGCCACAATCTCCGTTCCTAATACTTCTCCTAGGCGACTGATCCATCGAAGGGCCAACTGCCAATCTTCTTCTATCGCAAAAGAGGGCACCTGAATCTGATAAGACTCTTCCTCATCAAAATAGCGTAACTGCAGAGGAAGACCGCTCTTGCCAAATACGATACAGTTCAAGCCTTCAAAATCATTTAAGGGACGATGAAGGGTGGCAGGATCATAGTTGTAGGTTGTTAACCCCTCCACTAATTTAAGAACTTCCTGTGCTGCGAGTACTTTCTGATAGCCAAATAAGCTCTTTTTATTTTTGATTGAAAACACGATACTCATTTGTTTTCTCCTTTGTGAAATCGCTTACCTAAAGTATAGCACAATTTTCAATCAATTTCCATATAAAAACAGCCTGAGCTTTCAGACTGTTTGTTTCCATTATGCAGGTGCTCCATCAAGCGTCTCACCGATAACCGCTAAACGCTCACGAACTTCTGCTTGTGACAAGTTGTGTTCTTCAACATAACGATTGCGAGGATGAACCCGGCACTCATGCGAACATCCGCGAAGATACTTGTCTTCGTTTTCTTCTGAGGTCAAGATGCGACGGTTACAGAAAGGATTTCCACAGTTGACATAGCGTTCACATGGCGTTCCATCAAACCAGTCTTTTCCGACAACGCTTGGATCGACATGGTTGACGTCGACTGCAATCCGCTCGTCAAAGACGTACATCTTCCCATCCCACAGTTCGCCTTGAACTTCTGGGTCTTTCCCGTAGGTTGCAATTCCGCCATGCAATTGGCCAACATCTTTGTAACCTTCACGCACCATCCAACCTGAGAATTTCTCACAACGGACTCCACCAGTACAGTAGACGACAACACGCTTGTCCATGAATTTTTCCTTGTTATCACGGACCCATTGTGGCAATTCACGGAAGTTGCGGATGTCTGGACGAATAGCTCCACGGAAGTGACCAAGATCGTACTCGTAGTCATTCCGAGTATCAAGGACGACTGTATCTTCGTCGAGAAGAGCTTCTTTAAACTCTTTTGGTGACAAGTAAGCACCTGTTGTTTCAAGAGGATTGATGTCATTATCGAAATTATCATCTTCTAAACCAAGGTGGACAATCTCTTTCTTATAACGTACAAACATCTTCTTGAAAGCTTGCTCTTCTTCCTCATCGATCTTGAACCAGAGGTCTTCCATCCCTGGAAGGCTGTGAACGTAGTCCATGTATTTTTGCGTTGTTTCGTAGTCACCAGAAACAGTTCCGTTGATCCCTTCGTCAGCGACTAGGATACGACCTTTAAGGCCGATTGATTTACAGAAGGCCAAGTGATCAGCCACAAATTGTTCTGCGTTTTCGATGGGAACATATTTATAGTAAAGTAATACACGAATAGGTTTTGCCATGTCATTCTCTTTTCTAAGATTAAATTATCAGAATTTTTCATTCAACTATACCAGTATACTCTCCCAAGAAAACGAATGCAATTTATTTGACTGAAAAATAAAAGCCTGGTTTCCCAGACTTTTATACGACGAAACCAGGGTTCCAACTTCCTACTCTTCCTTTTCCATCTGATCCAGATAGGCTTCATAGCGTTTTTTCTCAACTTTTGCAAGAAGCATCACAAGGGTATTCACTCCCCATACAATTGGAAGATTCAGTAAGAAGGTAATAGGAAGTACTAGTAAGAATTTTGAATGAAAAGGATTGGACTGATAAACAGCTTGGTTTAATTGAAAATTTTGAGCCCAGATGAACAAGGAGAGAATAGAGGTTACTGCTACAATTCCCGTCACATTTAGATAACTATAACTGATAAATTTCACACCCAATCGTTGACAACGAACCGAATAATACAATCCTGAGACGATGAGTAAGGCTACCACCATGATTGGACTGAGCCCTACCTTAGATGTAAAAATGGATCCTACACTAAAAACAGTTAAGGCAAGGAAAAGAAAACCAGCTGTTTCAGCACCAGCCTTATGAGCTAAGCCTTCTTCTCGTTCATCTATGATTTGTTTGTTCAGCAATTGTAATCTCATTGCTTTCTCCTTATTCTTCATCCTCTAACTCTGCCTCTATCTTCTCTTGTTTTTTCCGATTGATAAAAGCAAGTGGTTTTTCAAGCAGGTCTGTCAGGATCGCAAAGACGAGAATTTCTAATAAAATTTTGACCAGATACTTGGGACTGAGTATAAAGCTCGTTGCTTCTCGCTTTCCAATCACATCCATAGCTGTCACAAGCACAGCAAAGAATAGGCCTGACCCAAGGCGACTCAACCAGCTATCTTTCTCTAACATATCTCGGATATCAATCCCTGAACTGATTCTTCTTAGCAGAGCATAAGTCCCCATGGCAACCAGAAGGAACATCTCAGGTAGATAGGCTACTAGGTCTAAGTCCAGGATACTTGCTTTCACAAAGGCGGATACGGCTATAAAAAAGGTCGTCCCAAGGACAAGTTCTCCTGCAATTTTTCCATCAAGTAGCATGGTCCGTTCATCTTTTACAATTGGTTCTTTCTTTTGTTTCATATGTTTCCTCTTTCTATTATTAAAACTGTTACTCCCAGAACAGTTGATCTAGCGTCTTATCCAAGGTCTTACAGATGGCAAGGCAGAGACTGAGGGTTGGGTTATACTTTCCCGCCTCAATCAGACCGATGGTCTGGCGCGTCACTCCAATGGCATCTGCAAGATCCCCCTGGGTCATATCATGCTCGACCCGGGCCATTTTTAATTTGAGATTTTTCGCCACATGATTTTCCTTTCTTGTTTTTATAGCTCTATTATACACTATATTTTCTATTTTGCAATATATATCTTGCATTTTGTAAAAAATATTTTTTACAAAACAAAAAAAGCCTGGTTTCCCAGGTTTTCTTAGTTTCCTCTTCTTTTTATTAGTAATGGCTGTAGGATGTTAGATAATCCCCATCCTATACCAGCACCTAGTAAGACCGTGAAGATAAACCAAGTGATGGTCGCTAGATCTGGTGATACCATCACCCGATTGACATAGTCTATCGATTTGCCACGATCCAGTAAAGACATGCGGTAACTGGCTGGATAGAACCACATCATAAGAATGGGCCCTGTCGTCGCAAAGGCAAAAATGACAAAAGACAAAGCATTTCGTAAATTCGAGCGAAAACGACCACTTGAGGCGACCATTTCCGCAAAACTTCCGGCGATCAAGGATGGAAAAAAGGCTCCTGCCCCGTGACGCGAAAAGAGGAAGAAGGATCCGATCACGCAGCCAACTATAAAGATAGATCCAACTCCTTTTATTTTTTCTAGATAATAGCGGTAGATAGTCCCGCCAAACAAGGCTGAAAAGGCAGGAGCATAAAACATATTTCCTTGATGATCGACCAGATTTCCAACTAAGACCCCCAGTCCAATCGCAAGAAAATAGAGGAAGACGAAGGCTCCAACTTGTTTTATTTGATTCACATTTATTCTATTCATTGGATACTGATCCTAACGATGGCTAATTTTCTTCGAAAGGAAGTCCCCGATAAATTGGACCAGAACGATCAGAATCAGGATCAATAGGGTCGCCACAAAGATGACATCATTGTTAAACATGTTTTTCCCGTAGTTGATGGCCAAGGTTCCTAATCCTCCAGCTCCAACGGCACCCGCCATGGCGGTTTCTCCAATCAAGGAAATGATGGTCACTGTTGTCACACGGATCAAATCAGGAAGCCCTTCACGTAGGTAGACTCCAACAATATCCCAGAAGGTTGCCCCACTGGCTTGTGCTGCTTCAATCACGCCTCCATCCAACTCGGACAAGACTACTTGGACTTGGCGGGCAAAGAATGGAAAGACAGCCAAAGATAGCGGAACAAGGGCTGCTGTAGGACCGATGGTATTTTTCAAGAGCAAGTAGGTCAAAGGATTAATAAAGGCCAACAAGATAATGAAAGGAATGGCGCGGAACAAGGAAGTAATCTTATCCAAAATATGGAAGACAATTCTATTTTCGATGACACCACCTGGACGGGTCAAGACTAATAAAAGCCCTGTCACCAAACCTAAAAATCCACCAATAATGAAGGAAATAACGGTCATATAAAGAGTCAAGTAAATAGCGGTTCCCCATCCATACTGGCCAGACCACCCTAATTTATAGACATTTGGTAAATATGTTTGAATTAACTGGATCATGCTTTTCTCCCATCTTTTACAATAGTCACGGAAACTCCTGCATTTTCTAACTCAGCTTTGGCCGTTTCCAGATTTTGATTTTCACCTGATAAGATGACCACCAATTCTCCAACAGGCGTGTTATCAAGGATTTCGATGTTCCCAAATAAAATGTTGGCAGAAACTTGGTACTGTTTGTAAATATCATTGATGATGGCTGTATCTGTCACAGAACCCGCATATTTGAGATGCGCTAAAATCGAATCATCTGGCAAATTCTTCACAATAGCCTGTTGGTTGATTTTCACCATGGCTTCATCGATTCCTGTTGCAACAGAAATAAAGTCTTGCGTCAAAGCATTTTTCGGATTCGAGAAGATATCTAAAACAGACCCTTCTTCAATCAGTTCGCCATTTTGCATGACAGCTACCCGGTTGGCAATATCTTTGACAATTTGCATCTCATGCGTGATCAAGACAATGGTTAAACCAAGTTTTTTGTTCAATTCTTGCAACAAAGCTAGAATTTGTTTGGTCGTCTTTGGATCCAAGGCTGAAGTTGACTCATCTGAGATCAAAATTTTTGGATCGTTGGCAAGGGCACGCGCAATCGCTACCCGTTGCTTTTGACCACCAGACAATTGTGCAGGGTAATTTTCTGCACGGTCAGATAGACCAACCAATTCCAACAATTTCGCTACTTTCTCATTCTTTTGTTCTTTGTTTAATTTAGAATGTTTAAGAGCAAAGGCTACATTTTCTGCGACAGTCATTTGAGCCATCAAATTAAAGTGTTGGAAAATCATTCCGATATCCCGACGTTTCTCCCGAAGGGCAGCCGGTTTTAGGGTCACCTGATCTTGATAAATCACATCTCCATCCACAGTAATGGTTCCGGCGCTAGGCACTTGCAAGAGATTGATCACCCGAACCAAGGTCGATTTCCCGGCTCCAGAATACCCTACAATCCCATAGATATCACCTTCATTAATATGAATGGTCACATCTTTGACGGCTTGGATCTGACGTTTCTTTTGCTGGAAGGTCACATCAATGTGGTCCAGCTGAATCATTGCTTTACTCATAACTTGCTATTAACTCCTTTATCAATTCAATATGGGTGTAATAATCGGCGATTTTCACATTTTCGTCGCCCCCATGATCACGGCTATTGGCATTGCCAATTCCAAAGGCTGCCATCGGTACCTGCAAAGCCTCAAAGACCGTATTCATTGGCCCTGTCCCCGCTGTTGTTGGAAGAACCGAGACTCCTTCTCTATAGAAATCTTTGGCCAACCGAATGACATTTAAAATAGATGGGGCACTCATATCACTTCGGTAACTTTTTTCACCGAGAGTATAGACCAATTCGACCTGATCATAACCGTTCTTCTTCAATTGTTGCTGGATCTTTTCTAAGACATCTTTGGGATCTAGACCTGGAACCAAACGAACCTCCATCTTGGCACGTGCCTCTGCCGGAAGAATCGTTTTAACACCTTGTCCTTGGTAACCAGTGCCAAAACCTTCAATATTCAGGGCTGGTTCAAAATAGAAACGGCGCAGGAATTCTTTTCGGTCTTCCTTCAAAATTGGGAGGGTTAGACCATAGGTTTCCGCTACATCTTCTGGTCCTTTGTTGGCATATTGCTCGATCAAAGCTAGCTCGCGTTCATTGGGTTCTTGGATCTGATCATAAATCCCATCCACCAAGATTTGGCCTTCTTTGTCACGAAGACTGGCGATGGCATTTAACAAATACCAAGAAGCAGAGTCCACCACACCGCCATAGCTGGAATGAATATCCACTTCTGCACTCTTCACCACCATATCAAAGGTGACGATCCCCTTGCTACCACCGGAAATTTCCAACTGACCCTGATTATTTCGGGTACCTTGTTCCCAGACTAAGAGGTCTGCCCCACGCAAGTGTTTCTTGTGTTTGGCCAAGTATTTATCCAAGTCAGTCGATGCAGACTCCTCTGCCCCTTCGATGATAAAAGTGATATTGACTGGCAAATCGCCACTTTCACGAATGTATTTACGAAGAGCTGTGAGACGAGCCGTGATATGCCCCTTGTCATCATCAACCCCTCGACCGTACATGGTCCCATAATGAACTGATAAGGTAAAAGGGTCTCCCGTCCAAGGTTGGTCTCCATCAGCTGGTACCGTATCATAGTGGTTATAAAAAATGATGGTTTTAGCTTCAGGATTTGGCGAGAAAAACTTGGCAATCACAAAAGGTGCTGTATAGCTATCATCAACTTCGACTTTGGCTCCTGCAGCTGTAAAAATTTCCCCCAAATAGTTGGCTACTTCCTTGAGACCAACTTGTTGGGCAAAGATGGATTTTTTTGAAATCAAGGTTCGCAACACTTCAAAATAATGTTGTGCGACCTCATCATTTTCAAATTTACGGATTTGTTCCGCTTCTGTTGCAAAAGGCATGCATTCCTCCTAATACACGATAAGAGGTAGAGAATTGCTTCTCCACCTCCTTCATACACTTGAGATCGAATCTTAGAAGACTGGTTGGTCCATTCCTTCTGAAGATTCTTCGATCACTTTCTTCACATTGTCTTTATGATAGGCTTTGATGATTTCTTTGATTGCTTTTGCTTTATCAGATTTTTCCCAATCTTTCTTAGCAGCGATCACGTTGTACCATTGTTTTGAGTTGTTGTCTTTCTTTTCAACATAGATAGCTTTTTTGAAATCAACGCCTGCTTCACGAACGAAGGTATTGTTGATGACTGCAGCATCTACTGATGGAAGAGCAGATGGTGTTTGTGAAGCATCCAATTCAGAAATCTTCAAATCTTTTGGATTTTCTTTGATATTTGACACGTTTGCCAATTGACCATCTTTGGTATCCAATTTAATCAAACCTGCTGATTGCAAGACATACAAGGCACGGCTTTCATTTGTTGGGTCATTTGGTACAGCGATTGTTCCACCTTTAGGAATTTCTTTAATTGAAGTGTATTTGTTTTTATCGTTTTCTGTACCAGAGTAAAGACGGATTGGAGCGATGTAGGTATCTGCTACTGCAACAAGGGCCTTGTCGTTTTTAGAGTTCCAGTTATCAAGGAAGTTGTAGTGTTGGAAAGCATTGATATCCACGCTACCATCTTTTACAGCCACGTTTGGTTGTGAGTAGTCTGTAAATTGAGTGAATTCCAATTTGATTCCTGTTTTCGCGTCATCCAAGTTCTTTTGAACTTGATCCCAACGAGCTTTTTCAGTGTCGCTCAAAGTCATAACACCCACTTTTACAGTTGTTTCACCATCTTTGCTAGATGATTTTGAAGAACCACATGCTGCAAGAGCAAATGTTGCGATAGCTGCAAGAGCTGTTAAACCAAGAATTTTTTTCAATTTCATTTTGAAGTCTCCTTTAATTAAATATTATTCTTTAATATCTTTTGCTTCTGGTAGATAAACACCACCAAAGTATTTTTTAGACAGTTTTTCAAGGGTTCCATTGTCGTAGAGTTCCTTGATACGTTTGTTGACAAATTTTTGAAGGTCTTTATCTTCTTTTGCAATAATTGGATACACATAAGGCTGTTGGTCGCTTGGAAGCTCGATAACCTTCAAGTTGTCATAGCCTTGATCACGAATGATGGTATCCACTGAGATCCGTTCAAAGATCTTGTAATCTGTACGACCATCCGCTAGATTAGCCATGATGGTTTGAATGGTTCCATCTGTGTATTGCAAGTTAGTTGGATTATCTGAATGTTTTTTATTGTAATCTTCTAATTGTTTAGCAGTAGATGTTCCTTGAACAACTTCTGTTTTCTTACCACCCAAATCATCCAAAGATTTAATAGAAGAATCTTTTGGTACGACCAATACTAATGGATTGCGAGCATATGGATTTGGATAGAGGTATTTTTCTTCCCGCTCTTTTGAGTAGCTAATGTTGTTGGCACCGATTTGGAAACGGTCACTATCTAAGCCAGCAAAGACGGAAGACCACTCTGTTTTGTTAAAGTTTACTTCATATTTGTCTGAACCTTTGAAGATTTCACGCAAAACTTCGATTTCATAACCAGTTAGCTTACCGTCTTTTTCCTCGTAAGAGAATGGTTTGGTTGTTCCAACAGTCCCAACTTCAATGGTTTTCTTACCACTGGCTGATTTGCCAGATGAACATGCTACTAAAGCACTGGTTGCAAGGACTGCAACTAATCCTAAAGCAGAATACTTAATCACTTTTTTTAGATTCATAGGATCTCCTTATTCGTTTCAGGCACATAAAACGCTATTTTAAAAGTATTTTTTTATTTTATCAAAAAAGCATTTGGTTGCCTAATATATATTTTTTATGGAGGTGATAGTTTTTCTTTATCACACTTCTTTGGCTTTAAAATACCGCAATAAAGCTTGCGCATTTTCAACATAATAGGGAACCGATACCTCAAAGGCTGCATCATCGATGGTCATGTGATCATGATGGAGGTCTGGCGCATCCGGCTCTCCATTCGAACCGATAAAGGCAAAGACTCCAGGAATTCGCTCTTGGTAAAAGGCGAAATCTTCTCCAGCTGTAGAAGGATTTGCTGGAATCACTTCAGCCAATCCTTGTGAAGCTTCCCAAACTACTTGCGTCAATTCTTCATCATTAAAGGTAACGGGAGGGGTCACACCCCACTCAAAAGCTACATCTACTTCCAAACTTTCTGCAATGTGTCGAATGATGGAAATAAAATGTGCCTTCAAGTCTCTTTGCACACTCGGATTAAAGGAGCGAATGGTTCCTTCAAAATAGCCTGATTTAGGGAGGACATTCCAGGTTGATCCCACATCCAGGTGCGTAATGGACAAAACAGCTGTTTCAAAGGGAGAAACGGTCCGTGAAATTAATAATTGTACATTCTGAACCATGGTTGTGACGGCCGTTACAGTGTCAACTCCCAAGTCTGGTCTTGCAGCATGGCTACTGACCCCTGTGACGGTAACCTTGAATTTCTCAACCCCTGCCATCATAGCTCCAGCATTCAAGGCAAGTTGCCCTGCTTTTAGCTGGGGAATGTTGTGAAAACCAATAATTCCTTGAACATCCTCCAACAGTCCTGTTGCCAAAACATCAGAGGCACCTTCTGAGATTTCTTCTGCTGGCTGAAAGATCAAGCGTACGGTTCCTTCAAGCTGGTCTTCTTTTTCCTTGAGAAGAGCTGCCGCTCCCAGAAGACTGGTTTGATGAAAATCATGACCACAAGCATGCATGACTCCTGGATTCTGACTTTGGTAGGGCAGATTTGTTTGTTCCAAAATTGGAAGGGCATCGATATCTGCTCGAAGTGCCACCACTGGTTGGCCAGACCCAATTTCTGCAATCAGACCAGTTTTTAATCCACTCTCTAAAATACGAATCCCCAACTCTTCTAAACGCTCTTTTAGAAAGGCGGTTGTCTGGTATTCTTGACCAGACAGTTCTGGGTGTTGGTGGATATAGTGGCGAATCTCTGCTAACTCTTCATAAGAAAAAGCCACAAGCCTTCATCTCCTTTCAAACTTAAGATTATTTTATCACTAATAGGTGTATCCGTCTAATTCTTGTTTCTTGGGTTTTGATATAGTTTCAAGCTATAGATAAAAACACTCCTAGATTCATGTCCTAGGAGTGCCAACTTCCGCATTAAGAAAGATTTCCCTCGAATTTTTCCATAAAGCTATCACTATTATCGGCTTTTTCTACTTCCCATTTGCCATCTTTCTTAACAAAGGTCAACTGGTAGTCGTACCGATCCGGCGTCGTCAAGGGACGATCTGCAAGAGAAGCCATCATTTCCTTTCTATAGGCTTTGTTTTGAGCCTGATTCGCTTCGATAATACCTGGATAGTCTTTTCGATGTTCTTGATAGAAGGTCTGCATGTGGTTTAAGATCGTCTTTTCCATGCTGACTGTCTCAGGATTCAAGCTAATGACTACCTTGTCTGGGAAGTATTGTTTGACCTTATAGGTTAATTTCGCGCGCTTAGCATTTTCCTTTTCATAAGCATCGATAAACTGGGTCACTTCTTCTTCAGGGAATTGGTAATCATGCAATTGACGAGTAAAATCAGCCGCAAATTTCGCACGGAAATCACTGGCTTCCTTTTTCAAATCAGTTCCCAAAACAAAAGCGTCATACTTTTTGACCTTTCGTTGGCCACTGAAGTAAACTTGATTGATGTATTCATCTGCAAAAAGGGTAGAAGCTTCCACCTTGTCCTCATATTGAGAAGAATCCACCACAAATTTTAAAGGCTTGGATTTTTTATCAGAGCTATAGATTTTTCGTTCATACTGCACTTCGTATTTTTTGCCTTTTTCGACTGGGAAAACGATATAGCCGGTTAATTTTTTATCCTGGGCCAACTGATCACTCTTGAGCAATTGGAAGGCTTCCGTTTGGTCATAAATTCCTGACTGCAATTTGACCTTGTTATTATCTGCATCGTAAATGGTGATATCTGAATCTGACACGTTGATAGATTCTTTGGCAACATTTTTAAATTCTAATTGAAGGGCTAAATAGGTTCCGTCTTCTGAGTCATTGAGGACAGGTGGTTTGATGTATTGTCCTCCTTTTAAACTCACCTCGACTTGACCGTCAGATGCCGAGCTTTTCGCTGCTTTTTCTGTCTTTGCTTGCTGCGAATTGGTCTGTTGAGCACCAGTACCACAAGCCACTAAACTCAAGGTCGCCACAGCAAACAGGGTCCATTTAAAAATCTTTTTCATCCTCATCTCCTTAAAAAAGTTTTGTTCTATTTTAACATCTTTTTCTAGCTATGTATACGCTATATAGTGATAACTCTTCCCTCAAAAGGCGAGGATTACAAAAAGGCCAAGACTTTCGTCTCAACCTTTTAACTGAAAAATAATTGATCTTGGTTTTACAAGATTCCTTTTTCTTTTTGAATCATGAGATCCTTAAGGGAAATCAAGAGGACCGCAAAGAGGATCATAGCCATTCCTATAAAATCAATGGCAAAGAAATGCTCATTCATAATGGCAAAGGCAAAAAATACAGCTGAAATAGGCTCAATAGCTGCAAGAAGGCTACCTTTGACCGGTCCAATCAGAGTTGTCCCTTTCAAAAAGACCGTATAGGCAAATATGGTCCCAATCACCACTAAGCCAACTAAGCCCATTAGATTATCCATGCTATATTGGCCATGAAAAAGTCTTCTTCCCGTGAAGGGAATCATCACAAGCCCTGGAATGAGCATACCGATACCAATCACCAACATACTCCCCCATTTTTGAATTAACTGAATAGGTAGAATGATGTAGAGGGCATAGGCAAAGGCAGAAATAAGTCCCCAAGCTAGCCCCTTAGGAGTGATTGCCAATTGATTGAGTTGACCATGGGTTGCAATGAGAAAGGTCCCTGCAATGGCTAAGATCATCGAAAAGATTTCAGATACTGTCGGAGCTACTCGGTCCTTAACACAAGAATAGGCCAAAACTCCAATAGGACAGAGATATTGCAAAACAGTTGCAGTACCTGCATTAGTCGCATCAATCGCTTCTAAATAAGTCAATTGGGTCATTAACAAACCCAAAAATGCAAATAAAAGCAAGGGGATGTATGACGAGCGGTCTGTTAGAAAGGCCTTTACTTTTTCCTGGTCCGCTAGATAGGCAAGAAGCAGTAGTACAGCTCCTGAAAACACTAAACGAATTGTTGTCAAACCAATTGCTGTAAATCCATGACCCATCAGGTACTGGCCGCAAGCTCCTGATAAACCCCAAGCGATCCCAGCAATCAAGGTCATGAGCGTCCCCTTCATCGTCTTTGACATAGTCCCCTCCCAAATCTGTTCCTTACTTTTATTGTATCACAAAAGGCCGAAACGAAACGTTTCAGCCTTGCTTTATTTCATATAAATTTATTCGCTTATTCAGGTTGAACCAAGATCTTGATTTGGGATTTATCTTGTGTTAATTCAACAAATCCTTCTTCAACGATATTTTCCAATTTGATTTTCTTAGTAACCAATTTTTCAGCAGAGAAGTAGCCTTGTTCCATCAATTCCAAGACTTTAGGGAAGATGTGACGGTAGGCAATAATTCCTTTGAGAGATTTTTCTTGGATGGCGAATTCATTTGGATTGATGCTGGCTTCACGTTCCCAAATCGATACAACCATACATTCCCCAGCTTTATGAACAGCTGCAAGGGCTTGGCCTAAAACAACTGGAACTCCAGTAACTTCATAAGAAACATCTGCTCCACCACCTGTCAAACGATGGATGGCTTCTACGACTGATTCTCCTTCTTCTGGGCGAACAACGATTGCTCCCAATTCTTCTGCTTTGGCTTGACGTTCAGGAGACAATTCAACTGCATAGATTTTTGATGCGCCTGCTGCACGAAGGGCTTCAACAATCAAAAGACCAATTGGTCCCAAACCAAAGATAACAGCTGTATCTCCAGTTTTCAAAGCAGATTGACGAACGGCATACACAGCAACCGCAGCAGGTTCTGTAAGAGCGGCTTGTTCATAGCTCAAGCTATCTGGAATCACATGGACAAGATCACCATCAAGAACACAATATTTAGCAAAACCACCATCTGCAGCGAGTCCGACAAAGTTCAAGTTTGGATCGAGGTTATAATCACCAATTAAGTTGTGCTCTGCAAGAATTGGTTCGATAGTTACACGATCGCCAACTTTGACACGAGTGACATCACTTCCGACTTCGACAATCTCACCAGAGAATTCATGTCCCAAAGTAACCGGTGCTTTTTGACCAGAATAAACATGTTCTTCTGTTGGAATGAAGATCGGTCCATCCAAATATTCATGCAAGTCCGTACCACAGATCCCTGTGAACTTAACTGCCACTTTTACTTGATGTGGTTGTACTTCAGGTACTTCCACTTCTTCGATCCGAACGTCTTTTGCTGCATGCCAGCGAGCTGCTTTCATAGTAGCCATAGGATGATCTCCTTGTTTTCACGTTTTTTAGTTTTCTTTTCAGGAAACTTTATATACTATTGTAAACGTTTTCTTTTTGCTTGTCAAGGAATAACTGAACATGTGAAAAAGCAGCCTTTTGACTGCTCCTTCTTATTTCTTCTTGATCCGAGAGGATTCCAATCCCCATCCCACCATCCAGCCGAGGACCAGGAGATAATTTTCAAGCGCACCGATCCCATTGATCGGCAGATGATAGTGAAAATAACTGAAGAGATGATTAGTACCGATCCCAATCCCACCTAGGATTAGAGCCAATAGAACCGCCCGAAGATAAAACCAATCGTATTTGAGATTGACAGCAATGAGAATTACAAGGACCGCCACATTCCAAATTCCAATCTCCCGTTGCCAACCGACAGAAACACCATATCCCGAATGACTTCCCATATAAGATGGAAAGAATAGCTGGAAGATAATCGCTCCAGACATGGCGATGATAACCAGGACAAATAAGACTCTTAAAAATTTGTTCATGTAACTCCTCCTAATGCCAGTTGATATGTAATGGTCTTTCCTATTCTAACACAATTTTATGGATAGTAAAAACCAACCTCTCGGCTGGTTCTTTATCTATTACTCTTCTTTCAACTTCGCCAATTCTTGAGCAAGTAGTTTAAGTGCTACTTGTGGGTTGGCTTGGCCTTTGGTTGCTTTCATGAGGAAGCCTGTGAAGGCCTTGTCCGCATTCCGTTTCCCTGACTTGAAGTCGGCTACCGCTGCTTCATTGTCTGCAAAGACTTGGTGGATGATTGGGACCAAGACTTCAGGGTCTGAAATCTGTACCAATCCAGCTTTTTCAACGTATTCACGCGCACCGCCACCATTTTTCGCCAAGTGAACGAAGACTTTCTTGGCAATCTTAGATGAAATGGTTCCATCTTCGATGATGGCAATCATTTCGACCAAGTTTTCTGGTGTCAATTTGATTTCTTCCAGCGTCTTACCTTCTGCGTTCAAGAATTGTGCTACTTCCCCTTGGAGCCAGTTAGACACTTGTTTGGCATCGCCACCAAGGGCTACAGCTGCTTCAAAGAAGTCAGAAGTAACTTTCGTCGCTGTCAATTGGTTGGCATCATAATCAGACAAGCCAAGCTCTGCCACGTAGCGAGCACGACGGTCTTTTGGAAACTCTGGCAACTCCGTACGCATTTCCTCAATCCACTCATCTGAAATTTCAAACAAGGGAAGGTCTGGTTCTGGGAAGTAACGGTAATCCGCTGCTCCTTCTTTGACACGCATAAGAATGGTACTCTTGTTGGCTTCATCATAACGACGTGTTTCTTGGCGAATGACACCACCTGAACGCAAGATTTTCGCTTGACGCTCCACTTCGTATTCAAGACCTTTGCGCACGTTTGAGAAGGAGTTCAAGTTTTTCAATTCTGTCTTAGTACCAAATTCCTCTTGACCGTATGGGCGAAGGGAAATGTTGGCATCCACCCGCATCGATCCTTCTTCCATCTTGACGTCTGAAATACCAGTGTACTGGATAACTTCTTTCAAAGCTGTTAAATAAGCGTAAGCTTCTTCTGGAGAACGCATATCTGCTTCAGATACGATTTCGATCAATGGAACCCCTTGACGGTTGAGGTCTACATAAGAGAAGCCGTCTGTCCCGTGCGTGTTCTTACCGGCATCTTCTTCCAAGTGGGCCCGTTCAATCCCGATTTTCTTAGTTGAGCCGTCCTCCAATTGCACTTCAATCCAACCGTTGTAACCGATTGGCTCATCAAATTGAGAAATTTGGTAAGCCTTTGGATTATCAGGGTAGAAATAGTTCTTCCGGTCAAAGTGCATCTTCTTGTGGATGTCCATGTTGAGGGCAAGAGCTGCCTTGATACCAGCATCCACAACACCCTTGTTCAAGACAGGAAGCACCCCTGGGAAAGACCAGTCAATCACATTGGTATTAGCATTTTGCTCGTTCCCAAAGTGAGCAGAGGTTGGTGAGAAAATTTTTGAGTTTGTATTCAATTCAACGTGGACTTCAAGTCCGATGACTGTTTCAAAGTTCATTAATTGTCACCTCCGAAAATAAGGGGTTGTTGCTTGTGGTAATCCGTCGTAGCTTCAAAGGCAGCTGCAGCTTGGTAGATGGTTTCTTCAGAATACTTCGGACCAATCAACTGCAAACCAACTGGAAGACCTTGCACAAAACCTGCAGGAATCGAAATTCCTGGAAGACCTGCCAAGTTGACTGGAATGGTCAAGAGGTCAGCCAAGTACATGGCAACCGGGTCATGGTTTAGCGAATCCAAATCAAAGGCTACGCTTGGAGCTGTTGGTCCAAGGATGAGGTCGTAATCCGCAAAGACTTTTTCGAAGTCTTGAATAATAAGGGTACGGACTTGGCCAGCTTTCTTATAGTAAGCATCGTAGTAACCAGATGACAAACTAAAGGTACCAAGCATGATCCGGCGTTTAACCTCATCACCAAAGCCTTGGCTACGAGTGTTCACGTAGATATCATCCAAGTTTTTAGCATCTTCCGCACGGAAACCATAGCGAATCCCATCGAAACGTTGCAAGTTTGAAGAAGCTTCAGATGAAGCGATGATGTAGTAAACGGCAACCCCATATTTAGAGTGTGGAAGGCTAACTTCTTCGACAGTTGCTCCCAATTTTTCAAAGTGTTTCGCCGCATTGAGGATGGTTTCTTTGACTTCTGGGTCAATCCCTTCGCCAAGATATTCCTTTGGAAGGGCAATCTTCATGCCTTTAATGTCTTGACCAATCTTAGAAGTAAAATCGGCTACACGAACAGGCGCAGATGTTGAATCCTTGGCATCTTCGCTGGCAATGACATTAAGCAAGAGGGCATTTTCTTTAACGGTTGGAGCGAAAGGTCCAATTTGGTCGAGTGAGCTACCAAAAGCAATGAGACCAAAACGGGAAACTGTTCCATAAGTAGGTTTGAGACCAACAATCCCGTTAAAAGCAGCTGGCTGACGGATAGAACCACCTGTATCTGAACCAAGGGACAAACGGACTTGTCCTGAAGCGACAGAAGCTGCTGAACCACTAGAAGATCCACCAGGCACCTTGCTGTGGTCCCAAGCATTCTTGGTTGGTCCATAGTATGAAGTTTCACCTGATCCACCCATGGCAAATTCATCCATGTTGGTCTTCCCGATGACAATCATATCTTTGGCTTTGGCATTGGCAACAGCTGTCGCATCAAAGATTGGCTCGTAGTTATAGAGCATTTTTGAAGCCGCAGTGGTCAAGATGCCATCTGTTGAGATATTGTCTTTGACAGCAAGTGGAATCCCTGACAAGAGGTTGTCTGCATCGATTCCTTTTTCATCAATAGCCTTAGCTTGCGCAAGGGCCGCTTCTTCGGCCACCGTTACAAAGGCGTTAACTGCTTCTTCACGCGCCGTGATGTCTTCAAGAGTCGCTTGTGTCAATTCGGTTGCTGAAATTTCCTTAGAGACAAGGAGGTCGTGCAACTCTTCAATGGTTTTATGGTTGAATGACATTAGGCATCTCCTCCATCTTCTAGGATAGCTGGTACCTTGATGTAGTAATTATCTTTTTCAGGTACATTTTTAAACAAGCGGTCACGGTCAGTCCCTTTTTCAGCGATATCCGGACGCAATACGGTCTTACGATCCGCCATGGTCGTTGTTGGGGCAACGCCTGTTGTGTCCACTTCTTCCAACAATTCCACCATGTCGACAATTTTCGACAAGGTTGTCGCAAACTCAGCTGTCTCTTCTGGAGAGAATTTCAATTTTGAAAGATTGGCAACGTGGGTTACCTCTTCTTGCGTAATTTTCATCTTGCTTCCTTTCGTGAAATGATGATTTTTCAATACCCTCTATTTTACCATAATTTAGCCTAATTTGCTTGCCTTAGAAAAAATCTGTAGGACTTTTTTGTCACTACAGATTCTTCTTTTTATATTTCTTTTCCGCCTAATTGCCCCATCTCCATTAATGTCTCTTTCCAGACTTCCTGGACGTTAGATGTGAGATAGGAAGAGGCCAAGTCATAAGAAGCCTGGTGAAATGGAACAAGGTCGCTTTCAAAGAGCTGGACCAGCTTTTCTGCCAACTCTTTCACCAATTGTTCTTCTGGCATTATCTCGCTATAAGGTACCAAAAAGCCATTTTCACCCTCTTTTATAAAAGTTGGATTGCCATAACGGGCATCAAAGCCGAGCAAGACTAACCCTGCTCCAGCCGCCTCCATCAAAGTCAAACCAAAGGTCTCCCACTGAGAAGTGGTGAGGTAAACTTGGTAGCAAGGATAGATCTGCTGAAGATCCGCATGACCGCGTAGGTGAATATAATCTTGTGCTGCAAGCTCCTGAATCAAGTGTCGCAAGTTGTCCGCTTCTCCACCCTTTCCATAAATATCAAACTGAAGGGCTGGAAGTTGTTCATGAGCTTGGGCCACTACTCGAATAGCCAAATCGACGCGTTTTCTTGGATCCAAACGGGAAGCTGTGAGCACACTAAAGGGAGATCTGTCTCCTTGTGATTCCGTCAATTCTTCTAGATGCCCTACCGGAATGCTATAGATTGGAATTCCTTTGCAGCCTTGTTTAGCAAGTGTCTGCTCCAAGACTTCTTTTTGAAGATCCGTCGCCGTGATGAAGTAATCGAAGCGTTTGGCATACTTGAACACATAATAATACTCATAGTTGAGATGTCCATTTTCAAATTCATGCTCCGAATGAAACACCATGGCGAGCTTGGAAGGAGCATCTTTCTCCAACAAAGGGCGGGCAAAATCCATGCGTGAGGCCCGATCAAGCAGAATCAGATCTTCTTCTTTTAACGATAGCTGCAACAAAAAACGTCTCATCACTTCTGTATGGTTGGTCAAAACTTCAGGTTCCAGTTTATAGAGCCAGCTTTCACCCAACCTCAATTCTTCAAAAGCGATACTTCCATCTTGATTGTGATAGGTTCGTCTGAGTATCCTACCATATTGAAAATACTCTGTAGCAAGTTTACAAGCTCCATAATACTCTCGTTTGATCATATTTCCCGCTAAAAGATAGTCTACATAGCGGACACAGTCTGGATGATAGGGATCCAAATGAAAGGTTAGTTCGTTTTTATCCGCAAATTGGTAGCGAATGGCTCCTTCCGTTTTTTCAATAGTATCTAAACGAGTCAGTTGAAACTCCATTTGCAAGTCCCCCACTGTCTTTTGAGGAACACTGGTTTTTTGATCTGTAAATGTCAGATGAGCAAAGAGTAATTCCTCATCCCGGTGCCCCAAAGAGAGGTAATAGGCTAATTTTTCTGGAGTGGGCCATGTGGTAAAGACAAACTTCGCTGTCACTCCCAAGCCCCGGAGTATCTTTGCCCGAGAGGCTTGTGCAACATCGACCCCATTGGGTTCATATCCTACTAATAGATTAAAGGTATAAATGGTCATCCTAGACCTCCCTCTAATCGATTAAAAAGCTCTCCCAAAACTTCTTTTTTAGGCAGTTCTAAGATTCGTGCTTGCTCTCTTAACATTTCTTTGAAAGCCTCTGGATGCTGGAGCAATATTTCTAGTTGCTGTTTCATTTCTTCGACTGTATCTGTGATCGTGCTCAATTCTTTATAGGCTTCATCATGAACCGTACTCTTCAAACCAAACAAGACTTGCTCATTTTCAAGAGCCTGAAGACTACTGCTCCACACTTCTCCTCCCTGGTTGCAATCCAGATAAATAGAGCAACTGGATAACAACTCCTCATATTTTCCCAGTGAAATCCCTGGATAGAGGCGCACATTGAAGCAACTCGCTAAATCTGTTAATTTCGGACCCATGGCCGTCAAAGCAGCAACGTGAAAGGTCACTTGTGGGAATTGATGGACCAAGCTAGATAAGCCTTCGACCTCTTGAGAAGCCGTCATGACTAGAGCTTCTGGTTGAAAACTTTCCTGCTCCACATCTACTAGCCCTGACAAGACTGTGATCCCGTCTTTTCTCTCACTCAATAGACCATCTTCTAACAATAAAATCTGGTCAACATGCTCTTTGATCTCATCTAGATCATGAGTTTCTCGTGCACAGTAGGCTAGTCTTTCTTTAGGTATCTCTTTCACAACATCTAGCAATGTCTTATCCAACAAAAGAATAGCTTCATTTTCGGGCAAGAGTTGTTTCAGAACAACTCTTTGTAGCTCTTCCTTATTAGCATACAGGTGATCAAGTCCTTTAGAAGGTTGATGCAAAAAGATTCCTTGTGAGACAAAGTGAAGCAGGACTTCTTCTTGCTGACGGTTCAAATAAATATCTAAATATGGTTGACCAGCTTCCGTTAGGAGACTCCGTTTGCTTCTCCAGCCATAGCGGTTGTATACATCAATGGATACGACCTCTTCTCCCTGACCAAACCACTCCACTCTTTCAACCGTTCGTGACAAAATATCCTCTCGCAAAACCACGTTGGCGCGCCGTTCCTCACCATCAAAAAGATAGGTTGTGATCCCCAGGGTCCAACATTCCCATAATTCTGGGACTGCTAAATCATTGAAAAATAATGGTTTCCCAACTTTTGATGTTGGGTCTTTTTGGGTAAAAAAGGTCGCAAGACTATCTGTCTGTTCAGCTAAATCAGTTTCCAGATTGGTCACAAATACTCGATAGGTCTGGCCAAGTTTGTCCAATAATCTTTGCAAACGATCCAGCTCTTTGGTCTGCTCTGGTGCAATAATGAACATGCTGATCCTTTCTCGTCAATAATTAGTTAGCCTAGGTTTTCAATGAAACCGAGGTTGATCACCACACGCTCATAGGTTTCTGACCCTTGCAAGCCTGCTTCCTCTAATTTTTCAAGGGCCCGTTTCAAGCGCGTTTTGTAGATATAGCGATGCCAGGTCAAATCATAGCCCAACATCCCCAGTAGAGCCAATTTTTCTTGCTTAGCTTCCATCTCATCGACGACTCGCTTTTCTGTCCAAACCTGGGACAGAGTATCTGCACGGCCCACGCGATACCAATAAATACATTTTTCCGTATGAACTACCCGATGGGCTTTTAAGAAGAGCTTATACATCAGGAAGTTATCCTCGACATTTTTTCCAACCGGAAAACGAAGCCCTTCAAATAAGCTACGCTTATAGAGCTTCATCATGGCACAAGCCCAGGCCATATCTCTGGTCTCCTGGATAGCATCGTGGTCCATGATCTCGCGCCCCTCATAAAGAGTCTCTGAATAATCGTCGTCCGTTACCTTAATCAAGTATTTTCTACTACTGTCATCATAGAGGTTATAGTTGGCTACTGAAACATCCGCACCATACTTTTGAAGTTGACGATAGAGCACTTCTACATAGTCCTCCGTCACCCAGTCATCTGGATCAATAAAGGTGATGTAATCACCAGTTGCTAGCTCAATCCCTGTATTTCGAGCAGCAGATAAACCCCCATTTTCTTGGCGAACGTAGCGGATGCGCGCATCCTGCCTAAAAAATTCTTTACAGATCTCTTCTGACTGGTCTGGTGAACCATCATTGACCAGGATAATTTCCAAATGAGGGTAGGTCTGATGGATAACCGTTTCCAAACATTGTCTCAAATAAGCTTCTACATTATAGATGGGAATGATGATACTCACTACTTCATTTGTTTCCATGCTTCTTCTCATTTCTCTTTAAATAATCGCGAATCGCTGCCACCATCTCCTGCACCTGGTCATCCGCAAACACTTGGTTCTCACCATTTTCCACATGATTCGTTCCTTCAAAAGAAAATATGGGAAGGCCTTGTTGACTGAGCGTTTGCGTAATTTGATCTACCTCATCATAAGGATTGATATCCAGGTAAAAATCCAATTTTTCTAGGACCTTTCGACTGGTCAAGGGATCAAAAGAGGGATAAAGAAAGAGGTTGGGATAGCGTTCCAATTGCACCAAGTTAAAACCAAAATGGCTATGGGCAAGGACATGAATCGCTACGTCTGGCAATTCTTTTAACAAAGTCTCCAACTCGTAGATATCTGCTGTATGGGTATAAATGGCAGCATGATAAGGAAATTCTCCCACTAACTCTTGATAGGTTTGCTTCAAAATCGGTTTTCGAAGCAAAATTTCCTCCCAAGAGAGGGCATAGTAAAACCACCATTGTTCCCGAAAACGATTGAAGCGTTTGGAGGTCCATGGTTTATTATGAGAAGTGTAATGAATGACCGCAGGAATCCCTTGAAAGGCTTCATACCAATCCAAGTCCCCATAGAGGTACTGATCCTTATCAGATCCTACTTGTAAATTATAGGTCCAAGGTAATGGAAACCACGCATCTTTGAAATACAGATTCAAAATTCCTTGATCTCCATAAACATGTTGATGGTGTTCACGAGTAAGGTCAAAAAGTGCCTCTGTCACTTGGTGCTCTTGCCACCAAGTCTTATCAATCACCAAAAGTCCAGCATTAAATCCATCTATCGTCGTTGGCTTATCTACCACTGCCCCCAGTCCATAACCTTTTAGATCAACCTCAAATAAAGGCGATAAATCCTGTGTAAAGATCATGTCACAATCCAAATAGAGGATCCGCTTTTCCTCCACAATCTCTGGAATAGCGTAACGGAAATAGGTTGCATAGTGAATATGGTTACTTGGAAGCGAGAAGGACTGGAATTGCTCGGGAGACATCCGACAATTGATCACTTCTGAATCCAACTGGCGCAAGCGCTGATTCATGATAGCAAACCACTCTGTTGGTAGATCTTCATTTAAAACATAAATTTTCAACCGGTCCTGATGGGCGCACAATGACTTCATAGCGGTTTCCAATTTTTCCATATAAGATAGATCGGCTGAAAAGACGACAGCTTTTTTATTCATAACTCCCCCTTATATTCTTCCATTAGAATACCATTTTCGAGAGAGGAAGACAATCTCTAAGCCCTAAAAAGAGGTCCAGACAAATGTCTACGACCTCTTTTACATTGTTTTCTTATTTTGTGTCTAATACAGCAAGTGCATCGTCGACCAAGCTTGCCCCTAAGACATGCTTGAAATGATTCAAGGCAAACTGATGATTTTCAGGAGTAAGTGACGCCACTGCAGGTTCCACGACTTCGATCTGATAGCCGAGATTATATGCATCAACCGCAGTATGGAGGACGCAGATATCGGTCAAGACACCTGTCAAAATAACGGTATCTACATGACGTTCCCTCAGGCGGATATCTAGGTCCGTTCCTGAAAAAGCAGAATAATGACGTTTATCCATCCAAAAAACTCGTGGATCCGCTTTGTGCTCCCGATAAAAATCTGCCAAAGGGCCGTACAAATCACGTCCGCTGGTCCCAATGATATTATGAGGTGGGAAGAGCTTGCTTTCAGGATGAAATGGATCCTCTACATCATGCGCATCAATGGCAAAAAAGATATAGGCTCCTTGGTCAAAGGCCAATTGGGTCACCTGAGCAATAGTCTCAGAAATGGCTTGTGCAGGAGCACCTGCCGTAAGCTTACCATCATCTGCTACGAAATCGACAGTATAGTCAATTGAAATCAAAGCTTTAGTCATTAGTAATCTCTTTTCTTAATTTCCTCAAAGATATCTGGAATCAACACTTTGAGATAGGTTCCCTTCATTCCAAGTGAACGGCTTTCAATAATACCAGCTGACTCCAATTTCCGAAGTGCATTGACAATCACAGAGCGGGTAATGCCAATCCGATCCGCGATGATAGAAGCAGTCAACTGCCCCTCATTTCCTTTCAATTCACTAAGGATGGCAGAAACAGCCCGCAACTCAGAGTAAGACAAGGTATTGACAGCCATATTCACCGCTGTCCGACGACGAATATTCTTCTCGTCTTCCTCGCGTTGGTAGTTCAACATTTGAATCCCTACCACGGTACTCGCAATCTCAACCAAGATCAAATCATCATCATCAAACTCTTTATCATTCCGCCAAATGATCAAAGACCCCAAACGAATCCCAGAAACATGAATGGGCGCAATGGTCGTCAATCCATCAGGAAATACAGACTTGGTCTCAATTGGAAAGACCGTCAAATCATGCTCGATGGGAAGGTTTGCTTCCGTATCATAAACTAAGCTTGCTGCTTTAGCATAATCTTCTGGTAATTTTTTATTTTGAAAGAAAGCTTCTACCCGGTCATTGTTGGTCTTGTAACGCATGAAATAACCAAGGAGGGTTCCTTTGCTATTAATGATACAGGCATTACAGTGAATAATATCCGCCAATTGCTGAGCAATATCATTGTAAGGCATCTCAGCCTGCAACTGTTCATCTGTCCGTTTCAAGATAGATGTAATTTTTCGTGTCTTTTCTAATAAATTTGCCATAATAAACCTCGCATATAGTCAGCTCAAGTATATCATATAAGTGTGGGAATTTCAATCGAATTATCTGAAAATTATTTATTTTTTCTACAATTATGCGCAATTCAGAAAAATATCGATTCGATGACATGGATTTTATAGAATGAATCAAAAAAAGATTGAAGACTTTTCTCTTCAATCCTTTATCTAATTAGCGTTTGTATTGTTTCAAGAAACGAGTCATTTTTTCTTGAATTTGAGCCAACTCATCGACACGTGGAAGGTAAACGATCCGGAAGTGATCTGGATCTTTCCAGTTAAAGCCGCGGCCATGAACCAAGAGAATTTTTTCTTGCTTCAAGAACTCTAAAACAAATTGTTCATCATCATCCACGCGGTACATGTCCCGATCAATCTTAGGGAAGATATAGAGACCAGCCTTTGGCTTAACAGCTGAGAGGCCTGGAATATCATTGATGGCTTTGTAGATAAAATTGCGTTGTTCGTAGATTCGACCACCTGGAAGCAAGAGTTCATCCACTGATTGGTAGCCTCCAAGAGAGGTTTGCACAACATGTTGAGACAAAACATTTGAACAAAGACGCATATTGGACAACATGTTCAAGCCTTCAATATAGCCCTTCACATGATGCTTCGGACCAGACAGAACCATCCAACCAACACGGAAACCGGCAATCCGGTGAGATTTTGACAAGCCATTCATACTTACACAGAAGAGATCAGGTGCTAAGCTTGCAATAGCCGTGTGTTTTTCACCATCCATGACCAAGCGATCGTAAATTTCATCTGCGAAGATAATCAAGTTATTTTGGCGAGCGATCTCCACAATCTCAAGCAGGATCTCATCTGGATAGAGGGCACCTGTTGGGTTATTCGGGTTGATAACAACGATAGCTTTAGTGTTTGAGGTGATTTTCGACTTGATATCCTCGATATCTGGGTACCAGTTTGCTTCTTCATCACAAAGATAGTGAACCGCATTCCCACCAGCTAGGCTGACAGCTGCTGTCCAAAGAGGATAGTCCGGCATGGGAACTAAGACCTCATCCCCATTGTCGAGCAGTCCTTGCATCGACATGACGATCAGCTCACTTACTCCATTCCCAAGATAAATATCATCAATATCCACATTTGGAATTCTTTTCAACTGGCAATACTGCATAATGGCCTTGCGGGCTGAAAAGATTCCTTTTGAATCCGAATAGCCTTCACTATCACGCGCATTCATGATCAAATCATGGATGACTTCATCTGGAGCTGTAAAGCCAAATTCAGCAGGGTTCCCTGTATTCAAACGAAGAATTTTTTCTCCATTTGCTCGCATGCGCATGGCTTCTTCCAAGACTGGACCACGAATATCGTAAGCGACATGTTCGAGTTTGCTTGATTTATTATATTCCTTCATATTCTGCCTCGATTCACGAAATTATCTCTATTATACCACTAGTTCAAATAGAGTACAAACCGAGGACTTTAAAAATTCAGCAAAAATATAGCAGAAAAACGAGACTTTACCTTTACATTCTGCCCTAAAAGGGATAAAATATAAGTGTATAAGGAATAGGATTCCTTTCTATTCTATCCATGTTTTCAAGCTATAAGGAGGTAGGATTATGTCTCAAAAATACGAAAACATTATGGTCGCTGTCGACGGTTCCCATGAAGCAGAATTAGCCTTTGAAAAAGGGGTTAATGTTTCTCTTCGCAACGGCTCTAAATTGACCATTGTCCACGTCATCGATACCCGTGCCCTTCAAAGCGTCTCAACTTTTGATGCTGAGGTCTACGAAGAATTGCAAGAAGAAGCCAATGAATTGCTCAAAGGCTACCAGGAACGTGCTGAAAAAGTCGGCGTTCAAAATGTTGCGACTGTTGTAGAAATGGGAAATCCAAAGGTCCTCTTGGCTAATGATATCCCAAGTAAAGAAGGGGTTGACCTTATTATGGTCGGAGCTACCGGACTCAATGCCTTCGAACGGTTAATGGTCGGATCCTCCTCAGAATATATCCTTCGCCACGCTAAAGTAGACTTACTAGTGGTACGTGATAAGGATAAAACCATGTAAGAAAGAAAAAGTTTGGAACAAAAGTTCCAAACTTTTTTAGTTGTCTTTTTTTGCTTCTTTTTGTTTTGCATGTTTTTCGTAGGCCTTGAGCTGGCGATCGAGTTCTTTTTTGATGGCTGGTTCCGGGGCGTATTTTTCTTCCCAATCATCTGGCTTCAGAATTTTGTGGCTTACTGGATCAAAGTGCGCCTTTCCATCTGGGAAAATCTTGCCCATATTGGCCCGATGAACAATCTCAAAGACCTCTTCAGGATCAACTCCCATTAGAACAAAGCTACCATAAGTCAGATATAAGGTATCGATTAAGGCATCAACCTGCCCCACCATGGAAATTTCAGCTGGATGCTTGCTACGAACCTTATCTGCAGCCTTATCCAAAGCTTCGTGAAGGGCTGCTACCGAGCGATCGAATTCTTCCTCACTTGAGCTAGCTGCTCGGACAAATTCCACTAATTCCTCTTGCTTGAACATGGTCCGATAGAGGGCATCTTGGGGTTGCCAGACAACTGGTTTCTCCTGGGTTTTCCCATCCATCACTCCATGGAAGGTTTTGACCTTATTGAAGTGATCATCCTTAGAAAGAAAGAGTTCTTTCTCTGAGAGAATACCAAAGTGCTGTAGGGCCTTTTGAATGCCATCCTTGTCATTGCTGGTCGTGGTATGCTTGGCAATCGCCTTAACACTTGTCGTCCCATTTCCCATCGCAATAGACAAGCCAACACCTGAAAGCATCTCTAAGTCATTATCAGAATCTCCAAAAGCCATCACTTCATCGATGTCAAAGCCAAATCCCTGACCAACGATGCGGATCCCTTCTAACTTGGAAATCCCTGGGTTGAGGACATCTGCTGCAAATGGGCTAGACCGCGTGAATTTCAGATGTGGAAACTCTTTTTCAATTTTTGCAGTCTCTTCTGGACTCGATAAGATCAACACTTGGTAGATTGGTTCTTGCGCTAGTGCATAGAGGGTATCCTGATCTTGTGGGATGACCTTGCTAACCACTTTGTTAAATCCTCGACTGACTGTACGGGCCATTTTGCGGGGCACAAAACGACTAGACCAGGTTGAAATAGGACTCATCCCAAAACTCATGATCCGAGAACCAAATACCCCATCCTTGGTACCGAGAGCAATTTCCTTACGGTGTTCTCGAGCATAGTCAATTAGTTGGTGCAGACTCTTTTTATCGATTGGGCTAGTATACAGCACGCGGTCCTTGGTCAAAATATACTGACCATTATAGGTCACTGCAAAATCAAAACCATAGCGTTCCATAAACGGTTTGACAAAGGCCGGTCCCCGCCCTGTCGCAAGGCCTACATAGATCCCTTCTTCCTTTAAAGACTGAATGGCTTTTTCTGTTGATTTTAGGACCGCTCGACTATCATTAACCAAGGTTCCATCGATATCAAAAAAGACTGCTTTTATTTCCATGTCTACTGTTTCTTTCTTTTTATGATAAAATAAATTATATCACATATTCCAAGGAGCTTCACATGTTTAAGAAAATTTTAGCACTACATACCGGAGGGACCATTTCGATGGCAGCAGATGACTCTGGGGCAGTGATTACCAATGAAGTCAATCCCATGACCCAAGTTACTTCACCAATTGAAGGAATTGCAGTCACCTCGGAGGACTTCTTCAACCTTCCCAGCCCTCAAATGACCCCCCGTCACATGTTAGCCCTATATCAAAAAATCAAAGAGGAAGCTCACAACTATGATGGCATCGTTATTACCCACGGGACAGATACGCTGGAAGAAACGGCTTATTTCTTGGATACCATGAAGTTACTCGAGATCGCTGTGGTCATTACAGGAGCTATGCGAAGCTCCAACGAGCTCGGAAGCGATGGTGTCTACAATTTTCTGACAGCCCTTCGAGTAGCTGCCGATCCGAAAGCACGCGATAAAGGTGTCTTAGTCGTCATGAACGATGAAATTCATGCGGCTAAGTACGTCACCAAAACCCATACCACAAATGTCAGCACCTTTCAGACACCAACCCACGGCCCACTGGGGTTGGTCATGAAAAAGGAAATCCTCTTCTTTAAAACAGCCGAGCCAAGGGTGCGCTTTGATCTCGAAACCATCGATGGTTTCGTTCCGATCATTGCTACCTACGCAGGGATGAAAACCGATCTGCTAGACATGCTGGATCTTTCAAAGCTCGATGGCCTCATTATCGAAGCCTTTGGAGCAGGAAACATCCCTAAAGAAACGGCACATAAACTCCAAGAATTCATGGATGCAGGCCTTCCAATCGCTTTAGTATCCCGTTGCTTCAATGGAATCGCTGAACCCGTCTACGCATATGAAGGAGGAGGCGTCCAACTCCATCAAGCAGGTGTCTTTTTCATCAAAGAATTAAATGCCCCCAAAGCACGCATCAAACTCCTCATCGCCCTCAATGCCGGCCTAAAAGGACAAGAACTCAAAGACTATATCGAAGGGTAAAATAAGATACAAAGGGCATAGCGGATACAGTCAAAATAGGGAATACGACGAAGAATCCAAAAGATTCTAGGAGGATTCATCTTTTTGACACAATCCGCAGCCCGTGTTCAGTTAATAAGATACAAAGCCCGTAAAATGCAATCTTAAAGGGAGTAGAGTGGAATCCAAAGAATTTCCACTCTACTCCCTTTTTATATGTTAGTCTAAATGTTCTTTCTTTTCTAAGTAAAGCGAGAGCAAATGCCAATCGGGGTGTTCGCGCCAATCTGGCGTTGCTACAATCTTGCTGGCGACTTTCCGCGCTTCTTCCAGAATGGGATAATCTTCTACCAAATCCGCCACTTGAAATTCTGGAATCCCAGATTGACGGGTTCCAAAGATTTCACCTGAACCTCGCATTTTCAAATCTTCTTCCGCCAGCACAAACCCATTGGTTGTCTCTGTCATGATTTTCATGCGCTGCTTGCCACTATCTGTCTTAGGATTGGCTACTAGAATAGCATAGGATTGCTTGTTTCCCCGACCAACCCGACCTCGAAGCTGGTGAAGCTGGCTAAGACCAAACCGATCTGCATCCATAATGACCATAACGGTTGCATTGGGTACGTTGACTCCTACTTCAATAACGGTCGTAGACACCAAAACATCAATGTGGTGCTCTTTAAAGGACTGCATGATAGCATCTTTTTCTTCACTTTTCATCTTCCCGTGAAGAAGAGAAACGCGTGCTCGCTGACCAAAGAAGGCCTCTAGCTCTTCTTGGAGGGCAAGGGCGTTTTTCAAATCTAGCGCCTCTGACTCTTCAATCAATGGAGAAATAAAATAAGCTTGAGAACCTTTGCCAAGTTCTTTGACTAACCAGTCGAGGACCACTTCTAACTGCTCATGCTTGACCCAACGTGTGATGATTTCCTTTCGTCCAGCAGGCATCTGGTCAATGATGGACACATCCATATCTCCAAAGGCTGTAATAGCCAAGGTCCGGGGAATAGGGGTAGCCGTCATCATCAGGACGTCTGGATTTTGTCCTTTTTCTCGAAGGATACGGCGCTGGGAAACCCCAAAACGGTGCTGTTCATCAATAATGACCAAGCCTAGATCTTGGTAGTGAACTCCCTCTTGAATCAAGGCATGTGTCCCCACAATCAGTTGAGCTGTTCCTGAGGCGATCTCTTCTATGACTTCTCGTTTCTCAGCCGCCTTTAATCCTCCTGTTAAAAGGGCAATTGGCAAGTCAGGAAAAAGATTTTGCAAGCTTTCCTTGTGTTGCTCTGCCAAAATCTCCGTTGGAACCATCAAGGCTGCTTGCTTCCCAGCGCTTAAGGCTGCATACATGGCAAGACCGGCCACGACTGTCTTCCCGCTTCCCACATCCCCTTGCAAGAGGCGGTTCATATGATAAGAAGAAGCCATATCTGTCAAGATTTCATTCAAGCTGTTTTCTTGAGCTTGCGTTAGCTCAAAGGGAAGCTGTTTTTTTCGTTCTGCTAATTTTTCTGGATTCCAGGCCAAGGAAATCCCTTGGCTGGCATCGTGATTTTCTTCTTTTAGCACTTGGAGTTGCAGCTGGAAAAAGAGGAGCTCTTCAAATTTTACCCGGCGAAGAGCTTGCTTGTACTCTGCCAGATCCTTAGGAAAATGCATAGCTTGTACTGCTTGGGAACGAGACATGAGTTGATAACGCTCTCGTAAGATTTGGGGTACATTCTCTTCTAAAAGCTGCTCCAAACCCTGGTCGAATGCTATTTTGATCAATTTCACCAGGCTGTTTTGGCTGACTCCTTGCGTCACTCGATAGACTGGCTGCAAATCATCTTCCACTTGAGCCAGGAGCTTCATTCCTGTCAAACTCCCCTTGGCCTTGTCCCATTTCCCAAAAATCGCCACTGTCTGCTGGACCTCGATTTTATCTGCTAGATAGGGTTGGTTAAAAAAATTAACCGCAATCACTTGGTCTCCCTGTTTGATCGAAAAACGCAAGCGGTTTCGTTTGTAGCCATAATATTGAACATTGGCTGGTGTTGCTACCACCCCAGAGATGACGGCTTTTTCCCCATCTTCTAACTCTAAAACATTGCGCGTTTTGAAGTCTTCATAACGAAAGGGGAAATACAAGAGCAGATCTTCTAAGGTTTCAATTCCTAACTTTTTAAATTTTTCCGCCGATTTTGGACCGACTCCAGGCAGTACGGATAAGGGTTGGTGTAGATTCATTTCTCCTCCTTTCTTTTATAAAAAAGCAGGTCCATCCGGGAAAATCCCACCTGCTTCTTCTTATTCTTCACCTGTATAGTCACGAGGAATTCGATCACTCAAAAGACAGACCACTTCATAATTAATGCTACCACGGTAATCCGCAACCTCTGTTGCCGTGATTTCTTTCTCGTCCTCTCGTCCAATCAGGGTAACCTTGGTCCCCAGAGGCAATTCTTCGGTAAGGCGAACCGTTACCTGGTCCATCGAAACGCGACCAACAATGGGACAATAATCCCCCTTAATCAGCACATGGAAATTTTGCATCTCTCGGATCCAGCCATCCGCATAGCCAATAGGAATCGTCCCAATCCATTGGGGTTCTTCCGTCGTATAGGTTGCGCCATAGCCAATATCTTGACCAGCTTCTAACTGTTTCACATGAACTAACTCACTCACCAAACTCAAGGCTGGCTTGATTTCATAAGGCAAGGCTAGCACAGAACCACTGGGATTCAAGCCATACATGACATCTCCCAAGCGAACAGCCGTGAAAATCGTATCCGCATGCCACAAAGAGGTGGCAGAATTACTCGCATGGACAATGAGAGGAAGGGTTTCAAGAGCAGCCAATACTTCTTTGAAAAATTGGTATTGCGCTTGGAATTTTCGATCATCTGCTTCATCTGCTGTCGCAAAATGAGTAAAGATTCCTTCAATTTCAGCTCCAGCTGCCAAGAGGAGGCGTTCAGCCTCTTTGATCTCTTCGATCCTTCGGAATCCTATCCGCCCCATTCCTGAATCCACCTTGATATGGACCTTCAATCCTGAAAGATCAGCTTCTTCTCCAAGCAATTGATCCAACCAAGCAAGACTAGCCACCGTTAAGCGGATATCATGCTTTTTAGCTAGATTCACTGTTTCACTTGGCACAACTCCCAAAATTAAAATAGGGTGTTGCAAGCCTTCTTCACGGATTTCTATGGCTTCATCCATATTGGAAACACAAAAACCATCTACCTGAGGTGCCAATTTTTTGGTCACCGCAACGACCCCATGACCATAGGCGTTGGCCTTGACGACTGCATATTTCAAAGCTTTGGTCGGAATATGCTCACTGACTTGTTGCACATTAAAGGCAATGGCATCCAAATCGACTTTTGCAACAGTTGGTCTATGTTTACTTGCTTTCATTTTCTTCCTCCAAAATGACACTGGTCGACACTAGGTCTCCCTTGTGACTGATCGAAACCCATACCTTCCCAGAAAAAGGAGACTTGGAAAAATAGGGAGCTCCGTGGGCATCATTTAAAATTTCTAACTCTTGAAAACCAACTGGTCCAATCCCTGTTCCCATTGCCTTTGAAAAGGCTTCTTTGACGGACCATCGGCCCGTTAAATATTCCATTTTCCGTTTTCCAGACAATTCCTCAAAGCGCTCTCGCTCAGCCTCAGTTAATACTTTTTCAGCGAATCGAGTATTCTTCTGATAGGCTTTTTCAATCGCAGCGATCGATTCGATATCGATGCCATGTCCTTTGATCATCTTGTTTTATCCTTATTTATCGTTTCAGTATCGTTTGACTGACAAAAGAGAAGGGGCTAAAGAATCACTCCTTCCGCCCCTGCCTTTTACTTATTCATCGTTGCAATTTCTTTGACCAAGGCCTGTGTTTTTTCCCAACCCAGGCAAGGGTCTGTGATGGATTGACCATAAACCACTGGTTCATTTTGACGGCCATCTTCTAGATAGGATTCAATCATGAAACCACGAACTAAAGTTGCCAAATCCTTGTTCCAAGCACGGTTCATCATAGTTTCTCTCACGATGCGTACTTGCTCTTCGAATTGTTTGCCAGAATTGTCATGGTTGGTATCCACCAGGATGAAGGGATGTTGTAAGCCCATTTCGCTATAGCGTTTTGCTGCCGCTAGCAAATCTTCATAATGGTAGTTTGGAATATTCTTACCACTTGCATCCAAGCCTCCACGAAGGATAGCATGAGCTAAAGGATTTCCTGATGTTTCCACTGCTTGGGCATTGAACAAAAAGTTTTGGGGATGTTGGGCTGCATAAATCGCATTGAACATGACAGAAAGATTTCCAGAAGTTGGATTCTTCATGCCTGTCGGAGCAGAGATCCCACTAGATACAAAGCGGTGCTCCTGGTCTTCAACTGAACGCGCTCCAATGGCATGATAAGAAATCAAATCCTCAACATACGGAAGACTTGCTGGATAAAGCAACTCATCCGCAGTTGTCAAACCAGTTTCTGTAATCACACGGTAGTGGAGATGTCGAACCGCTTTCAAACCATCCACAAAGCTTGGTGCTGCATGCGTATCTGGTTGGTGCATCAAGCCTTTATAGCCATCCCCATTGGTCCGAGGCTTAGCCGTATAGACCCGTATCACAATGAAAATCTGATCTTTGACTTGCTCTTGCAAGTCTGCCAAACGACGGGCATACTCCATCACAGCTTCTTCATTATCAGAAGAGCAAGGCCCGATCACAAGAAGGATCCGTTGGTCTTTTCCTTTGATAATCGCTTCCAATTCTCGATCACGCGCTTCTTTGCGCTCCAAGGCTGGACCTTCCAAGCGGTAAAGCGAAGTGATCTCTTGCTCATCAATCTTATTGCTCTTCGTAATGAATACCATACGGCCTCCTTATGCTACCTAGACCCATCCTCTTTCTATTTCAGAGGAGCTCTTAAAATTTACGTCCGTGACAGTTTTTAAATTTCTTACCTGAACCACAAGGGCATAAATCGTTGCGTTTCACTTGTGACAAGTCAATATCTGCTGGAATATCTTGTCGTTGCGCTGCAATGTTGCGAGTCGCAGTTGTTGAAATACTGTGTTCCGTACGTGGACGTTCTTGTTCGTGAATTTGGGCTTTCATCATGAGACGAGTCACATCAAATTCAATCGATCCGATCATATCGTTAAACATACGGAAACTTTCTGATTGGTATTCTACCACTGGGTTGTTTTGCGCATACCCACGGAGTCCAACCGCATTTCGCAATTGATCCAAAGCATCGATATGGTCCGTCCACTTGCTGTCCACCACGCGAAGGATCAAGACTTTTTGGAATTCTTGCACAGACTCTTCGTCACGCAATTTCGCTACTTGGCTAGCATAGATTTCTTCTGCACGTGCATACAAGTAATCGATGACTTCCTTGTCAGATTTTCCTTCAATATCGCTTGCAGAAATCGTATCTTCCGGAACCAAATTGTATTTGGCAAAGTTCAAAATCGCTTCGATACGTTCTTCCTTGCTTGAGTGGCTGGCTCCTTCAACAATCCGTTTGATGGTCCGTTTGATCATGGCCTTGATTTCAGGCGCCAAGTCACGGTTAGCTGTGATGACATCATAGCGTTCAGCGTAGATAATTTCCCGTTGTTCCCGCATCACGTCATCGTATTGAAGGACTTGTTTACGAGTATCGTAGTTGTTTCCTTCAACCCGTTTTTGTGCACCCTCTACCTGACGGGTGAACATGTTTGAACGGATAACCGATTCTTCTTCACTCAACTTGAAGCGATCAAGCACTGCTTTGATCCGTTCAGAACCGAAACGGCGCATCAATTCATCTTCAAGAGACAAGTAGAATTGAGATTCACCTGGATCTCCTTGACGTCCTGAACGTCCACGAAGCTGGTTATCGATCCGACGGCTTTCGTGACGTTCTGTCCCGATGACACACAGTCCACCGAGTTCGCGGACACCTTCACCAAGTTTGATATCCGTACCACGTCCGGCCATGTTGGTCGCAATGGTAACAGCGCCACGTTGACCAGCGTTCATGATAATTTGCGCTTCTTTGTAGTGGTTTTTCGCATTCAAAACTTCGTGAGGAACACCTGCTTGAACCAACAATTGAGAAAGGTAATCACTGGTTTCAACGGCAACAGTACCCACGAGGACTGGTTGACCTTTTTCATGACGAGACTTCACATCTTCCACAACAGCCTTGAATTTTGATTTCAAGCTTGGGTAGAGAAGGTCTGGATGATCAATACGGGCAATCGGACGGTTGGTTGGAATTGGAATCACGCGAATGTTATAAATTTCACGGAATTCTTCTTCTTCGGTTTTCCCTGTCCCTGTCATCCCTGACAACTTCTTGTACATACGGAAGAGGTTTTGGTAAGTAATCGATGCAGATGTTTTAGTTTCTTCTTGGACTGGAACACCTTCTTTGGCTTCGATCGCTTGGTGAAGACCATCAGAATAACGACGTCCTTCCATGGTCCGTCCAGTAAATTGGTCGACGATCAAGATTTCTTGATCTTCGCTAACCACATAGTCGATATCCAAAATCATGATGTAGTTTGCACGAAGGGCATTGTCGATAAAGTGAGTCAAAGCTACGTTTTCAATATCGTACAAGTTTTCAAGATTAAAGTAGCTTTCTGCCTTGTCAATACCAGAATCAGACAAACCAATGGTTTTAGAGGGAACATCGATAATGTAATCATCCTCTGTCAAGGTTTTCACATAAGCATCAGCCATGTGATAGAGCTGACTCGTATCAGAAGCTGTCTGACCAGAAACGATCAATGGAGTACGCGCTTCGTCAATCAAGATTGAGTCTACCTCATCGACCAAGGCGTAGTTCAATGGACGTTGAACCATGTTTTCTGCACGCACAACCATGTTGTCACGCAAATAGTCAAATCCGATCTCTGAGTTGGTTGAGTAAGTGATATCACAGAGATAAGCTTCTTTTTTCTCAGCTGGAGATTTCGCTGCAAGGTTGATCCCTACTGAAAGGCCAAGCCATGAGTAAAGTTCTCCCATCTCTGTTGCATCCCGCTCTGTCAAGTATTCATTGACGGTAACAACGTGCACGCCTTTACCAGACAATGCATTCAAGTATACAGGCATGGTAGCTGTCAGAGTTTTTCCTTCCCCTGTACGCATCTCTGGAACGTCACCATGGTGAAGAACGATCCCCCCCATAACCTGTACCTTGTATGGGAACAAACCGAGTACCCGTTTTGCCCCTTCACGAACAACCGCAAAAGCCTCATACAAGAGATCATCTAAAGACTCACCGTCTTGGTAGCGTTGTTTAAACTCAACTGTTTTAGCTTTTAATTCGTCATCTGACAAAGCTGCCATTTGGTTTTCATAAGAAAATACCTTATCAGCCATTTTTTCCAGGCGTTTGATTTCGCCTCGATCATTTTCAATAATTGTTTTTAATAAATTTGCCATTTTTTTCCTTACTTTGAATCTTTTAAAATTTAAAACGTTCTTTTTATTCTAGCATTTTTTTAATATTTTTTCAAGATCAATGCTGTATCCTACAGGACATTTTAATAATTTTTTTCGTGTTGAAGGATTCAAAAAAATGCCTGCTAAAGCAGACATCTTTTCTTTGTTCGATGTTTATTCAGACAAATGGTAAGAATAGCTTGCTACAACCACTTCTTCATGCCAACGAAGAGCGTACTTCAATTTCAAACTCATCTGGTTGTGGAGAACATTTTGCCAATGTTTTTTAGGAATAAATTGAGGGACTAAGACTGTAACAGTATTCCCCTTTTTCTTAGCTTCCTCAGCTACTTTCGCAACAAATTCAACCGTTGGCTGGATAATATCCCGGTAACTCGTCATGACATTTTCAAAGCGAATATGAGGGAAATAATGCTTAAATTCTTCTGCTACCTCAGCATCTTTGGCCTTGGTTTCTTCCGTTGAGACGTGCATGGCTACAACATCGTTTCCTAGGCTGTTTGCATAACTCATAGCTCCCACACTTACCTGAGTGACATTCCCAACAAGGACAATCACGGTATTGCCCGCATAACTTGTCTTTTCGATCTGACCTCCCAAGCGCAATTGGGCCGCAACTTTATCATAGTGATTACGGATGCTCAAGAACATCCAAAGCAAGAGACCAATGATAGGGAAGAAGGGCCAGATCTCACGCAAACGGAATAATAAGAGGATCAAGACAATCCCATAACAGATGGCTGCCCCCAGGATATTGGCAAGCGAATACTTAAGAAATCCTTTTTGATATTGGCGTTTCCAGTGGATCACCATCCCTGTTTGAGAAAGTGCAAAAGGAATGAAGACCCCAATGGTATAAAGCGGAATCAAGCTTTCTGTTTGTCCATCAAAAATCAAGAGCAAGACGATCGCACCAATCGCCAAGGTCAAAATCCCATTAGAATAGCCCAGACGATCCCCTTTTTCCATATACATGTGGGGCATGTATTTATTTTTAGCCATGTTAAAGGCCAACATTGGAAAGGCGGAGAAGCCAGTATTAGCCGCAACTGCCAAGATCAAGGCTGTTGATAATTGGAAGACATAAAAGAAGGCTTGTCCGACTGGGGAATTCCCTAAGATAGCTTGGGCCATTTGGGCTAGAGTCGTTACCCCTTTTGTCGGAACGACACCCACCCAGTAATTGAGGAAGGTAATCCCTGCAAACATGATCCCCAAAATCAAAGCCATAATGGTCAAGGTAGAGGCTGCATTCTTTGCTTCTGGTTTCTTAAAGAAAGGAACCGAATTGGAGATGGCTTCAACCCCTGTTAGTGAAGCCGATCCACTCGTAAAGGCCCGCAACAAGAGAATGACACTAACCCCTGAAATAGTTTGACCCACATGAGCAGTTGCGTTATAGGCTAAGTGACCCGTCAAGATTTGGATCACACCATAGCCGATCAAGGCAATAGTACTGACAATGAAAAGGTAAACCGGAATCATCAATGATGTGGCCGATTCGCGCAGTCCCCGAAGGTTCATCAACATCAAGATCAAGACCAACAAAATGGAAATGTGAAGATTATAAGGATGAAGAGATGGAATCGCTGACGTAATGGCATCTGCACCGGAAGACACAGATACTGCTACTGTCAGCATGTAGTCAACCAAGAGACTACCACCAGCGATCAAACCCGCTTTCGGAGACAAGTTCTCCGTAGTTACCATATAGGCTCCTCCCCCTTGGGGGTAGGCATGAATGACCTGGCGATAAGAAATCGTTAAACTGGCTAGGAGAACCAGGACCACAATCCCAATTGGAATAGACCACCAAATGGCTCCCGCTGAAACGGTCATCAAGACCAGGATAACTTGCTCTGGACCGTAGGCGATAGAAGAAAGCGCGTCACTAGAGAGCATAGCCAAGGCCTGCATTTTCCCTAGCAATCCGCCTTCACCTTCTGCACCAGATTTCAACGGACGGCCAATAAACCATTTTTTCAATGTTGAAAACATAAAAAACTCCTTGAAAAAAGTTCATGAGGCCGGGAATTCCCTGCCTCTTTTCATAAAACAGGGGTTATTCTACTCCTTTTTTTCAAGACTGTCAACTGAAATTGTGAAATATTCATAAAGTTTTCATTGTGTTCATTTATCCAACCTCTCTTAGATCGGTCCGCTTCTTTTCAAATTAATTCAAGCAAAAAACGAGGCTGGGACAAAAATCCTAGCCTCTCAATTATTTTTGGATTGTCGAGCAAGACGCAGTGGTTGAGTGGGCTCTACTACGCTGTTTTCATCAGCTTTTACAGCCCTACTCAACTGTGCGGAGGTGGGACGACGAAATCGAATTCTAACGAATTACCGATTTCTGTCCCACTCTCACTTTTTTATTTTGCTTGATTTTCGACATAAAAGGAAATGACATCCGAAGTGTACTGGGCTGTGCCAGCTCCAAACTTGTCGATGTTTTCCTTGAATTCTGGATTATAGACATAGCCTTTGCCGATATGGCCAAAAACCTCTATAGAGCATTCAAATCCATACGTTCGAATCGCATCTAAAAGTTTGGCGGCTTGATCTTGGTTTTCCGATGCTGTTACTGGCAAACCAGCCTGGAGGTTTTTCGCCAAGACTTGGAAAACTTGATTAAAGGCTCCTGTCGCCTCCTCTTCTCGACCTTTTTGACGTTCAAGCGCTTGATCCATGACTTCTTGACCGTACTTCTCTACCGCCTCTTGCTGGTATTTTTGAGTATCTTGGTAGCTAAATCCAGTAAATTTTTCCTCAATAGTCATTTTTCTTTCTCCTTTTTGTTCTTGAATAGTTTTTTGCAAGGTAGAAATCAAGGTATCCAGACGCTGTCTTTCTTGAGTCAAATAGTCCAACTGTTTGGTCAAATGGGGCAATAAGTTAGATTTTTCTTCGGCCAAGAGTTCTGCTATTTGATCTAAGGAAAATCCTAGATACTTGTAGTAGAGAATCACCTGTAATCGTTCTAAATCTTCTTGACTGTATGTCCGATAACCATTTTCAGATTTCACAGGGACGAGAAGTCCTATCTTGTCATAGTAGTGCAAGGTCTTGACAGAGACACCCGACAGCTCTGCAGCTTCTTTGATATGGTACATGATTTCCTCCTTACAAGGATAGTATAATCCCTCCCCTTAGGTCAGAGTCAAGACTTAACATAATAATTGTTTTCAGATAAAAAAGGCTTGAGTTGTTTCACAACTTTTAACTCAAACCCTTTCTTTTTATGGATGACTCACGATCAATTCTAAACCTTGCCCTCCCAAAGTCCAAGATTCAACATCGCTCGGTAGGATAAAGTGGCTTCCTTTTTGAATAGGATAATCCTTTCCATCTACCGTCAATTTCCCTTCTCCGGCTATGACGCTCAATAAGCTGTAATCAGCAGTCTTTTCAAAATCAGCTTTTCCAGTCAGTTCCCACTTATAAACAGTGAAGAAATCACTGGCAACCAAGGTGGTCATTCGAAGGTCATCGATGACAACTGTATCTGGATGGCTATTGGCAGGCTCACCGATGTTTAACACATCAATCGATTTTTCCAAGTGAAGTTCCCGCAAGTTTCCTTGAGCATCCTTGCGGTCAAAATCATAAACCCGGTAGGTGGTATCACTCGACTGTTGGGTTTCAAGAATCAAAATTCCAGAACCAATGGCGTGCATGGTCCCACTTGGCACATAGAAGAAATCTCCAGCCTTGACAGGAACCTTTGTTAACAAGGCATCCCAGTTTTTATCTTCGATTTGCTGGCGGAGTTCTTCTTTTGACTTGGCATTGTGTCCATAGATAATCTCAGATCCTTCATCAGCCGCAATCACATACCAACACTCAGTTTTTCCAAGTTCTCCTTCATGTTCCATTGCATAGGTATCATCTGGGTGCACCTGTACACTGAGCCAATCGTTGGCATCCAAAATCTTTGTTAATAAAGGAAAGACAGGCTCTTTACGATTCCCGAATAATTCCCGATGCTCTTGATAGAGCTGGTCCAATCCCATTCCTTCGTATGGACCATTGGCTACTTTAGAAACTCCATGTGGATGGGCTGAAATCGCCCAAAATTCACCGACATGGTCGCTCGGAATTTCGTAACCAAATTCTTCTTTCAGACGAGTTCCTCCCCAAATTTTTTCCTGCATGACTGAATGTAAAAATAATGGTTGTCCCATAATATCCTCCTCGCATTTCATGTTTCTATTATACAAAAAAAAGAAAGTTTTTGAAAGCCCTTTCTATTATTTTCCTCTCTCGCCAGAAACTTTATTTTTGTGTATAATGAAGGGGATGACACTAAAAGAAAACATTATCCAACTGGCGCATTCTATTGGGATTTCAAAAATTGGATTTACAACTGCTGATGACTTCGCTTATTTGGAAAAATCGCTCCGCTTGGCCGTTGAGGAAGGACGGAATTCTGGATTCGAGCATAAGAATATTGAAGAGCGCATCCAACCCAAATTAAGTCTCTCCTCCGCAAAGACCATCATCTCAATCGCTGTCGCCTACCCCCACAAACTCAAGCAACAACCTCAAAAAACTGCCTATAAAAGAGGAAAATTCACACCCAACAGCTGGGGATTAGACTACCATTATGTCCTTCAAGACAAGCTCAACCGCTTAGCTGCTGGGATTGAAGAAATGACGCAGGATTTTGAATACAAGGGCATGGTCGATACTGGAGCACTGGTTGATACGGCTGTCGCCCGACGAGCTGGGATTGGCTTCATCGGAAAAAATGGTTTGGTCATTTCAAAAGAATTCGGTTCTTACATGTTTCTGGGTGAATTGATTACCAACCTCGAAATCGAACCAGATCAGCCTGTCGACTATGGTTGTGGAGACTGTCGGCGTTGTTTAGATGCTTGCCCAACCTCCTGTTTAATCGGGGATGGCTCTATGAATGCCAAACGCTGTTTGTCCTTCCAAACCCAAGACAAGGGCATGATGGACCTAGAATTTCGTAAGAAAATTAAAACGGTCATCTATGGATGTGATATTTGTCAGATTAGTTGCCCTTATAACAAAGGGTTAGATAATCCCTTGGCAACAGAAATCGATCCTGATCTAGCTCATCCAGAGTTGATTCCCTTTATAGAACTATCCAACGGACAATTTAAAGAAAAATTCGGGAACGTTGCTGGAAGTTGGCGAGGCAAGAATATCCTCCAGCGCAATGCCATCATTGCATTAGCCAATGCCAATGACCGCTCGGCCATCCCTAAGCTCCTGAACATCATCGAAACTTCACAAAATCAGATCCATATTGCAACAGCTATCTGGTCTTTAGGGCAACTGCTTCGTGAAGTCACGCCGGACCTTGTTGAGCTCTTACGGAATATCAAACATCCGACGGACGCTATCATAGAAGAACGAACTGCTTTCTTTGAAAAATTCGGTGTTCGAGCTGATCCAGAACTACAATGAAAAAACACTAAGGTTGTAACCTTAGTGTGAGGGCGTATACAAATTGCTATTTTATACAAATCTATTAACTTCTGTAAAAATAAAAAAAATTATTCGTTAGAATTATTCAATCATCAACTGAAACTTTCCGACGTGAGAAAAGCTCTTGAAACTATTCAGTTTCAAGAGCTCGGGAGTTTTGAGAGTAAAACAGTTCGGGGAACTGTTTTAGCCAGAGTCCAAAAATTGAAAAGCGAAGGGGCTCAAAACTAAGTCATGGAACTTCTTCGAAGTTCGCTGTCGTCCGTACTCACCTAAGGAAAGTTTCTAAAATGACTTTGTCATCAAGCTGACACTAAGGTTGTATCCTTAGTGTTTTTTTAGTTCCTTCAAGAAATACCAACTACCCATCTCTACTTGATTAAAGCTAATCTCACTTGAATAGACTTCCTTGTAACCATTTTTCGTGTAAAAATAGACATTTCCTTTGGTATTGGTATAAAAGGCTAGTTTTTTTCCTTGGATCTCTTCCAAGAAAGGCTCAATTCCTTCTGTCATAAAGCGACTGCCATAGCCCTGCCGTTGGTGTTTAGGGGCGACTGCGAGAAGCATCAAATACCAATCAAAATCTACATTTTGCTCCAATTCCTTATCCGTGTCCTCCATAAATTTCAAATAGGACAAGATATTCTTCAAGGAGATAAACTTGAGCAACCCGATTCCTCCATTCAAAAGATAGAGCCGAAAAGGAATCGGTCCCTTTTGCAACAAGGCAACTGCATAAATTTCAGTATTTTTTTCTGCTACAAGGCAAATATGGTGCTTAAAAAAAATCCTTACTAAGATGCGCATCATTTTTTCAACAAAAACAGGGTATTGTTTCAGATCCCGAACCAAATCCTTGATAACTTTTAAAAATAGATAGTCCTCAAAGGCTGTACTGGCTACTCGAACCACCTGATCCAGATCTGCTTTTTCTGCTTTTCTGTACTTCATCTTCTCTCCTCATTCAAGTCCTCCTTCCAGTATACACTATCACTCGCTCTTGAACAAAGGTCAATTTTCAGAAATTTGTTCATTTAAAGTAGCAAAAAGAGTTCGCCCCAGATGAGTCCTAATACCCACGCGGCGAAGACATCCTTAGGATAATGAACCCCTCCGAGAATTCGGACAAGGGCTAATAGAAGAGATAGGAGCATCGAGCACATTCCTAGCGGAAGCGACAACTGACAGACACACATGGAGATAATAGTCGCCGAAAAAACATGTCGGCTAGGAAAGGAATGACCGGATGAATTTTTGTCTAATAATGGTTGAATCTCCCATTTTTCATACGGTCTCGGAACATTGACCCAATGACGAAAGAGGCTAAACAAGACAAAACCTGAAGCAGGAATCCAGATAAAAGGCCAGATTCCTCCAAGCGAAGTTTTCTTAAAAAATAGCCAACAAAAGACTAGACTGTAGATGACTGGCATGGCGAACGTCAAGATTCGATTCATCCTTTGAAGAACCTGCACACGATGTGGTTTTCTCGTAAAAGGCAAGGTTAGCCAACGATAAAATTTCGAATAATCTTGAAGATTGGGCATCATGTTGGCACTCCTATCTGTCATCTCATTTTTGTACTACTAGTATACGCGATCCTAAGAAAACCTGTCAAGTACGGTTCCTTTTTTATTGTCTCTTTCTTCTTTTTCTATACAACCGCTATTCCTTTTTTTGCTTTTATCAATTTTATGTCTCCAAGAATCGACTTTTCTATCACTTTTTCCTAGTAAAAAATGGAGCCAGATTGACTCCATCCATCACTTCTATATGATAACGCCTTCTAGATGATCCATTTCGTGCTGACAGATCTGGGCTGGAAAACCTGACAAATGAATCGTTTTTGCTTTCCAATTCACATCTCGATAGGCCACTGTCATCTCCTCGTAACGAGTTGTTGACCGACTCCCCACTAAAGATAAACATCCTTCCTCTGTTTGATAAGGCTTTTTCTTTTCAAGGAGAACAGGATTAAACATGATCAGATTTTCATTTCCCATTCGAATGATAATCGCCCGCTTTTTCACCCCGATCATATTGGCCGCCAATCCTACACACTCAAGAAGATGAGCATTTAAGGTATCCTGCAAATCCAGAGCCAAGGTGCGATCCTCAGGTGTCGCTTCTTCTGACTTTTGACCCAAGAATAAGACATCCTTCACAATATTCTTTTTCATTCCTTCCCTCTCTTCCTTATAGATAGACGAAAGAAACCGAGACAAATCTGTCTCGGTCTCGCTCTTATTTCTAACCTCTAAGAGACAATTGCTACTTATTTTTTAAGCCTCTCGCTCACTTCTTTTGCAAGAACAAAGTTCCCCAAGGTCGCTGAACCATTGCCCGCAACTGCAGGTGTCACAATATAATCTCTCACATCTGGTACAGGGAGGTAACCGTTCAAGAGAGCTGTAAATTTCGTCCGCACACGATCCAGCATATGTTGTTGAGCCATTACTCCTCCTCCAAAGACAATGACGTCTGGGCGGAAGGTAACTGTCGCATTCACTGCTGCTTGTGCGATGTAGTAAGCTTGAATATCCCATACATTGCTGTTGAGTTCAATGTTTTCCCCACGAATACCTGTACGAGCTTCGAGACTTGGACCAGCCGCAAAGCCTTCCAAACAGCCATTGTGGAAAGGACAAACACCCTTGAATTCTTTTTCTACATCCATTGGGTGTTGGGCAACATAGTAGTGACCCATTTCTGGGTGTCCAGCACCCCCGATAAACTCACCACGTTGGATAACACCAGCACCGATCCCTGTTCCGATGGTATAGTAAACCAAGTTTTCGATGTGGCCACCCGCATTATTACGTGCCACCACTTCTCCATAGGCAGAGCTATTCACATCTGTCGTGAAATAGATAGGGACATTCAAGGCACGACGGAAGGCCCCAACGATATCTACATTGGCCCAATTTGGTTTTGGAGTCGTTGTGATAAAACCATAAGTGTTTGAATTTGGATCGATATCAATTGGTCCAAATGAACCAATCGCAAGCCCAACTAGATCCTCAAATTTTGAGAAAAATTCAATACACTTATCAATAGTTTCAATTGGCTTGGTTGTTGGAAATTGTACTTTTTCCACAACATTATAGTTTTCATCACCAACCGCACAAACAAATTTTGTACCGCCAGCTTCCAAACTTCCATATAATTTTGTCATGTTGGCTCCTTTTTTATTATGAAAAATATCCTGTATTTATTATAGCATATTTTATCGTCAACCTTTTTCTCTTCTCTAAAGAAAAAGCACACCTTTTTTGAGAAATAAAATTCAAGGACTGGAGATGATCTGACCAGTCCTTGAGAACTTATTGATTCAATTAAGCTTTGACTTCAATAATCGCATCACCCTTTTCAACAGATCCAGTTGCAACAGGTGTGACAGAGGCAAAGTCAGCTGTGTTAGTGACGATCACCATGGTTGTGTCTTCAAGACCAGCTGCGGCGATTTTCGCTGCATCAAATGTACCAAGGATATCACCAGCTTTCACTTTATCACCTTGAGCTACTTTTTGATCAAATCCTTCCCCGTTCATTGATACGGTATCAATCCCAACGTGGATCAAGATTTCAGCACCATTAGCTGTCTTCAAACCGTAGGCATGACCAGTTGCAAAAGCAATGGTAACTTCCGCATCAGCTGGTGCGTATACAACGCCTTCAGTTGGTTTGATGGCAATCCCTTGTCCCATCGCTCCACTTGAGAAGACAGGATCATTCACATCAGCAAGAGCTACAGAACTACCAACGATAGGTGAGATGATCGTTTCATCTTGAAGAGATGCAGGAACATTTCCAGTTGTTTCTTCTTCAATAATTGCACCAGCTTCTTTATCCTCTGCAGGAACTGATGAAGCTTCATCTTCATAACCAAACATATAAGTCAAACCGAAACTTAGTGCAGTTGTAAACACAACCATAAATACATATTTCAATAATTGACCGTTTAGATAAAGAAGTGTACCTGGAATAATTGTAATTCCGAAACCTGTACCAGCAAGATTTAACATAGATGCAATCCATCCACCTACGGCACCTGCTCCCAAAGCAATAACGAATGGTTTCACATAACGCAAGTTTACACCAAAGATGGCAGGTTCAGTAATACCTAATAGGGCAGAAATAGTTGCAGGGAATGCTAAAGCTTTTACTTTTTGAGATTTAGATTTCACTGCCACTGCTAAAGTAGCTCCAGCTTGTGCAGTCATAGCGGCTGTAATAATTGCATTAAAAGGATCTTTTTTATCCGCAGTAATTAATTGTGATTCAAGAAGATTAAAAATATGATGGACACCAGTAACGACAATCAACTGATGAACACCACCGATAAGCAACCCTGCAAGACCGAATGGTAAATTCAAAATAAATTTAGTTGCATTTAATACATGTTCCTCGATGCTGTGGAAGAATGGACCAATAATAAACAAGGCGAGGAACGACATGACTGTCAATGTGAATAATGGAACCAATAACAAATCTAAGACATCTGGGATTTTCTTATGGAGCCACTTTTCAAGTTTCGCACCGATTAGACCAACGAAGAATGCAGGAAGAACTGAGTTCTGGAATCCAACCACATGATGGAAGATACCAAAGTATGTTGCTGCTTTAGAAGGATCTTCCGCTACAACCCACGCATTTGGAAGTGTAGGACTAACCATCATCAAACCAATTACAATCCCAAGAACAGGATTTCCTCCGAATACTCGGAATGCAGACCATGAAATCAAGGCTGGGAAGAAGGCAAACGCGGTATCAGTTAAAATTGTTGAATAGGTATAAAAATCAGTAGATTTAAATGCATCTGCTGTTGTGCCAAACAAAGCCAAAACCTGGTCTTGAGCAATAGCACCACGAATCCCCATAAACAATCCAGTCGCAACGATCGCTGGTAAAATTGGAACAAAAACATCTCCAAAGGTACGGATCGCGCGTTGGAACCAGTTTCCTTGTTTAGCAGCTTCAGCTTTCATTTCATCTTTTGATGATGTCGGTAAGCCAAGAGCTACTACTTCATCATAGATCTTGTTTACAGTACCAGTACCAAAGATGATTTGGTATTGACCTGAGTTAAAGAAAGCACCTTGTACTTTTTCAATGTTCTCAACAACATCTTTGTTGATTTTTGATTCATCTTTTACCATCACGCGAAGACGAGTCGCACAGTGAGCAACACTGCTAACGTTCTCAACCCCACCGATTGCATCGATGACCTGCTTTGCAATTTCTGTATTTGACATTTTGCAAAAATCTCCTTATTTTTTTGTAATGTAAACGGTTCACCCGTCTCTACGTTTTTAATTGTACCACGTATTAAAAATATGTCAACCGTTTTGCAGGATTTTTTTGAAACTTTTTTGGACTTTTTGGCACCTTTTGATAGTATGAAACTCTTTTCATTTCGAGACATGCCTAAACCACAGTATTTAGCTCTTTTAAAGCCACTCTTTATTTTCATTTTCTTTCATTTTTTCACAAATTTTCAGCTTCTCCTCTTTTCTCTGGGGAACCAAATAGATGTCAATCGTTTGACATTTTTTGCCATTTTTTTCATTTATCGCTTGCATTTTTAATGGGAAATCGGTACTATGGAAGTAAGAAAAAATTCGGAGGAATAAAATGGAATGGACAACTGAACGTCGTTACCGACGTTACGAAGACTGGACAACAGAGGAAAAGCAAGCCATCCAAGATCATATGGCCAAATCTCCTTGGCATACACACTACCATGTAGAGCCAAAAGCTGGTCTCTTAAATGATCCTAACGGTTTTTCCTACTTTGATGGAAAATGGATCTTGTTTTACCAAAATTTTCCATTTGGTGCAGCCCATGGGTTAAAATCATGGGTACAAACAGAAAGTGAAGACTTGGTTCATTTCAAAGAAACTGGTGTAACGCTTCTTCCAGACACAGATCTGGATAGCCATGGAGCTTATTCCGGATCAGCCATGCAATTTGGTGACAAACTATTCTTATTCTACACTGGAAATGTTCGTGATGCAGAATGGGTTCGTCATCCTTACCAAGTCGGTGCTTTGATGGACAAAGACGGAAAGATTGAAAAAATTGACAAAATTTTGATTGATCAACCAGCTGACTCTACGGGTCACTTCCGTGACCCACAGATTTTTAACTTTAAGGGGCAATACTACACTATCGTCGGTGGTCAAGACCTTGAGAAGAAAGGATTCATCCGTCTCTATAAGGCTGTAGATAACGACTATACCAACTGGGTTGCAGTCGGTGACTTGGATTTTGCAAACGATCGGACAGCTTATATGATGGAATGTCCCAACCTAGTCTTTGTAGGAGACCAACCCGTTCTCCTATACTGCCCTCAAGGCTTAGATAAAGCCGTTCTCGATTATGACAATATCTATCCAAATATGTACAAGATTGGGGCAAGCTTTGACCCAGAAAAGGCCAAAATGGTTGATGTATCTGAATTGCATAATCTCGACTATGGTTTTGAAGCCTATGCGACTCAAGGATTTAATGCTCCCGATGGACGTGCCTATACTGTTAGCTGGCTAGGTCTTCCAGACGTTTCTTATCCAACGGATTCCTATGACTACCAAGGAGCTCTCTCACTGGTCAAAGAATTAACCATCAAAGATGGCAAGCTCTACCAATACCCAGTTGAAGCCATCAAAGACTTGCGCGCTGAGAGTGAGGAATTTGCCAACAAGGCACAAACCAAGAACTGCTATGAATTGGAATTGCAGTTTGAAAAGGATAGCCAGAACGAAATCGTCCTCTTTGCCGATGCAGAAGGGAAGGGCTTAGCTCTCACATTTGATCTGGCTAAAGGATTGGTCACAGTCGATCGAAGCCAGGCTGGTGAGCAATATGCCCAAGAATTCGGTGCGAGCCGTAGCTGCACAATCGCTAACCAAGCAACAACCGCTAATATTTTCATTGACAATTCGATTTTTGAAATCTTTATCAATAAAGGAGAAAAAGTATTTTCTGGTCGGGTCTACCCACATGCAGATCAAAATGGAATCTTGATCAAGTCTGGAACCCCTACTGGAACTTACTACGAACTTGATTATGGTCGCAAAGCTAACTGATGTCGCTAAACTAGCCGGTGTCAGCCCTACCACTGTCTCACGGGTCATCAATAAAAAAGGATACCTGTCTGAAAAAACGATCCAAAAAGTCCAAGAAGCCATGCGAGAATTGGGCTATAAACCCAACAATGTTGCTCGTAGCCTCCAAGGAAAATCAGCCAAGTTAGTCGGCTTGATCTTTCCCAACATCAGCAATGTTTTCTATGCTGAATTAATCGACAAACTAGAACACCAACTCTTCAAACATGGCTATAAAACCATCATCTGCAATAGTGAGCACGACTCCGAGAAAGAGCGCGAATATATTGAGATGTTGGAGGCTAACCAGGTAGATGGCATCATTTCAGGAAGTCATAATTTGGGCATTGAAGATTACAACCGGGTAACTGCTCCTATCATTGCTTTTGACCGCAACCTCTCCCCAGAAATTCCGGTCGTCTCTTCAGACAACTACGCTGGCGGGGTGCTTGCAGCAGAAACTTTAGTAAAAACCGGAGCCCGAAAGATTATCATGATCACAGGGAATGACAACTCCAACTCTCCAACAGGCTTGCGTCATGCGGGATTTGCATCGGTTCTACCTGAGTCCATGATCATTAATGTTTCCAGTGATTTCTCCCCTATTCGCAAAGAAATGGAAATCAAACAGATTTTAACCCACCATAAACCAGACGCTATTTTTGCCTCCGATGATTTGACGGCGATCTTGATCATGAAAGTCGCTAGAGAATTAGATATTCAGATTCCTCAGGATTTGAAAGTGATTGGTTATGATGGAACCCAGTTCATCGAGACCTATACACCTGAACTGACAACCATCCAACAACCCCTCAAAGACATTGCTATTCTCATGGTGGATCTTTTACTCCAAAAGATCGAAGGAAAAAAAGTAGCGACTACCGGTTATTTCTTGCCCGTTAGTCTCCACTCTGGAAAAAGTGTCTAAAACAACCCCTACAGTTCTATTACTGTAGGGGTTGTTATTCGTCAAAAAAAGGCTGGACAAAAACTGTCTAGCCTTTTATATTTAATAGAAATAACTGTATGACGCAGTGGTTGATTGGCATCTTTGTTCGCCTTTTAAGCTCCAAAGATGACCTAATCAACTGTGCGGGGGTGGGAAAACGAACTCTTTTAACTAGTTGGAGTTCTTTCCCACTCCCTTTTTACTTATTCTTCTGTCACAAATTGACTGAGGACACCGTTGACAAATCGTGAAGAGGTTTCATCTGAAAAGGCCTTGGCCAATTCCACCGCTTCATTGACTGCGACGATCTGTGGTGTATCAAACTCTGTCATTTCATAAATTCCCAGACGAAGGATGTTTTTCTCTACCAAGGTCAAGCGCTCAACAGTCCAGCCGGTTTTCAAATGTTGACCGATTTGTTGGTCTAGTTGATCTTTTGACTGATAGACACCCGTCACGAGATTCATGAGAAAGGCAGGAAGATCGACTTCTTTGTCTTCTGCTAGGTCCTTGTCATGTAGATAAGCAAAGCGACAAGCTTCAACAATGTCTCCATCGTATTCCAAGGCCATCAAGGCTTGGAAGGCGCGCTCACGCAAATCTCGACGTGATTCTAATAAAATTTCATCAGTCATTGAGGAAGTCCTCATTAAACAAGTCTTTCAAGTCTGGTTTTGGAGATTTTTCCGTTGCAATACCAACAACGTGAATGTTGACAGCATCCAAGGTTACATCTGCCATATCATAAACTGCAGACTTAACCGCTTTTTGAATGGCTACAGCGACAGATGGTACAGCCACTCCATATTCTAAATAGAGATAGATGTCTACTGAAACTTGACCATCTTCTTCTGTATGAAGGTAAACGCCACGTCCAAGTGAGCGTTTGGATAAGCTATCTGAAACACTCTTGTTTTCAAGCGAATAGACACCCTCTACTTTTGCTGTCGCAATCGCAATAATTTTTTCTAATACACGTGGTGCAATAACGATGTCACCAAATTGTTCAGTTGCCATAGAAGTTCCTTTCTATTTGACACCCTGAGATGTCTCTTATGCACGAGAAACGTAAGTTCCTTCAGTAGTGTTAATGACCAATTTTTGTCCAGCTTCGATGAAGTCAGGAACGTTTACGACCAAACCAGTTTCCATTGTAGCAGGTTTACCAGAACCAGTCACTGTAGCACCTTTGATAGATGGTTGAGTTTCTGCAACAGTCAATTCAACAGTTGTAGGTACTGTTACACCGATGACTTCGCTTCCGTAGAATTGAATTTTTACTTCTGAGTTTTCAAGGATGTAAAGCAATTCTTGTTCTACATTCACAACTGGAATTTCATATTGGTCATATGTTTCAGTGTTCATGAAGTAGGCTGTATCATCCATTTTGTACAAGTATTGAGCTGGAACAGTTTCGATAATCGCTTGTTCAAATTTTTCTTCTGGACGGTAGCTTGTATCAAATGTTGAACCAGTACGGACATCACGCAATTTCATACGCATGATAGTGTTTCCTTTACCTGGTTTGTGGTGGCTAGCTTCCAAAACGCGGATCAATTTTCCGTCAGCTGTTTCAAAAGTCATACCAGCTTTCAATTTACTTGCTTCGATCATGTTTTATTACCTCTTTTTTAAAAATAGATTACTCTTTATTGTAACACACTATTTGATTTTTCTCAAACAGCAATCTTCTCTTTTTGAGAAGAAAGGATTGCTATGGACCGCCCCTGATCCATCCAGATCCAAATTCCCCTTTGCTTCTTTCGTGTTTTGTTATTGTAGTTCCTATACCAAAATGGATAGGGCTCCAAATAAGATGTCTGGGAGAAGAATTACTCTACAATTCATTTCATAGTCTTCTCTTCACATCTCTGTCTAAACAGAAGTTAAGAAAAACGTATATTTTATAGGACAATCAATTCTTTAGGAGCAAGGGTCAAGACTTCACAGCCTGTTTCTGTGATCAAGAGGTCATCTTCGATCCGCACACCAGAGAGACCTTCGATATAAATACCTGGCTCATCTGTTAAGACCATCCCTGCTTGAATCGCTTCTTTAGACGTTTGGCTGAAGTATGGCTCTTCGTGGATATCTAGCCCAATTCCATGACCGATTCCATGAGTAAAGTATTGACCATAGCCGGCTCTTTCGATCACATCACGTGGAATTTTATCAAAATCACGGAAGCCAAGTCCATCTTTAGCCGCATCAATCAAGGCTTGATTGGCTTTCAAAACGGTTTCGTAAATTTCTCTTTCCTTGTCGCTGACATGTCCTGCATAGATAGTCCGTGTCATATCGCTGACATAGTGGTTATACAAGCAACCAAAATCAAGGGTCAAGGCATCTCCTGCTGAAATGACCCGATCACTTGGAGTCGCATGAGGCATGGCAGAGCGTTCACCAGCTGCTGAAATAATATCAAAAGATACACCAGAAGCTCCCAACTCCCGCATTCTAAAATCAAGGAAAGTTGCTGCTTCCAACTCTGTCGTTTTCCCTACCTTGATATAGTCTAAAATATCATGGAAGGCTTGGTCAGAGATGCTACAAGCTTTTTTAATGGCCGCAATCTCAGTTTCATCTTTAATCAAGCGCAATTCCATGACAAAGTTCGCTAGGGATTGAAGGCTAATGCCACTGAAAACAGAAGCCATGCGGGCATGGTAGGCCACCGTCACTTCGTCCTCAAAACCAAGTTCTTTGATGCCAAGATCCTTTACGATCTCTGCAGCTCCAGTCAACTCATCGCGGGTTTCCACAATCTCTACAAAGGGGAAACAAGTCGCATGGGCATGAATGGTGTAGCGCGAATCTGTAAAGAGGACCACGCGTTCTTCTGTCACCAAAGCAGTCCCGTTTGAACCCCAGAAATTGGTCAAGTAATAAACATTTTTCAAATTGTTAATCAATACCGCTTTGAGGTTTTGGGCTTTCATTTTGTTTCTTAAGTTGCTGATCCGTTGATTCATTGTAATTTTCCTTTCAAATATTGTCCTGTGTAGCTAGCAGGATTTGCTGCTACTTCTTCTGGTGTTCCGGTCGCAATAATGGTTCCTCCACCGACACCACCTTCTGGTCCTAAATCGATGATATGGTCTGCTGTCTTAATGACATCCAAATTGTGCTCAATCACAAGGACTGTATTGCCATCATCCACAAATCGCTCTAAGACTTTGATCAAGCGAGAAATGTCTTCGGTATGGAGTCCGGTCGTAGGTTCATCCAAGATATAGAAGGATTTGCCTGTAGAGCGCTTGTGCAATTCAGAAGCCAACTTCATCCGTTGCGCCTCCCCACCTGAAAGGGTGGTCGCTGGTTGCCCCAGCGTTACATAGCCCAAGCCCACATCTTGGATGGTCTTGAGTTTGCGTTCAATTTTTGGAATGTGCTTGAAGAATTCAACTGCCTTGTTGACCGTCATATCCAGCACTTCAGCAATATTTTTTTCCTTGTAGTGGACTTCAAGGGTCTCACTATTGTAACGACGTCCATGGCAGACCTCACAAGGAACGAAGACATCTGGCAAGAAGTGCATTTCAATCTTGATGATCCCATCTCCTGAGCAGGCTTCACAACGCCCACCCTTGACATTGAAACTAAAGCGGCCTTTTTTATAGCCCCGAATTTTGGCTTCATTGGTCTGAGCAAAGAGATCGCGAATATCATCAAAGACGCCTGTATAGGTCGCTGGATTGGAACGAGGAGTCCGACCAATCGGGCTTTGATCAATGTCGATCAAGCGATCGATATGCTCAATCCCCTGAATCGTCTTGTATTTCCCTGGTTTTTCCGAATTACGGTTGAGCTTTTGAGCGATGGCTTTTTTCAAGATGCCATTGATCAAGGTCGATTTTCCAGAACCGGAAACTCCAGTGACTGCAATGAATTTGCCCAGAGGAAAGCGTGCAGTGATGTCTTGTAAGTTGTTCTCACTGGCCCCTGTAATTTCAATATAGCGACCATTTCCTGAACGGCGCTCTGTTGGAACCGGAATCTTGCGTTTGCCGGACAAGTACTGGCCAGTGATGGATTTGCTGTTGCGAGCCACCTGCTTAGGAGTTCCTGCTGCAACGATCTCTCCCCCAAAAACACCGGCACCTGGGCCGACATCGATCAGGTAGTCTGCCTCTCTCATGGTATCTTCATCATGTTCGACGACGATCAAGGTGTTGCCTAAATCGCGCATCTTCTTGAGACTGGCAATCAAGCGGTCATTGTCCCTTTGATGGAGGCCGATAGACGGCTCATCCAAGATGTAAAGGACACCAGAGAGGTTGGAACCGATCTGGGTTGCCAAGCGAATGCGCTGGCTTTCTCCACCTGATAAGGTCCCAGCCGATCGTGACAGGGTCAAGTAATTGAGCCCCACATTGTTTAAGAAGGTCAAGCGATCCTTAATCTCTTTTAGGATCGGTCTTGCAATCGTAGCTTCATTGTCTGTTAAGATCAACTGATCTACGGCTTTTAAGTGGTCCGCAATCGATAGATCTGACACTTCCCCGATATGCATCCCCTTCTCCCCGCCGACACGAACAGAAAGAGCCTGGTCATTGAGGCGGTAGCCATGGCAGGTCGCACAGGTCAATTCGTTCATATAAGAGCGCATTTGATTGCGGGTGAAATCACTATTGGTCTCACGGAAACGACGGTGAATGTTGTTTACGACCCCTTCAAAAGGAATTTCGATATCCCGAACTCCACCAAACTCATTTTCATAGTGGAAGTGGAATTCCTTCCCGTTTGAACCATAGAGGACCAAGTCCTTTTCTTCTTGAGAAAGATCGGAAAAAGGTCGGTCCATATCAACGCCAAAATGGATCATAGCCTGCTCCAACATCTGTGGATAGTAGTTGGAAGAGATCGGATTCCAAGGAGCGAGTGCTCCTTCGCGAAGGGTTAAGCGATCATCTGGCACCACCAAATCCAAGTCCACCTCTAGCTTAATACCCAGCCCATCACAATCTGGACAAGATCCAAAAGGCGCATTGAAAGAAAAGAGGCGGGGCTCTAATTCAGGAACGGTAAAGCCACAGACTGGACAAGCATAATGTTCCGAAAAGAGTAGCTCCTTGCCATCCATGGTATCAATCACGACATAACCATCCGCAATCCGAAGGGCTGCTTCAATCGAATCAAAGAGCCGCGAGCGGATGCCCTCCTTGATCACGATTCGGTCCACCACCACTTCAATCGTGTGCTGCTTGCTTTTAGACAGTTCTGGAACCTCTGTCACATCATAGATCTCACCATCGACCCTCACCCGGACATAGCCGTCTTTTTGCACCTTTTCAATGATATTCTTGTGCTGGCCTTTTTTCTTGCGGATAATGGGAGCTAGAATTTGCAGGCGTTGGCGCTCTGGTAATTCTAAGACTTGATCGACAATTTGCTCAACCGAAGAAGCTGTAATCGCTCCATGCCCATTGATACAATAAGGCGTCCCTACACGTGCATAGAGCAAGCGCAAGTAGTCATTGATCTCTGTTGCCGTTCCTACTGTAGAACGGGGGTTTTTACTGGTCGTTTTTTGGTCGATGGAAATAGCTGGACTCAAGCCGTCAATGGAGTCCACATCTGGTTTTTCCATATTTCCCAAGAACTGCCGGGCGTAGGCCGATAAGCTCTCCACGTAGCGGCGCTGGCCTTCTGCATAGAGGGTATCAAAGGCCAGACTGGACTTTCCAGAACCAGACAAACCCGTCACCACGACTAATTTGTCCCGTGGAATTTCCACATCTATATTTTTTAAATTATGGGCGCGTGCCCCATGAATGACAATTTTATCTTGCATGTTCTTACTCTAATCACCTTTTTGTTAACCTCCATTATAACAAATTTTTTAGTATTCTTTTATCCAAAACCGTCCTTTTTCTGATATAATGTTAAGGTGTAAAAAAACAAGGGGAGGCACCATGAAACAGGTCTTTTTATCGACAACGACTGAATTTAAGGAAATAGAGACGCTGGAACCTGGTAGCTGGATCAACCTTGTGAACCCTTCTCAAAGTGAATCGATGGAAATCGCCTCTGCTTTTAATATCGATATTGCAGACTTGCGGGCACCACTCGATGCGGAAGAAATGTCCCGTATGACCATCGAAGATGAATACACCTTGATCATCGTCGACGTTCCCATCAAGGAAGAGCGGAACAATCAGACCTACTACGTGACGATTCCGCTAGGGATTATCCTGACAGAAGAGGCTATTATCACGACTTGCTTGGAGAAATTGCCGCTTCTCGATATCTTTATCAACCGACGCTTGCGGAATTTCTATACCTTTATGCGGTCACGCTTTATCTTTCAGATCCTCTATCGCAACGCTGAACTCTACTTGTCTGCGCTTCGTACCTTGGATCGCAAAAGCGAACAGATTGAAAGTCAATTGCACAAATCAACGCGTAATGAAGAGCTGATTGAGTTGATGGAGTTGGAAAAAACCATCGTCTACTTTAAGGCCTCTCTAAAAACCAATGAGCGCGTGATCAAGAAATTGACCAGTGCCACTAGCAACATCAAGAAATACCTAGAAGACGAGGATCTGTTGGAAGATACCTTGATCGAAACCCAGCAGGCCATCGAGATGGCAGATATTTATGGAAATATCCTGCACTCCATGACCGATACCTTCGCATCGATCATCTCCAACAACCAGAACAACATCATGAAGACCCTGGCCCTCGTTACCATTGTCATGTCCATTCCGACCATGATCTTTTCGGCCTACGGGATGAACTTCAAGGACAATGAGCTTCCGCTCAATGGCGAACCTCATGCCTTCTGGCTGATTATTTTCATCGCCTTTGCCCTGACCGGGTCTCTCGTCGTCTACCTCATCCATAAAAAATGGTTCTAACACCTACTAATAACACTAAGGAGTATTTATGTCTCAATTTGATTTGAATCAACTAAGCAAGAAAAATCAAGAATTTATCCGTATCGCCAAACACCAATTGCTTGAAAATGGAAAGACAGAGGAAGAAGCAGAAAGCCTCATCCAGGAAATTCTACCAGCTATCCATGAAAACCAAGGAAAAGGAATTCCGGCACGGACCCTTTTTGGAGCTCCAACTGTATGGGCGAACTCTTTCAGCGAGAAAGAACGCTATGAAAAAGAGCATCCGAAATTAAACGATGCCCCCTCTCTTATGATTTTGGATTCCTTCCTCTTTATCTTTGGTGTTTTTGCTGCGATTAGCGCCTTTATGAACTTGGTCGCACCGCGTCGTACTGGCTATGGTTTGATCACCTTGATCCTTGGAAGTTTGACAGGGGCTTTGCTCTTATACCTTATGTACTACTTCTTCTATCAGTATATGGATGGCACCAAAGATCGTAGCGAGCGTCCTTCTCTTTGGAAATCCATGCCGATTCTTGTTGGAGTCATGTTCCTTTGGGTCATTGTCTTGTCCTTTACTTCCTTACTCCCACAAGTTCTCAACCCAACTATTCCAGATGTTTTTGCCATCGTTTTAGGAGCTCTAGCGCTTGTCCTTCGCTTCTACCTCAAGAAACGCTTTAATATTAAAAGTTCGAGCACAGCACCCGCAACTCGTCGCTAAAAAGAAACGGATGAAGTTTTCATCCGTTTTTGTTTTACTGTATTTCCCTGTTCAATCTTTTTGAAAAATAGAGGACTAAGTCATCATTGTTTTCACAAGAACTGTAAGGGGCTAAGGGGTGATCCCTAAACCAAACTCCAGATCCATCTGGGATATAGCCCCGTTTGACATACAGTCTTTGAGCCGGGCCATAACCCGAGTGCAAACCAACCCCTAAAGTAACAATCTCTGATAGTAGACAGACTCTTTTTTCTGCCTCCTCTAAGAGTTGATTCCCAATCCCTCGATTTCTAAATGGTTCAAAAACATTAAAATCAGATAGTTCAGGATAGACTCCCACGAAAGGGCCATGCTTGGCAGCAGGCAATATAGTGATATAGCCTGCCACAAATCCATCCGACTCAGCTACTAATACGTCCCTCTCTCTATTCTCCTGCTCCTGAAAATAGCTAGTCAAGATATCCTCTCTACCCGGCCACCCTTGATGGATAAAGGCTTGAGAAATCCCTTCAATATCATACTCCATCATGCTTCTGATGATTGTGCCTTCCTTCATAGTTCCCTCCTTGATACCTTTCTCCCCTCATTATAGCATAATCAGAGCTTGGGAAAGGTCAAAGAGCTTCACACGGACCTAACACACTATCACATTTCTATGCTCGCAAAAAAAGACCCGTAGGGGGCTTAATTCGCTCTCTTGTCTTCAAGCTCGTGAAAAAAAGACCCGTTAGGGTCTTACTCGCTTTTTTATTTTCAAGCTCGTGAAAAAGAGGTCCACTGGACCTCTTTTTTAATCTTCGTTTACGAAAGGCATCAAAGCCATTACGCGAGCGCGTTTGATAGCTGTTGTTACTTTACGTTGGTTCTTCGCTGAAGTTCCAGTTACACGACGAGGAAGGATTTTCCCACGTTCTGAAACGAAACGGCTAAGAAGCTCAGTATCTTTGTAATCGACATATTCGATTTTGTTTGCTGCGATGTAATCAACTTTTTTACGGCGTTTGAATCCGCCACGACGTTGTTGAGCCATGTTTAATTCTCCTTTATAGTTTTAATTCGTTAAACCCACTCTTAGAATGGAAGATCGTCGTCTGAGATATCCATTGGATTCGCTCCAAATGGATTTTCTTCACGACCAAAGTTTGGCGCTGCATTGCTTGGTTCAGATCCACCAAAGCTTGGGGTTGCATTTCCAGCAAAACCACCATTGCCTGATGAATAGCCACCAGCTGCATGCCCTTCGCGTGCTGCACGGCTTTCCAATAGTTGGAAGCTGTCTGCTACGACTTCAGTGACATAAACACGTTGACCTTGCTGGTTTTCGTAATTACGTGTTTGAATGCGACCGGTAATCCCAATCAAAGCACCTTTCTTAGCCCAGTTGGCTAAGTTTTCTGCTTGCTGACGCCAGATCACACAGTTGATGAAATCGGCTTCGCGCTCTCCATTTTGACTCTTGAAGTTGCGATTGACAGCTAGGCTGAAAGTAGCAACTGCTTGATTGCTTGGAGTGTAGCGAAGTTCAGCATCACGGGTCATACGACCGACAAGTACAACATTGTTAATCATAAGTCACCTCTGATGATTTCTTACGCGTCAACTTTTACGATCATGTGACGAAGAATGTCACCGTTGATTTTTGAAAGACGGTCGAACTCGTTAAGAGCAACAGCGTCGTTCGCTTCAACGTTTACGATGTGGTAAAGTCCTTCACGGAAATCTTGGATTTCGTATGCAAGACGACGTTTTTCCCAATCTTTTGATTCAACAACAGTTGCACCGTTGTCAGTCAAGATAGAATCGAAACGTGCTACCAAAGCGTTTTTAGCTTCTTCTTCAATGTTTGGACGAATAATATAAAGAATTTCGTATTTAGCCATTGATAATGTTCCTCCTTTTGGACTAATGACCCCCTGTCTTTGCAAGGGGTAAGTGAGGTTTACTCACAAGAAACTATTATACCAGACTTTTCGAACAAAGGCAAGAATTATCTTTAGGATTTAAAAAATGATTTTTGACATTCCCTTTCAAAAGAAAGAAATGCCCTAAAAAATGACATTTTATAGTAGAAACTATTCCCACTCTTCCTCTCCTTTCCTTAAAGAAAACTGATATCAGTTAGCTTTAAGCTTGAGTCTTTATACTAGCTACAACAAATCTCAAGAAACGAGGAACGATTATGAATTATCTTATCATCCCCGCCTATCAACCGGATCTGAATCTTGTCAAACTGGTTCGCTTGGTCCACGCTAAGAGCGATCTTAACATCATCTTGGTCGACGATGGGAGTGACGCTGACAAGAAAGTGATTTTTGACAAATTGGAGGGTCTTGCGACAGTTCTGACTCACGAGCACAACCAAGGAAAAGGGCAAGCTCTCAAGACTGCTTATGCCTACATCCTAGAAAGAGGTACCTATGGAAGCATTGTTACAGCTGATGCAGACGGTCAGCACAAAATTTGGGATATTTTCAGGGTTGTTAACCAATCTCAAGAGCATTCTGGAACACTTATTCTAGGAGCACGCGCCTTCTCTGGAAAAGTTCCTTTGCGTTCTGCTTTCGGGAATAAATTGACCCGCTTCTTGTTCAAGCAACAAACAGGGGTCGCTGTGACAGATACTCAGACTGGCCTTCGAGCCTTTACAACCAACATGATCCCCTTTATGTTAGAAATCGAGGGACAACGGTATGAGTACGAAATGAATGTTCTCCTTGCAGCAAGCAAGTCCTTCCCCATCGTGGAAGTTCCCATCGAGACGGTCTATATCAATGACAACGAAGGCTCCCATTTCCGACCTATTCGAGATGGCCTCATGATCTACAAGGACATGTTTAAGTTTGCCCTCTCCTCTCTGAGTAGTTTTATCGTTGACTATCTGGTCTACGCCTTCTTCCTCTTTGTGATGATGGCCGTGCCCATTAGTCTGCGTATTCTCCTAGCGAATGGGATCGCTCGTGTAACGAGTTCCATCTTTAACTACTCGACCAATAAGCACCTAGTCTTTAAGAACAAAGACAGCGTCGCTAAAACTGGAAGTGGCTACTTTGGCCTAGCCCTCGGCCTCTTTATTCTCGATACGCTCTTGATTCGACTCTTCTATACTGCTTTCGGGCTCGATCTCCTGATCAGTAAGATTGTCGTCGGCTTCCTCCTCTTTCTGGTCTCATGGGTGATCCAGAAAAAAGTGATCTTCAAAGAAAGGACTGCTCCCCACCATGAAATTCTTTAAAAAATCCTACACCTATGCTGCCTGCTTTGGACTTCTTTTGACCAGCAGTTTTAGCTACTCGATGCTCAAGACCTTTGTCTTATCCGATGCCATTCAAACCGTAAAAGCTACGACTACGGACACCAAGGCAGCCAAAAAAGCAGCTGCATCGGCTACAACGACGGATACTAGCTATTCAGATGACAATATCCAGGTGAGCCTCACAGAAAAAACGATTGAAAATACCCAGGTTTATATTGCAGATATCACAGTCAGCTCATCTGACTACCTCAAAACAGCCTTTGCACAAAACACTTACGGAACCAACGTGACAGCTAAGACCTCTGTCACAGCCGCCAACAACAGTGCCATTCTAGCAGTGAATGGTGACTATTACGGGGCTAACAGTACAGGATACGTCATCCGAAATGGAGTGGTCTACCGCGATACCGTTCGGGAAGATTCAAGCAATGGTGATCTGGCCATTTACAAGGATGGATCCTTCAAAATTATCTACGAAGATGAGATCTCTGCGGATCAATTGGTCAAAGACGGGGTCGTCAATCTCCTCGCTTTCGGTCCTTCCTTAGTTGAAAATGGAGAAATTACCGTCGATACCAACTCAGAGGTCGGGCAATCTATGGCGTCAAATCCACGGACAGCGATTGGGATCATCGATGAAAACCACTACATTATCGTCGTGTCAGACGGACGGACTTCAGAAAGTGAAGGCCTGTCTCTCTACCAATTAGCAGAAGTGATAAAGTCTTATGGCGTTAAAACAGCCTACAACCTGGACGGGGGTGGATCTTCTACCCTTTACTTCAATGGCCAAGTTATTAATAAACCAACAACAAATGGTACTATTTCAGAAAGGGCGGTGAGTGACATTGTCTACATCGGTTACTAATCCTATTAAACAACGGTTGAAAAAAACGATTCTCTGGTATACCCTGATTTCAGCTTTCTTCTTTGTCGGAAGTCGCATCTACGAACACTTTAGTTTTGGCGAAACCTCTGCCTTCATGCACTACCTATTCTTGATTCCTTTGATCGGTGGCGCCCTACTAGTGCTTCTACAGTTGATGGTGAAAGGCTTCTCTCGCCTGAGCCTCAATCTTTGGAATTCAGGAGTGGCTACGCTCACAGCTGGGGCCCTCTACCGAGGGATTGTCAACCTCTCTGGTCGATCTACCACAATGGATCAACCCTATTATTACCTTGGAGTTGCTTTTCTAGCACTAGCTCTGATCAGCCTCTTCTTTGTCCGCAGTGTCTGGGTGGAGAAAACAGCCTAAGATCAAAAACGTCCGTTTCTATAAAGAAACGGACGTTTTAGTTTGAAGTCAAAGTATTCTGAGAAACTTTCCTTAGGTGAGTTTTTAATATGACTTAGTCTTAAATCTGAAAAGCCGGATTGCTCCGGCTCTTTTTCTTATTTATTCACGTTTTCCCATTTCCAATTTTGAACTTCTGGAATGTCGTCTCCGTTTTCACGGATGTAGTCATGGTGGAAGGCGATTGTTTCATCCATCTTCGCTGCAAATGCGCTTGCTGCATCTCCAAGAGCTGCATTAGCTGCATCTTGTGCCAAGTGGAAGCGATCCAACTCAGACATCACACGCATATCAAATGGTGTGGTGATATCCCCGTTTTCACGGTAACCATGCACGCGCAAGTTATGGTTGTGACGGTTGAAGAAGATATCACGGATCATGCCTTCGTAACCATGGAAGGCAAAGATGACTGGTTTATCAGTTGTGAAGACTTTGTCAAATTCTTCATCTGAAAGCCCACGCGCATCAACGGATGGGTGACGCAATTTCAAGATGTCGATAACGTTGACAAAGCGGATCTTCAATTCTGGGAAGGCTTTGTGCAAGATTGTGATGGCTGCAAGAGCTTCTAAGTTTGGCTCTGTACCTGCAGCTGCAATAACAAGATCTGGCTCTTCATCTGCTGAAACAGTTGATGCCCAATCGATCACCTTGTATCCTTCACGAACCAATTCTTCTGCTTCAGCTGCTGAGTAGAATTGAGGACGTGGGTGTTTAGAAGAAACGATCAAGTTGATCACATCTTCTCCCTTGAAGGCTTCATCCATTACCGCAAGCAAGCTATTGGTATCTGCTGGCAAGTACTCACGGATATATTCAGGAGTTTTCTCAGCCAAGTGAGTCAAGATACCTGGATCTTGGTGAGTGTAACCATTATGGTCTTGTTGGAAGACCGTTGAAGTTGCAATCAAGTTCAAGGCTGGGTAGTTTTTACGCCATGTCGTATGTGTCTTAGACTTACGCAACCATTTGAAGTGTTGAGTGATCATAGAATCCACTACACGAAGGAAGGATTCGTAAGAAGCGAAGAATCCATGACGACCTGTCAAGACATATCCTTCAAGCATACCTTCTGCCTGGTGCTCTGACAATTGAGAGTCAATGACACGACCAGCAGGGCTCAATGCTTCATCGTAGTCTGGTTTCATACGTCCTAACCATTGACGGCTTGTACGAGTGAAGACTTCTTGAAGACGGTTTGATTTGGTTTCGTCTGGACCGAAGATACGGAAGTTATCTGGGTTTGCATCTACTAAGTCTGCCGCATACTTACCAAATTCGATCATGTCTTGAGCCATGATTTCACCTGGTGTGTTGAATTGGAGGGCATGTTTCTTCCAATCAGCTGTGTTCATTGGTTTGATCACACCAGCATTTGTGATTGGGTTCATCGCCATGCGACGGTCACCCTTTGGTGCAATTTCAGCAATTTCAGGAACTAGTTTACCAGTTTCGTCGAACAATTCAGCTGGACGGTAAGATTCCAACCATGAAAGAAGGGCATCGACATGCTCCATGTGGTGAGCATCTACTGGGATTGGAACTTGGTGCGCACGGAATCCACCCTCAATTGGTGTTCCTTCCCATGCTTTTGGACCAGTCCAACCTTTAGGAATACGAGCAATTAAGACAGGATAAACTGGTTGAGTTGCTTCTTCTGCAGAACCTTTACGAGCTTCTGCTTGGACTTTCTTGATTTCTTCAATTGCTTCGTCCAATTTTTCAGCGAATAAAGCGTGTGCAGCCTCGTGGTCTTCTGAAATTGCAGTGACATTCGCAAAGATTGGTTTCCAACCAAGACCTTCAAAGAAGAGGGCCAATTCTTCGTCTGTTTTGCGTTCGAAGATCGTTGGGTTGTGGATTTTCCCACCATTGAGGTAGAAGATTGGAAGGATAGCCCCATCGTTGACTGGGTTCAAGAAAGTATTTGACAACCAACCAGCCATCAATGGACCTGTTTCTCCTTCACCGTCACCGATAACTGTGGCAGCAATCACATCTGGATTATCCAATACAGCACCTGCAGCGTGAGAAAGGGCATAACCAAGTTCTCCACCTTCGTGGATAGATCCTGGTGTTTCAGGCGCAGCGTGAGAAGCGATTCCTCCTGGGAATGAGAAGATCTTACACAAGTGTTTGAAGCCTTCTTCATTTTGTGGGATGTTTGGATTTAATTCAGTATAAGAACCATCTAAGTATGAGTTCGATACCATTACTTGCCCACCGTGACCTGGTCCTTCAATGTAGAACATATCCAAGTCGTATTTGTTGATGGCACGGTTCAAGTGAGCATAGATAAAGTTTTGCCCTGGTACAGTTCCCCAGTGTCCGATTGGGTGAGCTTTCAAGTCATTTTCAACGACTTCGCGCTTCAACAATGGGTTATCTTTCAAGTACATTTGAGCAGCTGAAATGTAGTTGGCTGCACGCCACCAAGCGTCTACTTTATCCAAGTAAGCTTTGCTGTTATAATCGACAGTCATCTTGTCTCCTCACAATTTCTAGACAGGTCTGTTGAACAACCTGTTCGTTTGATCAATAGTTTAAACAATCTGTTTTCACGACAAACAGATGATATTGAAGAAAATATTCAATATTACTTCTATTCTATCAAGAATTTCCCTTTTTGTACATCAGAAAGTAAGAAAAATATTCTTTGAACGTCAAATTTTAATTTCCCACTAAAGTGGCTCCATTCCCTATAGGGATACGTTTTAAAAAAAGACTTTGCTGATTTTTACAAACGAGCAAAGTCCCAAATGAAATGGAGTCGGTTAAATGACTTTTTGACCTTTCTTGTAGACATCTGTCACTAGATTTGTCGCAAAGAAATAGAAGAGATAATCTAGATTTGGTGCATCAAAGATGGTAATGTCAGCCTGTTTGCCAACATCGAAAGAGCCGATTGTTTTAGCACGATCTACTGAATAGGCTGCATTGATGGTCACTGCATTGAGAATTTCTACTGGAGTTAGGCGCATCATGAAGCAACCCAGATGCATGGCAAACTGAAGATTGGCTGTTGGACAAGACCCTGGGTTGCTGTCCGTTGTTAGGGTAATGGCCATCCCAGCGTCCAACATCTTACGAGCCGGTGCATAGGTATCTTCCATGAGGCTGAAGGTTGTAGCAGGCAATAGATTGCCGATCACTTTTGCTGCAGCTAATTTTTGAATGCCTTCATCCGTAATTACCATCAAGTGTTCTGCGCTAGTAGATTCCAATTCAGCCGCCACGTCAACACCACCGATGGATTCAATCTCATCCGCATGGATCCGCAGTTTGAAGCCCATTTCCTTAGCTTTTGAAAGAAGATAGCGAGATTCATCTGCTGTAAAGACACCCTTTTCACAGAAGATATCACAGAACTCAGCTAGTTTTTCTTCCTTCACTTTTGGAAGCATTTGTTCCACAATGAGATCTAAATATTCTTGGGAACGGCCCTTGTACTCTGTTGGGATCGCATGGGCTGCCATAAAGGTCGAAACCAGATCAATTTCATGATCACGGTCCAGTGCAGCCACAACATCCAACTGGCGTTTTTCAGTTTCCCAATCCAAACCATAGCCACTCTTGGCTTCGACAGTAGTCACCCCATGACGCAACATGTAATCCAACAGTCGTTTGGACTTGTCATAGAGATTTTCAAAAGAAGCTTCCCGTGTCGCCCGAACCGTGCTCAGAATTCCACCGCCTTGGGCGAGGATGTCTAAGTAAGAAACACCTGCTAACTTTTTCGCAAATTCATGTTCACGACTGCCTCCATAGACCAAGTGGGTATGGCAATCAATCAGGCCAGGAGTCGCAACTTTTCCTTCACAGGATTTCACTTCCGTATGGTCATCAATCAGTTCTGGATCTGGTTGACCTGTTCCAACTGCAAGAATTTTTCCATCCTTGATAGCAATATAAGCATCGGATAGGATTCGTGCTTCTGCCATCTCTTTTCCATAGAGAGGATGGCCTAGATCATTCGGACAAAACAATTGGTTAAAGTGGGTTAATAGGATATCAGCAGACATATGAAACATTCCTTTCTATTTCCATTGTTATTCATTTTACAATTCTACAGGAAAAGCGTCAAAAAAAAGTCAAAAAGTTTTTCCCTCATTTTTTTTTGCTTTATTAAAAATTATATTTTTTTTTGACTCTTTATTGACGTTTCTTCGATACAATAAAGAAAATATAAATTCACAGTCCAACTATAAGGAGGGTTCTGCTATGTCATTTATAGACGAGAAAGAAATTGTAGCTGCTATGTCTGTCAAACTTGACTTTGATGTCCTACCTGAAAAGGCGACTTTTCAAGAAGGCATCCGTCGTGCACCTGATAGAGGCTTCCGCTTAACGCAAGCTCAGACTGAAATTGCCCTTAAAAATGCTTTGCGTTACATTCCTAAAAAATTCCACCAAGAGTTGATCCCAGAATTCTTGGAAGAACTGAGAACTCGCGGTCGGATCTATGGCTATCGCTTCCGTCCAAAAGATCGGATCTACGGAAAACCAATCGATGAGTACAAAGGAAAATGCACTGCTGCTAAGGCTATGCAGGTCATGATCGACAACAACTTGAGCTTTGAAATTGCCCTTTATCCATATGAATTGGTCACTTATGGGGAAACAGGATCTGTCTGCGCCAACTGGATGCAGTACAACTTGATCAAGAAATACTTGGAAGTCATGACAGAAGACCAAACCTTGGTGGTTGAATCGGGTCACCCTCTAGGCCTCTTCAAATCGAAACCAGAAGCTCCTCGTGTCGTCATTACTAACGGTCTCTTGATTGGTGAATATGACAATATGCGCGACTGGGAAATCGCTGAAGAAATGGGAGTAACCAACTACGGTCAGATGACGGCTGGTGGCTGGATGTACATCGGTCCTCAAGGGATCGTTCACGGTACTTTCAACACCCTTCTCAATGCTGGTCGTCTCAAACTCGGTGTGCCTGATGACGGCGACTTGACAGGTAAACTCTTTATTTCATCTGGTCTCGGTGGAATGAGCGGAGCTCAAGGGAAAGCAGCTGAAATCGCAAAAGCGGTTGCCATCGTTGCAGAAGTGGACCGCTCTCGGATCGAAACCCGTCACTCTCAAGGCTGGATTAGCCAAGTGACAGATAGTGCCGAAGAAGCTGTGAAATTGGCTCAAGCAGCCCTGGAAGCTGGTGAATCAACTTCGATTGCCTACCATGTTAATATCGTAGATTTGCTCGAATATGTCAATGAACATCAAGTTCACGTTCATCTCTTGTCTGACCAAACCTCTTGCCACAACGTCTATGATGGTGGCTATTGCCCAGTTGGCATCAGCTTTGAAGAACGGACACGTTTGCTGGCAGAAGACAAAGAAACCTTCCGCCGTTTGGTTGATGAAACCTTGGCTCGTCACTTTGCAGTGATCAAAGCCTTGACATCTAAAGGTACTTACTTCTTCGACTACGGTAATGCCTTCATGAAATCTGTTTACGACTCAGGTATCAAGGAAATTTCTAAGAATGGTCTCGATGACAAAGACGGCTTCATTTGGCCATCTTATGTAGAAGATATCATGGGACCTATGCTCTTTGACTATGGTTATGGTCCATTCCGTTGGGTCTGCCTCAGCGGTAAACATGAAGACTTGATTGCAACCGACCATGCAGCCATGGAAGCGATCGATCCAACTCGTCGCTACCAAGACCGCGACAACTACAACTGGATTCGCGATGCGGAAAAGAACCAACTGGTGGTTGGTACACAAGCACGTATCCTCTATCAAGATTGCATGGGCCGTGTCAACATTGCTTTGAAATTCAATGAACTCATTCGCCAAGGCAAGATCGGACCGGTCATGATCGGACGTGACCACCACGACGTATCTGGTACAGATGCTCCATTCCGTGAAACATCAAACATCAAAGATGGTTCGAACGTCACTTGTGACATGGCGGTTCAATGTTACGCTGGTAACGCTGCTCGCGGTATGAGTCTCGTCGCTCTCCACAACGGTGGTGGTACTGGTATCGGTAAAGCTATCAACGGTGGATTTGGTCTCGTTCTAGACGGTAGCCACCGGATCGATGAAATCATCAAGTCTGCCATTGCCTGGGATACCATGGGCGGGGTTGCTCGTCGGAACTGGGCACGGAACGATCATGCTATCGAAACAGCGATCGAGTACAACCGTCTCCATGCAGGAACAGACCACATCACCATTCCGTATCTGGCAGATGAAGATTTGGTCAAAGAAGCCGTTCAAAAATTGTTTTAACATCAAAAAACAAAAACTGAGAAAGGGGAGGAAAATACAAAGACTCCTCCTCCCCAACTTCTCCTATAAAAAGAGGTAATCATATGGCAAAAATTGTTGAGTGTATTCCAAACTTCTCTGAAGGACGCAATCAGGCTGTGATCGACGGATTAGCAGCTACAGCAAAAAGTATTCCAGGTGTCACTTTACTAGACTACTCGTCCGATGCCAGCCACAACCGTAGCGTCTTTACACTCGTTGGGGATGAAGAAAGCATTCAAGAAGTGGCTTTCCAATTGGTGAAATACGCTTCTGAAAACATTGATATGACCAAGCACGAAGGCGAACACCCTCGTATGGGGGCAACAGACGTTTGTCCATTCGTTCCGGTTAAGGATATCACTACAGCTGAATGCGTTGAGATTGCTAACAAAGTAGCCGAACGCATCAATCGTGAATTAGGTATTCCAATCTTCCTTTATGAAGATGCTGCAACTCGTCCAGAACGGAAGAACTTGGCGAAAGTGCGTAAAGGACAATTTGAAGGAATGCCAGAAAAATTGTTGGAAGAAGACTGGAAGCCAGACTACGGTGAACGCAAGATTCACCCAACTGCAGGGGTTACAGCTGTCGGTGTCCGGATGCCACTCGTTGCTTTCAATATCAACCTTGATACAGACGACCTAGAGATTGCCAATAAGATTTCTAAAATCATTCGTGGATCAAGCGGTGGATACAAGTACTGTAAAGCGATCGGCGTCATGCTAGAAGATCGCAACATCGCCCAAGTCTCCATCAACATGGTCAACTTGGAACAATTCCCATTGTATCGTGTCGTTGAAACCGTTCGTTTCGAAGCGCAACGCTATGGGGTTCGCATCATCGGAACAGAACTCATTGGACTGGCTCCTGCTAAGGCTTTGATCGACTCTGCTGAATACTACTTACAATTAGAAGACTTTGACTACAGCAAACAAGTCTTGGAAAATCACTTGTTGGGTTAGAAAGGGAGTTCTATGAAACTAGTTGACTTAAGTATTACGGAGTTTGCCAAAGTTCTTGGTTCAGATGCTCCAGCTCCAGGTGGTGGTTCTGCTGCTGCTCTATCTGCTGCGAATGGGATTTCCCTTACAAAAATGGTCTGTGAACTGACCATTGGAAAGAAAAAATACGCAGAATTTGAAGACCACATCAAAGGGGTTCATGAAAAAAGCGCTCAACTCCAAGACCAATTACTAGAAGCCATCGATAAAGATACAGAAGCTTTCAACATCGTATCAGCTGTCTTTGATCTTCCAAAAGAAACGGAAGAAGAGAAAGCTGCTCGTCGTGAAGCCATGCAAAAAGCTTTGAAACATGCGACAGTATCTCCTTTCTCTATGATGGAGCTCATCGTTGAAGCTCTTGAAACCACCAAAGAAGCTGTTGGCAAGTCCAACACCAATGCGGCTAGTGACCTAGGGGTAGCTGCTCTGAATCTTAAAGCTGGCCTTCAAGGGGCTTGGCTCAATGTCTTGATCAACATTTCAGGAATCAAGGACCAAGACTTCGTCCAAGAATACCACGGCAAGGGACTCAAACTTCTCCAAACCGGTTCTGATCTTGCAGATAATATTTACCAAACCATTTTAGAAAGTCTATCTTAAACCTAGCAAATAAAAATAAAGAAAGAAGGGATTCTATGGTTTTATCGGATATTGAAATCGCCAATTCTGTCCAAATGAAGCCCATCACCGATATCGCTGCTGAACTTGGATTGACCGAAGACGATATTTCGCTCTACGGAAAATACAAGGCAAAAATTGATAGCAACCAACTGGAACAACTCAAGGATAAGGAAGATGGAAAGCTGATCCTCGTGACAGCCATCTCACCAACACCTGCTGGAGAAGGAAAGACAACCACCTCTGTTGGCTTGGTCGATGCTCTTTCAGCTATTGGTGAAAAAGCCGTCATTGCCCTGCGCGAACCTTCTCTTGGCCCTGTTTTTGGGATCAAGGGTGGAGCTGCCGGTGGCGGGTACGCCCAAGTGGTTCCAATGGAAGATATCAACCTTCACTTTACCGGAGATTTCCATGCCATTGGGATTGCCAACAACCTCCTTGCAGCCTTGATTGACAACCATATCCATCACGGCAATGAGTTGGGCATCGATTCTCGTCGTATTACCTGGAAACGGGTGGTCGATATGAACGACCGTCAACTCCGTCATATTGTCGATGGCCTTCAAGGAAAAACAAACGGGGTTCCTCGTGAAGATGGCTTTGACATCACCGTGGCTTCTGAAATCATGGCCATTCTCTGTCTCTCAGAAAACATCCTTGATCTCAAAGAACGTCTTGATCGCATCATTATCGGCTACAACTACCAAGGACAACCGGTCACAGCCAAAGACCTCAAGGCTGGAGGTGCCATGGCAGCTGTCCTCAAAGATGCCATCCATCCAAACTTGGTGCAAACCTTGGAGCATACTCCTGCCATCATCCACGGCGGACCATTTGCCAATATCGCCCACGGCTGTAACAGTGTGTTGGCTACTAAACTAGCCCTAAAATATGCAGACTATGTTGTGACAGAAGCTGGTTTTGGAGCAGACCTCGGTGCTGAAAAATTCATCGATATCAAGTGCCGCATGGCCGGGCTCAAACCTGCTGCCGTTGTCCTCGTCGCAACCATTCGTGCCCTCAAAATGCATGGTGGAGTTGCTAAAGCAGACTTGGCTACGGAAAATGTCCAAGCCGTTATCGATGGTCTACCAAACCTAGACAAACACTTGGCCAACATCCAAGAAGTCTATGGTCTACCTGTGGTCGTTGCCATTAACAAATTCCCACTGGATACAGAAGCCGAACTAGAAGCTGTCTATGAATCTTGTAAGAAACGCAATGTAGATGTTGTCATTTCAGATGTCTGGGCAAAAGGTGGAGCTGGTGGTCGTGACTTGGCTGAAAAAGTCATTCAACTGGCTCAAGAAGAAAACCACTTCTCTTATGTCTATGACGAAGGAGACAGCATTGAAACAAAATTGACCAAGATCGTCACAAAAGTCTATGGTGGTAAAGGCATCAGCTTAACACCAGCAGCCAAACGAGAACTCAAAGAATTAGAAGCTCTTGGCTTCTCGAACTACCCAATCTGTATGGCCAAAACCCAATATTCCTTCTCAGACGATGCGAAGAAAATGGGAGCACCAAAAGATTTCACAGTTAAAATCAGTAACCTTAAGGTGGCTGCCGGAGCTGGCTTCATCGTAGCTCTCACTGGTACCATTATGACCATGCCTGGCCTACCTAAAGTTCCTGCTAGTGAAAAGATTGATATCGATGCCCACGGCAATATCACTGGTCTCTTTTAAGAAAGAAGGCGTCCTATGGTGACTCTCCTTCATCTTACCCCCGCAGATTATCAAATTTCTACCTGGTCCGGTGGCCAAACCACCCAACTCTTTCTCTCCCCAGAGGGAGGAAGCTATCCAGATCGGACCTTTGACTTCCGCCTCTCTACTGCAACGGTAGAGGTTGAAAAAAGTAACTTTACCGATCTCACGGGCTACCACCGAATCTTGATGCCCTTGAATGCCTCCATTAGGCTCACCCATCACCATAAAGAAGTGGTTTTGAACCCCTTTCAAAGCTACTTCTTTGATGGGGGAGATCCTGTATCTAGCCAAGGGACTTGTCAAGACTTTAATTTGATTTACAACCCTTCTTATCAGGGGCATATGAGTGCTATATCCCCAAAAGAGAGTGTCAAAAGTCAGAGTCGCTATCAATTGATCTACGCTCTCTGTCCACTAACACTCGAATGGGGAAACAATCATTCTCAAACCCTCCAAACTCACGAGCTCCTGGTGATCGAACAAGCATCTCCTCTTCAAGAGATGACAATCACGTTTTTACCCCATCAGTCTGGGGAGCAACCGATTGCTATCTGGACTGGACTACAATAATGTTCACAAAGGAGAAACATTATGAACGGAGCACATAAACAGTCGATTGAGGAACAAGAAAAAGCGAAATTCAGCTTTAGCGGTGCCACTCTTTACGGTATCAATGCCGTGATCGGATCTGGTATCTTCCTCCTCCCTCAAAAAATTTATTCCGGCCTCGGACCAGCTTCTCTAGCCGTCATGTTCGGGGTTGCCATTCTCGTCATGCTACTATCAGCCTGTCTGGCTGAAACAGCTGGCTACTTCGACAAAAACGGTGGAGCCATGCAATACTCAAAAGCAGCTTTCGGAGACTTTGTCGGCTTTAACGTCGGGATCCTCGGATGGGCCGTTACCGTTATCGCTTGGGCTGCTATGCTAGCTGGTTTTGCTAAGATCTTCATCATTACCTTCCCAGCATTCGAAGGCTACAACCTACAGATTAGTATCGTTATGTTGGTTCTCTTGAGTCTTATGAACATCGCCGGTCTGAAAACATCGAAAATGTTCACACTGACAGCTACTGTTGCAAAATTAATCCCAATTGTCCTCTTCTCACTCTTCGCCATCTTCTTTATTCCTGGTGGAGTAAGCAAGGGCAACTTCACACCTTTCCTTCAATTGGAAAGTGGATCAAATCTCTTTAGTGCTATTTCTAGTACCGCTGTTTACATCTTCTATGGATTTATCGGATTCGAAACCATGTCCATCGTTGCAGGGGAAATGCGTAACCCTGAAAAGAACGTTCCTCGTGCTATCTTGGGATCCATCAGTATCGTCTCAGTTCTCTACATGTTGATCATCGCTGGAACAATCGCTATGCTTGGTGGAGGCATTATGGGAACCGAGGCACCAGTACAAGACGCATTTGTTAAAATGATTGGCCCTATCGGTGCCCCTCTTGTCTCCTATGGTGCTCTCATTTCAATCGCCGGTCTCAACATCGGTGAATCCATTATGGTTCCTCGTTTCGGTGCTGCCCTAGCAGACGAAAAACTCTTGCCAGAAGGGCTTGGAAAAACAAACTCTAAGAATGCTCCTGTCATTGCCATTATCATTTCCGGTTTCTTTGCATTCTTACTCTTGTTATCTGGATCTTTCGAATCCTTAGCAACTTTCAGTGTTGTTTTCCGTTTCTTCCAATATATTCCGACTGCTTTGGCAGCGCTCAAACTCAGAAAAATGTACCCAGAGAAAAAGGTTACCTTCCGAGTGCCATTCGGTCCAGTTATCCCAATTTTGGCTGTTGTCATCAGTATCTTGATGATTGCAGGGGATAATCTAATGAACTTTGTATGGGGAGCTATCGGTCTAGTAATCGCTAGTGGACTTTACTTTGTTTTCCACGGTGACAAACTAGCTAAAAAATAAAACAGTCCTCACCAATTCTATTTACACATTAGATGGGAACTTAGGCAGGAGCAAAGCATTCCTTTGCTCCCTAGCCCATCTAAGAAGCCACGAATATCAAACCTGAGCTCTTTTCTCTAAGACTTCTTTCAATCCTTCTAAGAATCATAGACAATGGGCTCACGTTTGGTATTCAAACCGAAGTAAACAAATCTACTTCTACAGAACAATTCATAATCGGAGGTTTTATATGACTCAATTGATTCATTTAGATGGTAACAGCTTAACACTGGAAGAGGTCATCGCCGTCGCTCGGCACGGTGCCCAATGTGAGTTAGACGAAGCAGCCAAAGAAGCTGTTATCGCATCTCGTAAAATTGTTGATGATATCGTCCGTGAAAAACGTGTTGTCTATGGTGTGACCACTGGATTTGGCTCTCTCTGTAATGTCAGCATTTCTCCAGAAGATACTGTCCAACTGCAAGAAAACTTGATTCGTACCCACGCATCTGGTTTTGGTGATCCACTTCCAGAAGATGCCGTTCGTGCTATCATGCTCATCCGGATCAACTCGCTCTTAAAAGGCTATTCTGGCATTCGTCTGTCAACTGTTGAAAAACTATTAGAATTGCTTAACAAAGGAGTGACTCCTTATATTCCAGAAAAAGGATCACTCGGAGCTTCTGGAGACCTTGCTCCTCTTTCTCATATGGTTTTACCAATGTTGGGCCTTGGACGTGCCTACTACAAAGGAGAACTTCTCAGTGGTCAAGAAGCCCTAGATCGTGCTGGAATTGAAAAGATCCAATTGGCTGCCAAAGAAGGGCTTGCCTTGATCAACGGTACGACTGTTCTAACCGGTATCGGTGCTCTTGCGACTTATGATGGTATCCAATTGCTCAAACTATCTGACATTGCCGGTGCTCTCTCAATGGAAGTTCACAATGGAATTACCAGTCCATTCGAAGAAGACCTTCATACCATCCGCCCACAAAGTGGACAATTGGCAACTGCTCGCAACATCCGTAACCTTCTTGAAGGAAGCAAGAATACCACTGTTGCGACTCAACAACGGGTACAAGATCCTTATACACTTCGCTGTATCCCTCAAATCCATGGAGCCAGCAAGGATTCTATTGCTTACGTAAAAGAAAAAGTTGAAATCGAAATCAACTCTGTCACAGATAACCCAATCATTACCAAAGAAGGACACGTCATCTCAGGAGGTAACTTCCACGGTGAACCAATGGCACAACCATTTGACTTCTTGGGTATTGCCCTTTCTGAGATCGGAAACGTATCTGAACGTCGGGTGGAACGCTTGGTCAACAGCCAGCTTAGTAAATTGCCATCCTTCTTGGTCAAACACCCTGGCCTCAACTCAGGCTTCATGATTACGCAGTATGCTTGTGCTTCTCTTGCATCTGAAAACAAAATCTTGTCTCACCCAGCCAGCGTTGACTCTATCCCATCTTGTGAAAACCAAGAAGACTTCGTCAGCATGGGAACTACTGCAGCTCGTAAAGCGGCTGAGATTCTTAAAAACTCACGTCGCATCGTTGCTACTGAAATCATGGCAGCTTGCCAAGCCTTGGATCTCAAGCCAGAAAATCATGAACTTGGTAAAGGTACAAAACCAGCTTATGAGCTGATTCGTCAAAAACTGAACTTCATTGAATTTGACAAAGATATCGAAATCTTTGAAGAACTCAATAAAGCATCTGCTGTTGTCGAAAGCGAAGAATTCTTAGCAACCATCGAAAAAGCAGTTGACTTACAGATTCAATACTGATACAGTAAGGATAAAGCAAAAACAGAGGCTGGCGATCTTCTCAGCCTCTGCCTGCTTTCAGAAAAATAAGGGAGGCGACAAGCTTGCTCACAAACTACTATCCAATGACCTACAGCTACTACCAAGGTAGCATCGAGGACAATCCCTACACGGCCAAATGGGGAATGGTCACCAAATTTTTAGACCTGAACGACGAGACCCTCACTCCATTTGAGGGGATGACCTTTGGGATCATCGGCTTTAAGAGCGACAAAGGAGTCTATATCAATAATGGGCGTGTAGGAGCGGTCGAAGGTCCTACAGCCATCCGTTCTCAAATCGCTAAACTTCCATGGCACTGGGGAACCAATGTCACAGTGTATGATGTGGGAAATATTGACGGGCCCAACCATTCACTAGAAGAACTCCAAGAAAGTCTCTCACAAGCGATTCAGCGCATGTACCAATTAGGGATCCAACCTATTGTCCTAGGAGGCGGTCACGGAACTGCTTACGGCCACTATCTAGGGATTCAATCCAGTTTAGAAAAAGATGAACAACTGGCTGTGATCAATCTGGATGCCCACTTTGATTTGCGGCCTTACGACCAAACCGGTCCCAATTCTGGAACAGGTTTTCGTCAAATGGCTGATCATGCGAAAGAAAAAGGTCAGGACTTCCCTTACCTCATCCTTGGGATCCAAGAGCACAATAATAACCTCTTCCTCTTTAATTACGTTGCTAAAACACCAAGCATTGATTTCTTAACCGGGCAAGACCTCTTCCAGATGAGCCACCAAGCCATTCTGGATCGAATCGATCAATTTTTAGAAAACCAAACCGCGATCTATCTGTCTATCGATATGGATTGCTTTGCAGTCGGCTCTGCTCCTGGTGTTAGTGCCATCCAATCACTTGGTGTCGATCCTAAACTAGCCCTCCTGCTTCTCCAACACATTGCTGCTAGTGGCAAACTAATCGGATTTGATGTCGTGGAAGTTTCTCCTCCTCATGACATTGACAATCATACTTCAAATCTTGCTGCGACCTTTATCTTTTACTTGACTCAAATATTGGCGCAACAAAAACTGAACTAAGAAGATTTCTACACACATAAAAAGCATAGAAACACTCATTGCTAGGGTATTTCTATGCTTTTTCTTTATTTTCAGACACAATGATCTTTGCCTGAAAGGAGGCATGGCCTCTTATTCTTCACTTATGATTTAGATAAGAGACACTACAGGTCTTTTAATTTCTTAAGAAACTGACGATCTCTGTAAGGATTCAAGTGTTGTTCTGCCACCTTCTTGTAGTAATTCTTATCTTCTTTCAAGAAGGTTCTCAGGGCAGGATCGAGCTCTTCTCCTTTCTCCTTTTGATCAGATAAGAAAGCCAATAGATAATGAACCATCCCCTTATCCCGTGAATTAGCAGATGGATTCATCGTCCTTTCTTTTCGAGCCAGATAAGCCGCAACCTTTTCTCGATCTCCTTGCTGACAGGCAATTAAGGATTGGTAAAATTCGAGCAATTCTTCCTTCCAAGGGAAGCGAACACTGGACAAAATCTTCTGAGCTCTGTCAAAACAGAGGCGAGCTTGGATCAAATCTCCCTTCCAATAATAGGCGATCCCAAGATCAATATCAAAGACGACACGGACGGAATCAACAGCTTGATCCCCCACTAAACGCAGAACCTCTTCTAAGTGGGTGACGGCTACTTGGAAATGGCCTCTCACTTGCTCGATTTCAGCGAGGTAGGCCAAAGAAGCCGCAATTTGAATGGCATACTTGGCCTGCATGCTATTGGTCAAACTAAAGCAATCAATGGAGCGATACAGATGCCGGGTCGCCTGCTCCTCATCCCCAACCATCAGGTGATACAAGCCTTTCAAACGCAACTGGATCGCGATGACCTCATGATTATTAGCTTGGATGGCATCTTCCAAAGCCAAATCTGTATAATAGGCCATCTCAGAGATATTTTCCGTTTGAATGCAATAATAAATGATTTGCCGATAACCCTCTAAGAGGAAGTCGGATTGCTTGAGTTCCCGCGCATAGGAGATGACTTTTTGGATATCATGAATCCCCTTTTGATACTCCCCACTTCGAATAAAATAGCGACCTTCTAAGTACAAGTAACGCAGTTGTAAATACTTGTATTCTCTATCTCTTTGGTGCCTTGAAAAGAGGTTATCTAATTCTTGACGTATGCGGGATAGCTCTCCAAAAATGTCCAAATGGCTATTTGAACCATCTGATAGGAGCCCCTCATCTGCCTTGGAATAAATCGGAAACAGCTCATGCTCCAGCTGAAGGATTTCTTCTAGATAGGTCAACTCAAAAGATAAGGAACGCAAAAGATTTTGGGATTGCTTGTATTGGTAGGCAGTTTCCTTATAAAGAAGAAGGTCCGTCGAATCTTCTAAAGTTTCTTCCAATTTTTGCGCAATTTGTTGGTGGAAGAGCCGCCGTCTAGCTGGCGAAAGAAGATGGTAAAAGTACATAGCTACCAATTGCTTGCAGAATTGAACCATGAGAGCCTCTCCTTCTTCTACGATTGAGACGACCGCTCTTTCAGATAAAGGCTCGATTAATTCTATCAAAACAGGAAGCTCTGTAGCCGTCAATTCTGCCAAGATAGACAGAGAAATTGGCTTATGAAAACAAGATAAGTAGTGTAGAAGAGCCTCTTCCTCACTGCTCATATCCCCAAGCTCCTGAGAAAGATAGGCTTGAATGATATCAGGCAAGGGTTCTAAATTTTCATTTTCTTTCCACTCTTCGATATAGCTGGACAGAAAGAACGGACTGCCTTCACTCCATTCGACCATCTGCTCCATCACTGCAGGCTCTATTGCTCCCAGTTCCCCTTTCAAGAGAGCACGACTTTCACTTGGGGCAAAATTGGTCAACTCTAGTTGAGACAGCCTTTTCTCTACCTTCAAGCTCCCCAAGAAGTTGACGAAGGAAGCTGGCAGAGGCTCTTCAGCTGTAAAAATCAGTTGCCATTTCTCCTGGTTTCTTCTCTCCTCTAGTTGTTTCACTTTTTCTAGAGACACTGCATCGATCCACTGGGCGTTTTCAAGCAGGATCAGGAGCGGTTTTTCTTTGCTAAGGCTCTGAAGCTGATTCCATACAGAAATGAGATCATCCTCCTCTTCCAGAAGGGAAATTCCCATCTCATCCCCCAGTTTCTCTAGCGCTTGTCTGAGATCATTCCAGGCGCTTCCTTCATAGCGCTGACTGGTAGCTTTTCCTTCCACCTTGATAAAATTAAAACTGCGATTGGACATCAAGACCAACTGCCGTAAGAGACGTTTCTTGCCTGTTCCAGATTGCCCCATCACGAGAAAAGGCCCTACCGCTTCACCCGTCTCGACTAAAGAGAGGTATTCCTCGAGCTGCGAGAGTTCTTGCTTCCGACCAAAAAAGGGAAGTTCATGGATATTTATGCGATGACTCAGTTTATGAGTTCGTTTGGCTTCCAAAACAGAGTGATAAAGTTCCTCAATCGCTCGACTGGGACGCACACTGAGCTCGCGATCCAATAAATCGACTAGCTTATAATAGGTCTCGAAAAATTTTCCTAGCTGATGATGGAAGCTATAATACTCCATCAAGAGCTGGTAATTTTTCTCTTCAAATTCATCCAGCTCTACCAAATGATGGAGCAAGAGTTCTATACTAGGATCTGCAAAACCGACCTGCTCAATTTTTTGATAGCAGTTTTCGACATAGAGCTTCCTATAAGCATCCCGTTTGCGAGAAGCCCACTGATCAAAGTCTTCATCATCCTTGACATAGAAGCCCTCTAAAAAGTCTCCCCGATAAAGATCCAAGGCACTTAGTGGATCTCTTTCAAAGAGTTTGACATCCAAAGAAAGGCTCAAATCAGGATTAAGGGCCAAACTGCTCCGACTTGGAGAGACAATGATATCTCCTTCAAAAATTTTATTGGCTTGATAAACCGTATTCCGTAAGTTTTTGCGAGCTACTTGGTTTTCCTTATCTCCCCAAAGAATACCGGCGATTTCATCGCGGTTGACCTGGCCCATGACCGCTAAATAATAAAGTAAGGCCTCCATCTTCGAAAAAGAAAACCGAATAGTTTTCTGATTGAAAACAACCTTAGGGGGTCCAAATAACTTCAACTTCAGACTTTTCTTCATTGCAAGCGCCTCCAAAAACTTCATATTAATACTATAAAAAAAAGTTGGCTTTTAGCAAGTAATTTATCCAAATAAAAAGAGACTGAGAACGATTCTTTCTCAATCTCTACACTTCCTACTAAAAGTGTTGATTAATTCACTTCAAAATTCGGTTGATGATCAAATAACGCCTTTGTTGCTTGGTAGACGTGGTAAGCGACATCTTCATTGTTCATGGTGTAAAGATGGACACCTGCCACATCTTGAGTAACCAAATCAACGATTTGATCGACTGCATAAGCAAGTCCTGCTGCTCTGAGTGACTCAGGATCATGCTCATACTTGTCCAGAATGGCTTTAAACTTCCGTGGGATATGAACATTTTCACAAGTCTTAAGGAGACGAAGGGCCTGATTACGATTGAGAATCGGCATCACTCCTGCATGAATAGGAACATCGATCCCAGCCAAGGTACACTTATCTTGAAAATCATAGAAACGCTCATTGTCAAAGAAAAGTTGAGTGACCAAACTAGAGCATCCTGCATCTACCTTCTTTTTAAGATTTTGAATATCTGAAATTTGGTTTGGAGAATCTGGGTGTCCCTCAGGATAGCAGGCACCAATCACCTCAAAATGGGGCGCTTCTGTTTTGATAAATTCAATCAGATCCGTTGCATAACGAAAGTCTTTTAAAGGTTCCACACCAGGGATAATATCCCCACGCAGAGCCAAAATCCGATGAACCCCTACTTGATCTAACTCATGAAGAGTATCGGCCACTTTTTCCTTGCTCAAATAAACGGCTGGCAAGTGAGCAATTGTCGGAATAGACAATTCATTTTGAATATAATTGGCTAAAGCAACCGTCGTCTCTTTGATATTGTATTTATTATTGCTAGCGGTCACACTAATGAAGTGAGGGGCTAGCTCCTGCATATTTTCCAAAGCACGTAAGAGTTTGGCATTGCCTACTTCAGGATTTGGAGGAAAAACTTCAAATGACAGAGACGGTGTGTGTTGTGACATATTCTATCCTTTTCTTTTGTTTCGTTGATCAAGAACTCTGAGCCACTGTTTCTAGAATAAGGGATGATTCGAAAACCCTCTACACGATGATAGAAGGTCCTCGAAACATTTTCTTACAAGTGTTCACGCGCTTCTTTAGCAGCATTAACGAGTTTGATCAAGCTTTCTTTTGTTTCTTTAATTCCACGAGTCTTCAAACCACAGTCAGGGTTGATCCAAACTTTGCCACTTGGTACTTTAGCCAAGATTGCTTCGATGGTGTGATCAATTTCACCGTCTTGTGGGACACGTGGTGAGTGGATATCGTAAACCCCAGGTCCAACTTCTGTTTGGAAGTTTTTGGCTTTCAACTCATCCAAGATTTCAAGGTTTGAACGGCTAGCTTCAAATGAGATAACGTCCGCATCCAAGTTATCGATCGCTGGGATGATATCTGTAAATTCTGAGTAACACATGTGAGTGTGGATTTGGGTATCTGGCGCTACAGTTGAGTGTACCAAACGGAAGGCTGGAATCGCCCAGTCAAGGTAATCTTCGTACCAGTCGCTACGACGAAGTGGCAATTTTTCACGAAGAGCAGCTTCGTCGATTTGGATGATTTTCACACCTGCAGCTTCAAGGTCAAGAACTTCATCCTTGATGGCAAGAGCGATTTGAAGAGTAGAATCCTTGATAGAGATGTCTTCACGTGGGAATGACCAGTTAAGGATGGTAACAGGTCCAGTCAACATCCCTTTAACAGGTTTGTCCGTACGGCTTTGTGCGTAGCTAGACCATTTCACAGTGATTGGATTGAGACGAGTGACATCACCCCAGATGATTGGTGGTTTCACCCCACGCATACCGTATGATTGTACCCAACCGTTTTTAGAGAAGAGGTAACCTGACAAGTTTTGACCGAAGTACTCAACCATGTCGTTCCGCTCGAATTCACCGTGTACAAGCACGTCAAATCCAACTTCTTCTTGCCATTTGATCCATTCGTCAATCGTTTCAGCAAGGAAGGCATCGTATTCTTCTTGTGTCAATTCACCCTTACGGAAGGCCAAACGTTTAGCACGAACTTCCTTGGTTTGAGGGAATGAACCGATGGTAGTTGTTGGAAGTGCTGGAAGCTTGAAGGCTTCTTTTTGGATTTCTTCACGTTCTGTGAAAGCTGGCAAACGAGTGTAGTCTGCTTCTGTCAAAGCTGCGATGCGAGCATGAAGTTCAGCATTTGCTCCAACGCGTTCTGTTGCAAAGAGTTCTTTGTTGGCAGCAAGAGCTTCCGCCCCTTGACCATTGCGGATAGCATCCAAGTCACGCAATTCACCCAATTTTTCAACCGCAAAGGCGAAGTGGTTCAAAATAGCTGGTTCAAAATCTTCGTTAGCCGTTGTAAATGGCACATGAAGAAGGGAGCAAGAAGTCGTCAAGACAACCTTTTCAGCTGGAACTTGATCCAAGATTTCCAAGCTCTTTTCATAGTTATTGCGCCAGATGTTTTTCCCATTCACAATACCAGCATAAAGGGTCTTATCAGCTGGGAAGCCACCTTTCACCAATTCAAGTGTTTTCTTCCCTTCAACAAAGTCAAGACCGATACCATCTACTGGCAAGTTTACAAGGTCATTGTAGACATCACGAACATCACCAAAGTAAGTTTGGATCAAGACTTCAAGACCTTTCTTGTCAGCCAAGAGTTTGTTGTAGAGGTTCAAGAAGAGAGCTTTTTCTTCAGCTGTCAAATCTTTAACAAGAGCTGGCTCATCGAGTTGAATACGAGTCGCACCAAGCTCAGCCAATTTGGCAAAAACTTCTTGGTAAGCAGCAACCAAGCTGTCTACGAAGTCCTCAGCTTTCACACCATCTTCAAAGTCAGATAATTGAAGGAAAGTGAATGGTCCAACGACTACTGGACGAGTGTTGATCCCCAATTCTTTGGTTTCTTGGTACTCATCAAAAATCTTGTGACCAGCCAATTTCACTTCTGTTGTTTTTTCAAATTTAGGAACGATGTAATGGTAGTTGGTGTTGAACCATTTTTTCATTGGAAGGGCACGCACATCCCCTTTTTCACCTTGGTAACCACGCGCCAAAGCGAAGTATTGTTCAAGATCTGTCAAATCCAAGTTTTGAACAGATGCAGGCACAACGTTGAAAAGGAAGGCTGCATCAAGGAAATTGTCGTAGTGTGAGAAGTCATTTGAAGGAATCTCTGAGATGCCTTGTTCTTTAACAATGTTCCAGTGTTTAGCACGCAAGTCTTTAGCAGCTGCCAAGAGCTCGTCTGCTGAGATTTCTTTTCTAAAGTATTTTTCAGTTGTAAATTTTAATTCACGGAATTCACCCAAACGTGGGAAGCCGATAATTGTAGTTGACATGTTGTGTCCTCCAAAAATTCTAATTGACACTATCATATCAGAAGATAGCCGTCTTGTATAATTGCTTTTACACGAATTTTGTTATAGCCAAAAACTATAACACAGATTTAATAGGCCTTGAGAGCAGAAATCAAAAGCAAAAACTAGGACTTCTTATAAATATTTCCTATAACCCAAGCATCCCCGAACTATTTTTGAGCGGATTTTTGAGCGGATTCTGCTAGAAGAACAGCCCCTAAAAAGTAAAGAAGGCCTTCTCTGCTGAGAAAGACCTGTGTAAGCATAAACAAACTGCTTCTGTTTACAAATCTAAGAAATTCTATAAAAATGTATTCGTTAGAATGATTCTATCATCTACTGAAACTTTCCGCCGTGAGAAAAGTGCTAGAAACACTATTGTTTCTAGCACTCGGAATTATTAAGACCTAAGGCTCAATAATTAGTCTTGGAACTTCGTAGAAGTTCGCTGACGTCCGTCCTCACCTAAGGAAAGTTTTTTAGATAACGTCGTTCCTAATCCGACAGTCCTTCTCAACTGAGAAAGACCTGCTTCTACGAGGAAGTAATTTCCCCTATTTTTTCATTTGCCTCATTAGGCTAATTTAACACAGAAGGCATCCCAAGGGGCCAACTTGCCTGATTCGAGGACTTGTTCTACCTTGGTATTGGCAATGAGAACCTCTTCAACCCCATTAACAAGCGGTAAGTCTTGCTCTTGACTGGAGAGATTGACAACCACCAAATAGGCTTGCTCTCCTTCTACCCGCTTGTAGGCAAAAACCTTGTCTGCTGCATCCACCAATTCATAATCAGCAGTCACAAGCCAAGGGTGTTCTTTTCTCAAAGCAATGAGGGCTTGGTAGGTATAGAAAATAGAGTCTGGATCTGCTAGGGCAGCCTCCACATTGATCTCTTTGTGGTTTGGGTTGACCGCAAGCCATGGACGACCTGTCGTAAAGCCAGCTTCTGCTTCATCATTCCACTGCATCGGTGTCCGAGCATTGTCCCGACCAATATGGCGGATTTGATCCATGATCACTTCGAGCGGAACTCCTTTTTCTAAGGCTTCATGAGCATAGTTGATCGACTCGATATCTTCTACGTCCTCAAGGCTCTTAAATGGATAATTGGTCATCCCGATTTCTTCCCCTTGATAGATATAAGGAGTTCCCTTCATCAAGTGAAGCAGAATCGCTAAAGCCTTGGCAGATTTGACACGATAGTCCCCATCATCCCCCCAAGTGGACACAATCCGTGGCAAATCGTGGTTGTTCCAAAAGAGGGAATTCCAGCCTTCCTCTTCTCCTAATTCCGTCTGCCACTTGGTGAAAATTTCCTTCAATTTAGGCACATCCAATTCCTTGGCGTAGTGCCACTTTGGTTGACCCGGTTGGTATTGAAGGCCAATGTGTTCAAATTGGAAAACCATGGACAATTCTTGATTTTTTGGATTGGAGTACTGCTTGGCAATCTCTGGAGTCGCCCCCCAAGTTTCACCCACTGTAAGCAGATCCTTATCACCAAAGGTCGCTTGATTCATTTCCTTCAAGTAAGGATGGAGCATGGGACCATTGCTGATGATTTCCTGATCTGGGATCTTACCGATCATATCGATCACATCCATACGAAAGCCACCAATTCCCTTGTCAATCCAGAAATTCATCATGTCATAGATCTGATGACGGAGCTCCTCATTTTCCCAGTTAAGGTCTGGTTGCTTCTTACTAAAGTTATGCAGGTAGTATTGACCTGAAGCTTCATCAAATTCCCAAGCAGAGCCACTAAAAGCAGAAATAATGCCATTGGGCTCATCGCGCCAGATATAGAAATCCCGCTTTGGACTGTCTGGGTTTTCACGCGCCTCGATAAACCAAACATGCTCATCAGAGGTATGGTTGACCACCAAGTCCATGATGATTTTGATCTTGCGTTTCTGACCTTCTGCGATCAATTCTTCCATATCTTCCATGGTACCAAAGATGGAGGCAATATCCTCGTAATCCGAGATGTCATAGCCGTTATCATCCATGGGACTCTTGTAGACTGGTGAGAGCCAGATCGCTGTAATCCCTAGCTTTTCCAGATAGTCTAGCTTGCTCGTGATCCCCTTGAGATCCCCGATGCCATCGCCATTACTATCCTTGAAACTTTTTGGATAAACTTGGTAAATTACGGCATTATGCCACCATTTTTGTTCCATTTTTTCTTCTCCTTTATGATTGTGAAATCATTTTCATCATACAAAAATAGGGGTGAAATTGCAAGAGTTTACAAGTCTTCTCCCTCTTCACTGGAATAAATCACTTCAAAGAGACGTTGGCGCAAGCCTTCCTCCAAAGGCATGATGACCTTCATCAACTGTTTCCAATCCTTCGCTCTTGAACAAGCCGCAAATAATTCGTTTTTCCTATCATAGGCTAGGTTGGCAGATTTTAAGAGCTCAAACATCCGGTCTTCTTTGGCAATCGGACGCGATTGCAGCTCACCCATCGCAATTTCCTGACTTTGATTGTCCACTATGATAGGGGCTGTCTCAAAGGTATGGAGCAAGAAACGGTGCTGTCTCTTTTCAGGAAGCAGCGCTAGATCACCTGTTAAATCCAGCCTAATCTTTCTTTCATCCCAATCGACTGTTACGCGGGTTTCAACCTTACTAGCTCCTTCTCCTTCGACGAGTACGAAGGAACGATTGTGACCTGGGAAGAGATGCCAGTCCAGCATTTCTGGAAGGTCCACTCCTGTCTGTGGTTGTGCATCCATAGGGATGATGGCTCCCGCACGTGCAAAGACTGGAATATCCTGGCTGGTCCTAAAGACCGTGAGCTTCCCTCTTCCTTCATACTTCCAATCATGGAAGAAATCGTACCAAACGCCGTCTGGGAACCAAACGCTCACAGAAGCACTATGAAAGACAGGATCCAACGCTTCGGTAATTGGCGCCACCATGAGTTCACTGCCAAAGAAATATTGATTCTTCGCTTCATAAGCCTCTTCTTCGTTTGGGTAGTGGTAATAGAGAGGTTGAACCAAAGGTAGCCCTTCTTCGTGCGTCGCCACATTCATGGTATAGAGATAAGGCAGTAAGCTATGGCGCAGGCGCAAATACTGCTTCATCAAGCGACAGGTCTCAGACGAGTAAAACCACGGTTCCTTGCTGTTAAAGGCATTACAAGAACTATGGAGACGATTGATCGGGCTAAAGACCCCAAACTGCAACCAGCGAAGCGCCAAGTCTTCATCATAGTAGCCCCGCATATGGCCACCGATATCATGACTCCACCAGGTGTAGCCGATATTGGAAGCTGTGCTGGTAAAATAGGGTTGAAAGGCTAGGGATTCCCAAGTCACAATTGTGTCCCCTGAAAAACCAATCGGATACCGATGACTGCCAGGACCCCCATAACGCGATAAGATGAGACCAGCTTGGCCTTTTCGAAAATTGTCTAGATAATGATAGTGATTTAACAACCAAAGGGGATCCATCTTGCCATGACTACCTTGCTGCCAATCAATCCACCAAAAGTCCACTCCTTGATCTTCCAAAGGATGGTGGACATCTTCAAAATAAGCTTCGCGAAAGGCCGGACTGTAAAAGTCAAAGCTAGCCGCTTCTTCTTTTTCCGCATCCAGTCCCAAGCGTTTTGCGACCTTCGGATAAGCATCTTCGAAAGCGCGAATTCCATCTGCCGGATGGACATTTAAGGTCACCTTTAAACCACGCTCATGCAGGCCATTTAAGAAAGCAGCTGGATCAGGAATCAAATCCCGGTTCCAACTATAGCCAGTCCAACCACTTCCAAAGCGAGCTGGAATCGCCGTCTTGTGCCAATCCATATCGATCACACTGACTGCTAGAGGCACCCCTTCTGCTTTGAAACGATCCATCAAATCTGTGTACTCCTGACTGGTATAAGGCCAATACCGACTCCACCAGTTGCCAAGAGCATAACGTGGCAAGAGGGGTGGCTGTCCTGTCAGATGGTAAAAATCTTTCAAGGCACCTAGATAATCGCGCCCATAACCGAAAAAATACAGATCCACTTCTGGATAGGACCGTGCTCTAAAGCCGCTTTCGACATCATACAAGTAGGAAGCGGAATCGTCTAATAGAGCATAACCAGCCTTGCTCAAGATCCCATCTTGCAACTCCATAGCCCCATCGACCTCGTCAAGCGTCCGACTGGTCCCCTTTAAGGTCTCCGGCTGATCTCCATAGTGCCACCGGCTCCCATAGACTGCATACTGACCCTTGAGTTCGATATAAAGCCGATCCGGTGCAAAAGGTCCCTTTTCAAAATGGAGGTGGAGATGCTCTGTATGAAGATCGAGAACAGCTTCTGTCTCTACAACCTCGCAAGCAACAGGTCCAAAATCTCGATTTTGTACAACCTGCGTCTGACCATCTTCAAAAACACCATCCTCTGAGTATTCCAAGCGCACCAAAGATTCCGTTAATACGGAGATCCGATAGTTTTCTCCCTCTATCACTGGTCCTGCCATTTGTCTGTCCTCCTCTTTTTATAGGGCATCTGACTCGTCCTCTTTTCATCTGCTTCGCCTTACTAGGTAAGCGCTTACGATTTTACTATAGCACTCAAAAAAAGGCCTGTCAACACTTGACAGACCCTTTCCTAAAATTTTATAAGATCAACTTCCCCAATTGATCAAGAGATACATGAGACTCGAGCCAAACATATCTGCCAAGGCATGCATGAGGAAAAATGGCAAGAGATTCTTGACGACCTTCTTGTACATGAAGTAATAAAAGAGTCCATAAATGACGCCAATCACAAGGGCCCAGAGAAGCCCCTGATAGGTGTGGAAAGAAAAGCGGATCAGGGTTGAAAAGGCCAACGCCTTCCACTTGTTCTTCTCACTCACCGAAGTCATTAAACCCAAAAAGAAAAATTCTTCATAAAATCCATTGAGCAAACCATAAGCAATCGCCATGGGACTCAAAGCCATGAACTTATGGAGGATCTGCATGGGATCGATATAAGGCCAAAGACTTGGACTTAGGTAATTGTATTCACCCGAAACCGTTGAGATTACATCCCCAAAAAGTCCCATCGCTGCAAAGAGCAGGGGTACCCAGATCAAGGTGGACCACTTAAAGCGGATCGGCAATTGTTTAAAATCAAAGCGACGAAGCAGCAAGTAAAGAAGGGCTAGAGCCAGCAAGATCAACTGCAAGGTCATATTGCTGGAATAAGCAGCTCCTTCACTTGCAGTATTGCTACTGCTTGTGGCTACTGCAGTCTGCGCGACTGGCTGAAAACTGGCTAAAAACAGCTGGGTCGAGCGGATAATGAATTGCCCAAAAAGAATGGCCGTCACAATACCAATATCAAACCATTTGAGTTCTTTTAAGGGCTGTTTGGGTCGTATCCTGTTAAAAAATGTCATCTTTCATCCTTCTATTCCCACAATGGAAGTATTTTTGTTTCTCTTACTTTAGCAATCAATGCTTAAAGAAGAGTTAACCTAGAGAAGAAAAAAACGACCTTTCGGCCGTTTTATTTTATATTGAAGACAACGTCATCTTAAAAACTTTCCTTAGGTGAGGACGGACGTCAGCGAACTTCTTTGAAGTTCCATGACTTAGTTTTGAGCCTCTTCGCTTTTTAATTTATAGTCTCAAAACTCCCGAGTGTTTGAAACAATCATGTTTCAAACACTTTTCTCACAGCGGAAAGTTTCAGTATACTCTTGATTCATTGTAAAAATTAAAAGTCATTTTTCTGCAGAATCACTTCACCTATTTTAGTTAAAAAATAGGTTATCAACATTCTGAAACAACTTTTCGGTCGTCTCCATTACACAATTAGTCTAACAAATCTTGGATTCTATCCAAATATTGGTTGTCTGTCACTGCCATCACGCGTACCTCAGCCGGCCATACAAAGTCAGGACCAATCTGAATATGAAGCGGTTGGTCTTCCGCATCTCGATAGCCGATAATATTGAGATGGTACTCCTCTCTGACCGCCAAATCTTGAAGGCTTTTACCTACCCAGCTGGCTGGAACCGTGAACTCGGCTACCACCACTGCTTCATCCAACTGGAAAACTTCAATCCCGTGTTGGAAGAGGATCATCTTAGCTAGAGACATGCCTGCTTCTACCTCTGGTAGGATGACCAAATCAGCTCCAATCTTCTCAAGGACTTCCTTGGTCACTTCATTCTTGACCTTGGCAATGACGTGCTCGACGCCAAGTGCCTTACAGTGCATGACCGCCAGGACACTTGACTCCAAGTTTTCTCCCGTCGCAATGACGACAGTGTCACAGTTCCCAATATCTGCCGCATCCAAGAGGTCCATTTCCGTAATGTCTCCAACAATCCCAGTTGTGATCATGGATTCATACTGGTTGATCACATCTGCGTGATCGTCAATTGCAATGATATCCACATCCTGGTCCTGCAAGGTTTTTAAAACGCTCTGTCCAAAGATTCCTAATCCTAAAATTCCAATGGTTCGATTCGCCATGAGTTTCTCCTATCCGATAATGATGTCTGCCTTAGCATACTGCAAGGTGTCTGCCTTCTTGGCTTGGTAATTATTCAAGCTGACCATGAGGGTCAAGGGACCGATCCGTCCGATAAACATGAGCACCATGATAATGCCTAGTCCCGCTCCATTTAAGGTTGAGGTGACATTAGCTGTCACTCCCACTGTCGCTAGAGCCGATACCACCTCAAAGACCAGATAAATAAAGCGTTGGCCATCCGGCGTCACCAAACAGATTCCTAACAGACCCAGTAAGAAGGTCAACTGGAAAATCACCGCCGTCCCAAAGGAACGTTGAACAATGTCTGGTGAAATCGTTCGTTTTCCCAAGTTAGTATGCGGTAGCCCCAACAATTCTTTCCGAGCCAGAAGCAAGAGGACCAGGAAGGTGGTGATCTTCATCCCTCCTGCGGTACCACCTGGTGCCCCACCTAGAAACATCTGGAGGATATAGACAAAGAGCGTTACTGGTCGGACTGCAGTATAATCCAGTGAGGCAAAGCCAGCTGTCCGCATACTGACCGTTTGGAAGAAGCTGACCAAAATCTTCTCTCCCAATGGCAGGGACCCAATGGTTGCCGGATTATTAAACTCGGTCAAGAGACTGGTTACTGTCCCAAAGAGGAGAATCGCAGCTGTTAACCAGAGGACCACCTTGGTATGAAAGCGAAGAGTCCGTCGTCCGGATTGGTTACGAGTCTTGGTGGCTAGGTCAAACCAGACCATAAAGCCCAAGCCCCCAGTAATGATCAGAGCAGATAAGGTCAGATTGACCAACCAATCGGTCTGGAAACTCATCATACTATCGCCCCCAAAATTATCAAAGCCCGCATTACAAAAGGCGGAAACCGCGACAAAGATGGAGTTAAAGATTCCATGGCCCCAGCCAAAGCGAGGAATAAAGCGAGTCATGAGGAGCAGGGCCCCTAGTCCTTCGATGGTAAAGGTGGTGATAAAGATGGAGCGGACAAAACGGGTCAAGCTTTGATTGTTGCTAAAGCTAAAGCTATCCCGAATGGTCTGCCGGTCCTTGAAACTGAGCTTTTGGCGACTTTCCATAAAGAAGAGCCCAATAAAGGTCAAAATCCCCAAGCCCCCAATCTGAATCAAGAGCATACAGATGAGTTGCCCCCAGCCATTATAGGTCGAAGCCACTGACTGGGTAAAGAGTCCTGTCACACAGACCATAGAGACTGCTGTAAAGAGGTGGTCGATATAGCCTGCTGTTGAGCTTACTTGCTGGACAAAGGGCAGACTCAGTAAGAGCGATCCCATCAGGATAACCAAAGCAAAACTGAGAAAGATCCGCCTTGCCGGAGACAGGCGAGTCAATTTGGCCCGCCATTGTTTAAAAAATAGTTTGTCTAACATAGCTTCATTGTATCATAAAAAGAGAAAAGACCTACAAGTGATGAACCATCTCTAGGCATAATTCTAAGGCCTTCTCAAAAGCTTCTGACCCCCAGTCACGCTGGTCATAATTTTCTAGATCTGCTAGAGAATCTGCGGTAAATAGGAGCAAGCCCCAAACCGCCCCACGAAGTTGGGCCACTGCAGCAAGAGAGGCACACTCCATCTCCACCACACTACACCCTTCTTCGATGCGATAGGCCACCTTATCATGCGTTTCTCTATAAAATCCGTCCGTCGACCAGGTCATGAGCTCTTGATAAGGAATGGACGCTTGTTTGAGAACTGTTTCAATAGCAGTCAGTGCGCGGCCGTCCACCTCTATATAACGCGAAGGAGCGACATAATGGTAACTGGCTCCCTCATCTCGTAAGGCCTTGGTCGGGATTAAAAAGGCATTTTCTTCTATATCCACCAAGACCCCGCAGCTACCGGCCGATATGATCTTCTTCACCCCATAGCCAATCAACCAATCCATAAATTGGGCAGCAGGGGCAGATCCAACTGGCGCTTGGGCCAAGCAGATCTCCTCTCCTTTGTACTCCATAACATAGACCGGATAGGTCTTGGTAGCTGAGACAAAGCTAGCTACTTCTTTGGCTCCAACAGCTTCCGCAAAGCGATCAATCTCATCTTCCAAGAAAGCATAAACACATTTTTCAGGTAGGTGCAGGTCTAACCCCTCATGGGTCGGCATAATGACTGCCTGTGGATTGTCATCAAACTCTAAAATGGGTATTTCATGTTTATGGATCATTCCTTCTCCTTTTTGACAGGTATTTCTTTAATGACACGGGCTGGATTTCCTCCAAGGACCACATTGTCTCCAAAGGATTTTGTGACCACTGCTCCTGCGCCAGCAACCACATTGTCACCCAGCGTGACACCAGGAAGAATGGTGACCCCTCCTCCTGCCCAGAAGTTGTCTCCTATCGTAATTGGTGCCCCGTACTCAAGACCAGAATTGCGCTCGTCTGGATCCAGTGGGTGCAAGGGGGTCAAAAATTGGCAATTAGGACCAATCATGGCATTCTTTCCGATCGTAATGGGACATACATCCAACATGGTCAAATTGTAATTGGCATAGAAATTTTCTCCCAGATGGATATTAACCCCATAATCTACAAGAACCTGGCGATTGAGATAGAGGTTTTCACCGGTTGAACCGAACCACTCTTTGATGATAGCTACCCCTTTTTTGGGATCCACCTCTTGGTTAAAGGCTTCTTGTTTCTTCCGAGAAGCTTGGGCCAAAGCCCGTAATTCAGGGTCCGCAGGTCTATAAAAATCACCCGCAATCATTTTTTCATATTCACTGGCCATAAGGAAACCTCCACGTTATTTTGACATATTATAGCAGAATTCCCCCTTTAAAACAAACGTCAGAATAAGGGTTTGTAAGAAAAAAGATCATAAATGCTTAAAAACGCTTACCAAAACTTGCATCCGCTTACAAAATAATGTACAATAAAGACAAGAACAGAAATAAGGAGCGAATTCATGTACCAGGAACAACGGCTCGAAAAAATCCTAGAACTTTTAGAAGAGCGAAAACAGCTATCAGCTAAAGAAATGGTTGATTACTTTAAGGTCTCAAAAGATACTATTCGCAGAGACTTTGCCCTCCTTAGCCAACGCCAGCTGGTTCGTAGGACCCATGGTGGACTCCTCCCCTTAAACAAAGAACCCGGCCCTTCTTACCTAGACCGTAGTCAGAAAGCCAACAAGGAAAAGACTGCTATGGCTCAAAAGGCCCTGCAATTGATCCAAGATGGCCAAGTGATCTTTCTCGACGTTTCTACCTCGATGACCCTGCTTGCTGGCTTGCTTAATAAGGAAGTCACAGTCTATTCGCATTCCCTTGACAATGCCATCCAGCTCAGTAGCCATTCCCAGGTTGACTTTCATCTTTTAGGAGGAAAATTCTACACTAAAAACCGCTTCTACTATGACGCGAATCAAGCACAGATACTGGACAATCTTCGCTTTGATCTCGCTTTTTTTGGAGCGAGTAGCTTAGCCAATGGCGAAGTCACCTTTGAGGATGCTGAAGACGTTGCAGTCAAGTCCCTCGTTTTTGAACGAACTCGTACCAAGGTGCTGGTGGCAGAAAGTAGCAAGTTCTCCCAAAATGCCAACTACTATCTTGCCCGTCTCAAACAATTTGACTATTGGATCACTGACCAAAAACCAAGCCCTGACATCCTTAGACAAGTCGGTAACGAAACTACTATTCTCTACTAGGAGGTAAGTTTATGTCTCACATTCGTCTCATCATCAGCGATATCGATGGCACCATCTTAAATGACCACCATCAGATTGATCCACAGTTGGCAGCATTGATCCCAGATTTAAAACGTGAAGAGATTCCTTTCGTGCTGGCCTCTGCTCGCTCCCCAAAAGGGATGGCACCCATTGCCAAAGAGCTCGGCATAGAGGACTGTCCCATGGCCTGCTACAACGGGGCCTTGATCCAAAAAGGAGAACAAGTTCTTTTTGAGCATCCCTTGGACAAGACGGAAGCCCGGCACTTTATCGACTGGGCCACCCAACACTTCCCTCAAGTTTCGATCAACCTCTATAGCGGAAAAGACTGGATGACCGATCATCTCGACCAATGGAGCCAAGAGGAGGCCCGGATTACAGGAGAAAAACCTCTCATTCTCCCCCTATTGGATCCTTTGCAGGATACGACAAGGCCCCTCCACAAATTGCTCTTAATTGGAGAAGCAGAAGAGATCCAAGCCCTCTATCGTGCAGTTCCCGCCGACGACTTTCCTTCTACCGCCTTTTATCTCTCCAAAGCCAACTACCTAGAAGTCACGGCTAAGCACGTCTCTAAAGAGGATGCTCTGGTTGAGCTCGCCAACCACTACCACTTGAGCTTAGAAGAAGTCCTCACCATGGGGGACAACTTCAATGACCTTCCTATGCTCAAAAAAGCAGGCATCGGTGTCGCTATGGGCAACGCTCCTCAAGAGGTGAAAGACGAAGCAGCAGTCGTGACAAAGACCAACAATGAAAACGGGGCTGGGCAAGCGGTTGAAGCCTATGTCCTGATTTAGAAACATAAAAAAAGTGACTAGCTAGTATTTTTTACGAATAAAAAATATAGTAGAAATGCCGATAAAATAAGGATTCCTGCAAATTTGTGGGAATCCTATTATCTTTTGTACACTTTGTATGTTTAAATTATTTTGTGTATATTTTTCTGATTCAACTTTTTATCAATAATTAGGGATATAAAAGTCGACAAAACCCTTGATTATTATACCGTTGACAAGTTTTTCAAAAACCTGTATGATAGAAAAAAGTTTATTAAAAAGGGGACGTATTTTGAAAAAATATACTATTTCACGTAAACAAACTTTAACTTTAGCTTCCATTGTTTTAGGAACGGTCTTCACAGGAACGACTATTGCTTCTGCTGATGACGTTGCACCTAGCACAACCCAAGCTGCTCCTGCAGCTACTACAACAGCAAAATCACCTATCACTACTGCAACAGAAGAAATCAACACCAAAGCCAATACACCAGTTGTTCCTGCTGATAAAGCAAAAACTGGGGATGTCATCGCTGTGGACGTCAAGAAAACTGGCCCATCTGCTAAAACAGACGGCGCAGACACCACCACTACTTCAACAGCAACCATCAAAACCACTAGCTTAGCCGATCAAGACACACCTGTGGGCACTCCAAAACCAGTCTCTTCAACTAAGACAGCTACATCCACAAAAGAAACAGCTGACTACACTGAGACAACTACAGAAACTGTCAATAAAACAACTGTAGTCGAAGTGACAAAAGAAGCAGATGTGGTCAATAAAAAAGAAGTCCAAGCAACATCCGACATCGTCTTTGTCATTGATAAATCAACTTCGATGGATTCACATATCAATGATACAATGAAGAACGTTGAGACCTTTGTTCGTAATTTATCTGCAAAAAATATCCAAGCACGCTTGGGATTGGTTGCATTTGAACGATCAGATCGTATACAATACTTTGATTTTAACGGATCAAAATTCACAACGGATCCAGAAAGTTTTATTTCTGCTCTGAAAACTATCAAAACCTATGGTGGTTATGAAAACACCACTGTTCCATTGCGCCACATCGCTACTTCAGAGGACTACAACTGGGGCACCGGAACAAACAATCATCGATTTGCATTCGTCATTACAGACGAGCCAATCGATATGAATACTCCATATAAGAATTCTCTCCCATCAAAAGAAGAAACTCTTCAATCATTGAAGGCAGCGAATATTTCCTTAACAGTTGTAGGACGCACAGTAGACCAGTCTGACTTTGCTCCATTGGTCAATGGGACAAATGGTCTCTACCTAGATATCCGCAAAGATTTTGCTGACTTGTTGAACGTTCAATTTGCCAATAAAGTTGTTGAAACTGTACAAAAAGGTCGTGTCTTCAAAGTCCAAACAGATAAGTATGAGTTGATTTCAAAAACTCACCGCGTGGCGAAAGCAAAACCACAAACGCCTAGCATCCAAACACCTGCAACACCGACTCCTACTCCTCAGAAACCGGCTGTTGTCACTCCTGCGAAACCGACAGTCTTCACACCAGCTAAAAACGAGCCTGTGAAAACAGAAGTCTATATCGCACCAGCAGCTCTTCCTCAAAAAGAAGCAAGCCTTCCAAATACAGGAAGCACGACCTCAACTGCCTTGACAACTCTTGGCCTTGGTCTTCTTAGCATGGGTGCTGCCTTTGGTCTCTCTCGTAAAACAAAGAAAGACTAACGTTAACAAGCCTAATCTGTAGATTGAGCTTTTTCGCTCTGTCCGAATGATTCCTGTTTGCCATTCTCATTAGAAAGTAGAAATCTTCAGCTTCTACCAAAAGATTCTTGTCCTTCGCTATGTTATAATGGGGACAGTACAAGGGAGGAAACCAATGTTACAAGAACTAGCCTTTATAGGCCAATGGAGACACTATCAAAAACGCGTCCTCGATAAGAGTGAGGCTTTTATGGCGGATGGCCACCTGCATTTGGTGGCGGCTCCTGGCTCTGGAAAAACAACCCTGGGAATCGAATTTATCCGACGCTTTGGGCAACCAACTCTTATCCTGGCACCTACAGTCACGATTCGCCAGCAATGGGTCGACCGGATTGTCCAAGCATTCTTGAAAGATGAAAACCAAGCGGGGCAATTGATCTCTCAGGACCTCAAACATCCTAAGCTGATTACAGTGGCTACCTATCAGGCCCTCCACAGTGCCATGAATCAAGTCGTCGGCCAATCACAAATCGAGGATACCGATGACCAGGCAGAGATTGAAACATTTGATTTCAAAGGCTTTGATATCTTTACTACTTTCAAAGCCATCTCACTTGGGACCCTTTGTTTAGATGAATGTCACCACTTGCGCAATGAATGGTGGAAGAGTTTGGAAGCCTTTCGCCAAGCCTTCCCTGACTTAAAGATGATCTCCCTCACTGCTACCCCTCCCTATGAAGGGGACCCTGCTCTTTGGGAACGCTATATCCGCATGTGTGGTGAGATTGATGAGGAAATTACGGTTCCCGAATTGGTCAAGGAAGAAACCCTTTGTCCCCATCAGGACTATGTCTACTTTGCCTTTCCAACCAAGGAAGAGCAAGAGCAGTTGGACGCCTTTAGCCAACAAAAGAATGCTCTCTTGCAACAACTGACTTCCGATCCCCTCTTTTGCCAATACCTGCAAAACTGCCAGGCCTTATCGGGTCAGATCAGCGATGATGAATTGCTCAATGATCCCAAGTATCTCTCTGCTACCCTGATCTTTCTTCGAAGCAAGGGAATCGACTTTCCCCAACGTTTCCAGGACCTTTTAGGAGCCAAAAAACTCCCTGCTTTCACCATGGACTGGCTTGAAATTCTCCTGCAAGGTCTGCTCTTTCAGGTGCCTCACTGGTACAATCTACCTGAGGAATACGAGAAGCAAGTCCTCCATGAACTAAAAGCAGCCAGCTTGATCGATCGAAAACAGGTCAAACTGGTCCGCAACAAAAAACAAGACCTCCTGCTCAACCAATCCCTCGGAAAACTCAATGCAGTTCGAGAAATTTTCAAGGCGGAATACCAGGCTCTTGGAAGTCAACTGCGCCAACTGGTCTTAACAGACTATATCCGCCAAGACTTTGAAGTTCATCTAGGAGATAAGGACGCCCAATTTACTCAATTGGGAGTGCTCTCTTATTTCGAATCTATTCGCAGGGAAAGCTTAGAGCAAGCAACTCCTCCTGCCATCGCTGTCTTGACCGGCAGTATCGTCATCATCCCGACGGTCGCTAAGCCAAGATTAGAAGAACTTCTAGGAGAGAATCGTTTGACTTACCAAAGTGTCGGCCAATTATCCCCTGATGACTTTCTCAAGGTTCGCTTGGTTGGTTCTCAACATGATTTGGTGACAGCTGTGACCCAGCTCTTTCAAGAAGGGCTTATCCAGGTTGTCATTGGAACCAAGTCTCTTCTAGGAGAAGGTTGGGATGCTCCTTGCGTCAACTCCCTGATCCTAGCGAGCTTTGTCGGCAGTTTCATGCTCAGCAACCAAATGCGGGGTCGTGCCATTCGAGTGTGGCCTGAGGATCCAGACAAGACTAGCAACATCTGGCATCTGGTCTCCATCAATCTTTCCCTAAAGAAATGGTATGAAAAGTCCGATCTTGAAAAAGAAGAGATCGAAGCCCTCACTGATCAGCTGAAAGAATATAGTCCTGATCTGGAGCTCTTAGAAAGACGGATGAAGCAATTTTTAGGTCTCCATTACAAGGAGCCCTTCATCGAATCCGGTATCGAACGCCTAGCCTTTGACAATATCCGCTATACCAAAAAACAGTTGCAGAAACTCAATGAAGAAACCTTAGAGCGGTCCACCCATCGTCAAGAACTCCGGGATGGCTGGCAAAAAGCCCTGCCGATTCTGGAGAATATGGAGATTGCAAATGAGGTCCAAGTGGATAAACACTTCCTGCCCCTGGCCCTATTTTTTGACGCTAGAAAGCTAGCTCGTTGGCTGACGGCCGCCACTTTGACCGATGCTTTCGCCAACCTTTTTTACTATTCACATAGAGGAGGAGGGAATAAAGCGTCTCTAATTCTTCTATTCGTTTTAGCTGTTCTCGCTCTCCTTGCCTGGCTGCGCTACTATCTCTATAAGAACCCTTATAAACGGTTAGAAGTCTTCGGCCAGGCTATTCACCAAGCCCTGCTCCTTTCAGGTCAGATCCAGACTCAAGCAACCCGCATCCAAGTCGTGCGAGATCGAAAGGATGCCATCAACACGCTGATTTATTTGAAGGGCGGAAGCATGCGAGAGAAAGAAGTCTTTTCGCAAACCATGATCGAATTTTTCGCACCGATTGAAAATCAACGCTATATCTTGAAAGCACAGGAAAAGGTATCCGATCAAACAGAATATTTCGCTGTACCAAGCCTCTTTGACAAACGGAAAGAGGATGCTCAAGCCTTTGTGGAGCAAATCCGAAAGAGCCTAGGTAAGTATGACCTCGTCTATACCCGAAGTGCCGAAGGTCGCGCCATTCTCCTAGATGCGCGCATTAAGGCCTTAGCTAATAAACAAGAGCGTACCTTCACGAAGAAACAAGTGATGTCGGATTTGAAATAAGAATTTATTTCACAATAAAAGAAAAGTCTAGTAGTTTCATTTCTACTAGACTTTTTCATTACTCAAGCACAATCATAGCCTTAATAGTCTTGCGTTCATCCATATCTTTATATGCTTGATCAATCTCATCCAAGCTATAGCTATGAGTAAAGACGCGGCCTGGGTTGATGTCGCCATCAAGAACAGCCTTGAGCAAGAACTGTTTGTCATAGGTAGTGACCGAGGCTGCTCCACCTGCCACCGAAATATTTTGGGCAAAGGTTGAACCGAGAGCACGATTATTGTAATGAGGGACACCGACAAAACCTAAACGTCCACCATTGTGAAGTACCCCAAGGGCTTGATCGACAGCGGCTGCTGTACCGACACATTCAAGAGCTGCATCTGCTCCTCCTCCGAGGATTTCACGGACCTTGGCAATCCCTTCTTCACCACGTTCCGCTACGACTGCTGTTGCACCTGACTCCAAGGCCATTTGTTGACGGTCTTCGTGGCGACTCATAAGGACGATTTGGGAGGCTCCACGCATCTTAGCAGCAATCACCGCACATTGCCCAACGGCACCGTCCCCGATAACGACAACTTTATCACCTGGTTTCACATCCGCAACACGCGCCGCATGGTAGCCTGTCGGCATGACATCTGCTAGCGTCAAGAAGGATTTGAGCATGGCTTCTGTATAATCAGACGGTTGCCCTGGGATTTTGACAAGGGCCCAGTTGGCGTATTCGAAGCGCATATACTCCGCTTGCACCCCATCAGACCAGTTGCTGCCGATATGGCGATCACACGTCCCATCATAGCCCGCACGACAAGCATCACACTCCCCACAACCATGGGTGAAAGGCGCGATGACAAAGTCTCCCGGTTTGACCGTTGTAATGGCCTCACCGATTTCTTCGACGATCCCAATGGCTTCGTGGCCACTATTTTGATGGCCTGCTTCAATCTCTGGATTGCGGTAGCTCCAGAGATCAGAGCCACAGACACAGGTACGAACGATACGGAGAATGACATCATCCGGTGCTTCGATGTGTGGACGTTCTACTTCTACTAGACCCACTTGCCCAGCTTTTGTATAGACTGTCTTCTTCATAGGAACAACCTACTTTCTATTGCTTACTTAACTATAGTATACACTTTTTCTTAGGCTTCTGCTCGTACCAACTCTTCATTGATGGTGGTGATCATGCCTGTGACTTTGACTGGCTTCTAGCTCTTCAATATTTCTCTTGTGGGCTCGGTGGTTTGCCAAGTCTGCATCCACCTCAATGGTGACGTTTTGAAAGCCACAGTCTTTGAGCAAGTCTCGGATAGACTCTTTACAGACCTCCATGTGGGTGACATGCTCTAGACAAACATGGACAATAGCATTCTTTTCTAAGCCATCCATGGTCCAGAGATTGAGCTGATTGATACTAGCCACATGGTCCAACTCTGCCAAATCCGTCTTGATCTTCTGGATATCCACTCCTTCTGGCACAGCATCTAGGAAAATCTTGAGCGTGCTCCAAAAACGTGGAATGGCTTTTGACAGAATAAAGATGGAAATAGCAAGGGACAAGAGCGGATCCAGAATATACCAGTCGGTAAATCGGAGGACAATGGCCATTAGGATGACAGCCACCCAACCCAAGGTATCTTCCAGAAAATGCAGGCTAAGGATGGATTCGTTCTTGGTTTGTCCCTTACGCACGACCAAACTTGCTAGCACATTAATGCTAACGGCTATGATTCCAAGCCAGAGAATGCCCTCATCGTTGACAGGTTGTGGATGAAAGAGTTTCGTTATATTTTCTAAAATAACCAGAACGGACCCTGTCATGAGAATCACAGCTGTTACCATGGCCCCTAAAAGGCTAAAGCGCTTGTAACCCAAGGTGTAGTGGCTGTCTTCTTCACGGTTGGAAATACTCTCCAAAAAAGCGGAGATCCCAATAGCGATCGCATCCCCCAAGTCATGGACAGAATCTGCAAGGACTGCACTGGACCCAAAAATCCCTCCTGCGATAAACTCAACAATAGCATAACTCAAATTCAAGAAAAAAGCGATCCAGACTGCATGTTTTGTCTTCATAATCCTCAATCCTCTGATATAATAGATTCATGAACATCTTGTTCATTATCTATTATCCAATACTATCAACAGAAAGGATAGGGGCAAACTGTTTAGGGTGTACGTTACCGAACAGTTTGTTCGAAGTGTCCATATGACAGCACAGGATCGTCGCATCACCAAAACTCGAAAAGCTATCTATCAAGCTTTCTTACACTTACTCAACCAAAAAGACTACGAGGCCATCACCGTTCAGGAAATCATTGACCTTGCTGATGTGGGGCGCTCGACCTTTTACAGCCATTACGAGAGCAAGGAATTACTACTGGATGAACTCTGCCAAAAGCTCTTTCACCATCTCTTTGAGCGTGCTGAACACCTCTCTCCACAAGACTACCTGGCTCATATCTTCCAGCATTTCAAAAAAAATCAAGACCATGTGACCAGTCTCTTGCTCTCTAAAAATGATTATTTTATCCGGCAACTGCGAAAAGAGCTAGAACATGATGTCTATCCAATGGTGGCTGATGAACTGATCAAGACTCATCCTACTATTCCTCATTCTTATCTCAAGCACCTTGTCGTTACTAACTTCATTGAAACCCTCAGCTGGTGGTTGAAAAAAGGTAAATCTTACACAGAACAAGAAGCCGTTCAGTTTTATTTGGAGATTCTGAAAGTGGGCTCGAACTAGAAGGGAGTATTTTCAATGACCAGCGTGCAATTTTACTTTCTATTTCCAGCACTCTTCATGCTTCACGAACTGGAAGAAATCGTTTGGATGCCATCCTTTGTCAAAAAAATATCAATCCAGTATCCAAACAATCGAATCCTATCTTATTACACTCCTTTTGCTTTCAATGCCATTGTCTTGGAGCAATTTCTAATCCTACTTCTATCACTTTTTCTTAGTTACCAGTTTAACAACTATACTATTTACATAACCATTGTGATTGCATATATCTACCATGTTTTCGGACATCTGATTCAGACAATCGTTATTCGAAAATATGTGCCTGGATTGTTGACGGGAATTCTAACGAGTTTGTTTTCTCTATGTAATATCAAAGATGAAATTCCAATTAAACTCTATGGTTACTCTCTTTTTACTTTATTGGTTATCATTTTAAATCTTGTAGTATCATTTATGATTCTTCATAAAATCAGTCATAAAAAATAGCACTCAGACAATCATATTTTAGAAAGGAAACCCTATGTTCTTCTCGGCTTTTTTACAGCCATCTTTGCCCTTGCTTTTGTTCTTCTTCACTTATTGGCTTCTCTTTCTGAAGTTAAAAAAGGAAATCACACTCTAGGAAATACATTTCTCCTCATCGGAAGTAGTCTTGCGACCTTATCTCTCACCCTCTACTTCTTTTTACCGATTGTCTCTCTAGTCCTTTGGTTGATCGGCTGTGGTTTGATTTGCTACGGGGCCTATTGGAATGGGAAACACAAAGGAAACCTCCATCCAGCCCACCACCTGATTCGGATGGGCATCGTTCTGGTCCTTACCATCTTGTTAGCCTTGTTATAAGAAAAGCTCAAGTTTGCAGAAAAACTTGAGCTTTTGTTTTTTCTATTTGTTAAGCCATCAACAGCATGAGAAAAGGAATCACCACCATGGTTGCAAGGGTCGTCTCTGTCACCATGACTGCTGCATAATCACTATCAGCTCCGTAGAGTCTGGCAACAACTGGCGCATTGGTCATCACAGGCATGGCAGACTGGATGATAAAGACTTGCTTCATCAGGCTTGGAAGAGGCAACCAGTAGACGATGGAAGCCATCAAAAGAGGGGCAACCAGGAAGCGACCTAGTAGAATCAATAGCTGATCTTTTCCCAGAACCAACTGCTTCACACCTACATGAGACACTGACAAACCGATAAATATCATGGATAAAGGGGTTGTTAAATTACCCAGATACTGCAAATCACTGGCTAGAAAGGCTGGCAACTTGATCTGCAGCATCACCATGACTAGCCCCAAGAGAAAGCCCATCAGGGGCGGAGAAAAGACTTTCTTCAGACTCGTTTTGAGATCAAACTGCGCTTCTCCCTCACCATCCCGCTGGATCAGATAAGTTCCCAAAGTCCAGAAAAAGGTCGTATTACACATATAATAGATCAAAACATAGGGAATGCTGGCATCTCCAAAGAGGGCTTGGTTAATGGGAAGCCCCACGAAAATCGTATTGGAATTAAAAAACATGGAAATAAAGAGGCCACGACGGTCCTGTCTTACTGCAAAGATCTTGGCTACTGCTGTCGCGATGCCAAGCAAAATAACCATAGACAAGGCAGGAAACCGCAAGGCTGGCAACATTTTAAGCAGATCTGCTGCTGTGAAGCGCTGCGTGATGGTGTAAAGCATATAGCAAGGAAGAGCAACTTGAGTGACCAATTTAGCAAGTAGGCCACGTGACTTGTCATCAAACCAGCCTTTCTCACCTATGACGAAGCCCACTAAAATCATGCCCAGGATGACGAGAATCCCCGATATGCTCCTCAAAAAGATCTCCATGTTTTCTCCTTTTACTTCTTTGAAATGAGAGTTTTTCCACAAGGTCTCAAAAACTACTCTAGTATATCACAAAAAGAGGTGGGGCAACATGCCCACCTCTTGTATTTTATTGATTGTTACTAGTAGCCTTTCTTAGCTGCCTTACTCCATTGGTACCAACCAACCAGACTGTTGATAAGGTAAATCAAGAAAAACCAATAAAATGGTGGGGACTATGGCGAAAATAGATGATTCAGTTAAAAAGAAAGTTCCAGAATTGCGATTTAAAGGATTCGCGGATGAATGGGAACAGCGTAAGTTGGGAGACGAAATTCGAATAGTGACGGGACAGTCTCCTAATTCAGAAAATTATACTGATGATCCTAATGGGCGCTAAAAATGCGAAGACCTATGAAGACCTATTTTGTATTAGTCAAACAAAAGATCCAAAAGAAATGGTATATGATTATGACCATGAAACAAAGTAACATCAAACCGAGTGATCTGAGGAAGCACCCGATGATCATGAAACGTTATTAAACACAAAAGTCACCCATGTGAGTTCTTGCCAGAAGCTGAAGTTAATCCTTCAACCTGGAAAACCCGCAGAGGTGACTTTTTCTATACATCTCGATTTTTCTGGTAATAATCATTAACCGATAAATATGTCTGTGAATCATCCAGCGACTCCGCTATGTCCATAATCCGCGGTGGTAGTAATCCCACTCGCTGGACAAGTTCGTGATCGCTGAACAATTCCCGTGGACTGCCGGCGAAGCCAAACTTCCCGTGTTCCATAACATACACCGACTCAAACTCGGCGGCGACCCAATCCATGTCATGGGTGATGGTCACAACTTGGTGGCCCGAATCAGCCAACTGATGGAAAATTGCGGTCAACTTGCGCCGGCTTTCCCAATCAAGCGACATCATCGGCTCATCAAATAAATAAATCGCCGGATCCACTGCCAAAACTGTGGCAACGCTTAACAGCTTGCGTTCCGACAATGACAGGTCATATGGACTTTCAGCTGTTTTATCATCCAAGCCAACTCTTTTTAGAGCCGCTAAAGCCCGCCTCGTAATCGTGTCGTGGTCATCCATGACCTGCGCGACACTCCACTCCACCTCTCGTTGAACGGTCGGGTTGAAAAGCTGATCGTCAGGATTCTGAAAAGTAATCCCAACCTTCAGTAACTTTTCGACTGGTTTAAGATCATTAAAATTTACTCCATCGATCTTAATCACACCGGTTTGTGGTGTCAGCAAGCCCGTCAACAATTTGAAGAGCGTTGATTTGCCGGCACCATTTTGGCCGACAATCGCCACCATCGGATCGGCGAAGAGTTTGTCTTCAACATCCAAGCTAAAGGACCGTTCCGGATAAGTGAACGTCAGGTGGTTCAGTTCAATTGTGGACATAACAAACCTCCTTCAGTTCAGCGTCATTCACCGGATACCGGCCATCAGCCAAGTGCCAATCCATTTTTTGAGCAAGTTGCTGGATTGTCGGGGCTGGAATCTGCCAGTCAGCTGCCAAATGATTAAACACCTCACCCGGCCTGCCCTGGGCTACCATTTGACCCTCGTGCAGCACCCACACAACGTCGGCGACTTCACACAAATCGTCAATTTCACTGGTGACAATGAAGACAGTCGTCTCTTTGACTTGGGCCAGCCATTGGAAAAATTGTCGGCGGCCAAGGGGATCCATCTGACTGGTCGGATCATCCATAATCAAAACAGCCGGGTTAGCCGCAATCGCCGTGGCAATTGCCAACCGTTGGCTCTGACCACCGGAAAGGCTCTCGGGACGCAAATTCAGCTGTTCAATCAGCCCCATTTGCTTGGCAACTTCTTCAACCCGTTTTTGAATCAGTCCTTCAGCCATTCCCTGATTAATCAAGTCAAAGGCGATTTCATCGGCAACCGTGTCTGCCAACCCGCTTAGTTGGCCAGCTGGATTTTGCAGTACAACTCCATTCATGGCATTATAAACGGGCCAATTGTCGGACACTCGCTGGCCAAACATGTGCCAGTCGCCCTCAATCTCAGCAGACACCATTTTGGGAATGACCCCTGCCAGCACACGGCACAAAGTCGATTTGCCGGAGTGGCTATTCCCGATAATCCCAACCACCTGGCCGGTATGAACCTCCGCGTTAATCTGACGCAGTTGTGGTTGCTCAGTACCCGGATAACGGGTGGTCAAATTTTCAATTACAATCCGTTTATCTTCGTCCATATCTTCCACCCAATCAATAAAATTGCCAATCCAGTCAGACCAATGTGCAGCGTCCGCGACAGGCGATACACGCGCTGGGAGGTTCTGACAGTCCGGTTGGGATTATCAAAACCTCTCAGTTGGAGAGAAATCGACCGCGCCATCGATTGATCCAAGGTCTTAATCACCAATGGAATTAGAACCGGCAGGACTGACTTTAATTTCTGAATCAACGTTTTTTGCGGATTGGTTCCGCGAACTTTTTGTGCCTGCTGGATTTTCCGCATATTGCGCATCATTTCCGGCAAAATATAACACACCGACATCAGAACGTAGACGGTTTTATAAGACAATCCGGACAGTTCCAAATAGGCCGCGTTTTCTGAAATACTCGTGGTCACCATAAAAAAGCCACTGATCAAAATAATCACCAATACTCGACAACCCAGAGTGGAGGCGTAAATCAGGCCTTCTTTGTAGAACGACACCCCAAGCACAGAAAACAGCACAGTTTGATTCCGACTGTAAAATAATCCTTGGATGATCAGCATGGTGCAAATCAGAAACAGGCTGAATCCCAGCGCCTTAAAGATGGTAGAACTCAATTTGGAAAATAACAATAGCAGTGTTGCGACAAGAATTAATCCGGCCTGAAGCAATAAATTCATACTGGCAAAGCTCAACAACGTCATGTCCAAGATGAACAAGAGCTTAGTAATCGGATCGATCACCTGGTACCACTTGAGCTTGACCCGTGGCGCTCCAGAAATCAATGTTTGATCAGTCATCATTTATCACCGCTAAAGAAGTGCACCATCCGCTTCGGCAGCTGACGATAGATGAAGAATGCCAGGTAGGCCACGCAGACTTTATCCAAAATATCCAAGACAAACTCATCGATAAATGAGGCCAGCCACACTGGTGCATGATTGGCGACCATTACCGCAAACAATGAGTCACCCCAAGCGATACCGGTCTGACCACCCCAAAAGATGACGTTGAGTGGCGTTGAAATGACAGCTGAAACGATGGCAATAATAATAGCAGAAACAAATACTCGTCGCGCTGACGAGAACCACCCATTAGCGTGCAAAACTCCGACAGCAATCCCAATTCCGATGCTGGTAATCGCATACACGGTTGAAATTGGCGATAAGGTCAGCCCATAGATCACGTTGTTGATGAAACCACTGATGGCACCGGCAACCGGCCCAGCCAACATGCTGGCAAGAAAGGTTCCCAAAGACCCCAGCCAAACGGGCAACTTTAACCCCTCCGCCAAGGCTTTGGCAACATAGTTAATCCCCACGGCAGCGGGAATCAAAGTCATGGTGGCAGCACTTAACTTAAATTTCCACATACTGGTACGATGAATCGGTTCTGTTTTCATAATCTTCTCCTTTTGTTTTTAAAGAGCCGTGTCTGTTTAGACTTTCGGACGCAACGCTCTATAGATTTTTGATTTGAACCACTTCACCTTTCACAGATCCCTTAGTCGACATCAGGGTTTCTCTTGAAAAGGATTGTTCAACAGTTCACAACTAATCATACGCCTATTTCATCAGAAGTCAAGAATTTTCTGAAGTTTTCTTGAAAACGTTCGGGAATTGAAAAAAGCTACACAAAGCTAGAGGAAATTGCCCTTACTAAGTCATAAAAAAGACTTCACCTTATCCTAGATTGGTGAAGTTTTTTGATTTTTCTTTTTATCTTGAAGCCACAGCATAGCTAGCCCAAAGAGGTGACTACCAAACAGGCCGGTCACAAAAATCAGCTTGCCCCTATCTGGATAAGTAAGGGGGAGGCTGCTAAAGCCATAGCGAGCCCACTCGATAAAGATCGGATGCGAAAAGTAAAGGGCTATACTCATTTGCTTTAAATACTGCAAATCATAGCTTTTCAAAAAGGACGATCGCAGGCAGGCATTGACCAAATAAACGGTCACAAAAGGAAGGAGAAAGAAAAAGTTCTTATCAATTCCTTGGTGTTGAAAAATGATGATGCCTTCGAGGCAGAGCAAACCAAAGGCAAGTGCTAGCTTTTGCCAACGGTGAATTCTAAAAGTTTGTGCATGAAAATGGTCATACAGATAATAACCCATATAGATAAAAATGGGCGTGTAAAAGAGACCATTTCGCGCTGTAAAAAATAAATTGCTGTAGAGCTGGTAACCCTTAAGAAGACTTGTGGTGTCCAGATAAGCCGAATAGGTCTCGATCAAGCCCCAGCAGTAAAGAAGAAAAGTGATCACCCCCGTCCAAACCATACCTAGGCGTTTGACCAATTGATTGACCAAAAACAAGCCCAGTAAAAAAGCAGGAATATACCAGAGTTGGTAGCACATTCCCAAGTAGACCAGAGCAATCAAGATTCCTGCTGGAAAGAGATAAACAGGAAGATGGAGACTAGAGAAAAAGAGCCAGGCATAAGGGAGGTAAACGAAACTCCAAAACAAATAGGTTTTTACGATTTTGACCAGATAGGCCTTCATTTTCTGAGAATTCCCTAGGGATTGTTTGAGGAAAAAGCTGGCACAGACGATAAAAAATGGAACCGCTAGCCGGCCGAGCATACTCTTGAGACCAAAATGCAGTGGCTCATAAGAGGTCAAGCGACCACTATGCACCAAAATCACTGCAATCGCAAAGAGATATTGAAAAAAGCTGATACTAGAGGTGTTATAGAGGGGATTCTTTTGCATGGTCCTACTCCTTGCCCAAAGCAGTTTCTATGGTTATTTTAGCACGAAAGGGAAGGCCAAGCAAGGAATCTTACATCCTTATCTACCTTTTTTCCTCTATTTTTGATATACTCAAAGCATGCATAAACAAACGATTATTGATTTTAAAGAGCTTGGATTGCGCCACCTTTTCACCAAGCCTATAAAGGAATTAAAAACTAGAAACCTCGACCAGGTAGAGACTCTTCTTAGAGAAGTCGAAGCCTACCAGGAGCAAGGCTTTTATGCTGTTGGCTATGTCAGCTATGAGGCTGCTCCTACTTTTGAGAAGAAGTTTGCTGTCCATCCAGCCCCTCTCATGGGAGAGTATCTCCTCTATTTTACGATCCACGAGGAGGTCGAAACCCTTCCTTTTCCAGAGGACTATGAAGCTGTGGATCTTCCAGCCAATTGGAAGGAAGAGGTAGAGGCACCTGCTTATCAAGAAGCTATCGAGACCATCCATCACCATATCCGCCAGGGAGATACCTACCAGGTCAACTACACCGTCCAGCTTTCTCAAGAGCTAAAGTCTGACCCTTTGGCCATCTACAACCGCTTGGTGGTAGAGCAAAAGGCCCATTACAATGCCTTCATCCAGCACGATGATGTCTCCATCCTCTCCATCAGTCCTGAGCTCTTTTTTGAGCAAGACGACCGGCTACTGACCACGCGTCCTATGAAAGGAACGACGCGCCGTGGTCTCACTAACCAAGAGGATCTTCAAGAGGCTGCTTGGCTAGAAGCCGATCCAAAAAATCGAGCAGAAAACATGATGATCGTGGATCTCCTCCGCAATGACATGAACCGGATTTCGGAGATTGGAAGTGAGCAGGTGACCCATCTTTGCCAAATTGAGCAATACTCCACTGTTTGGCAGATGACCTCGACCATTGAAAGTCGCTTGCGATCTGAGATCGACCTGGTCCAAACCTTCCGAGCTCTCTTTCCTTGTGGCTCGATTACAGGGGCACCGAAGATCTCCACTATGGAAATCATTCAAAAGACGGAGAAGGCTCCTCGAGGTGTCTACTGTGGAACGATCGGCATCCTTCTTCCAAAAGGGAAACGGATTTTTAATGTAGCCATCCGGACCCTTCAAATGCAAGGGAATCAAGCCATCTATGGCGTGGGAGGAGGCATCACTTGGGATAGTAAATGGGAAGGTGAATACCAGGAAACCAAGCAAAAATCGGCTGTCCTCTACCGGCAAGAGCCTCGCTTTGAGCTTTTGACGACTGGCCGCATCCACCAAGGAGAGTTGACCTTCCTGGAGCAACACCTAACCCGCTTGAGGGAAGCTAGTCGCTACTTTGCCTATCCTTATGATGAGTCGAAGCTCCTGAAAGAACTTCAAGAAGAGCTTGCTCATTTGGATCTCAATCTTGACTATCGTTGTCGGATTGTCTTGCAAAAAAACGGGACCTTCCACCTAGTGATCACAGAGCTGACAGACTTGCCAGCTAGCTATCTACAGGCCCAACTGACAGAACAGAAGATTGATTTAGCGACGCCATTTACTTATTTCAAAACGAGTCAGAGAGACCATCTTAGCCAGTCAGATCACGAGCAAATTTTCCATCTGCCAGATGGAACCTTACTAGAGACGACGATTGGCAATCTGGTGCTGGAGAGCGAGGGACAACTCTATACCCCACCAGCTCACCTCCCCTTACTCGATGGCATTTATCGGCGCCATCTTCTTGAGACCCAGCAGGTGGAAGAAAAACTCTTAACTCTGAACGATTTAACAGACGCTGATCGTATTTATGCCTGCAATGCGCTTCGTGGTCTCTACGAACTCGATTTTCAAAGAAAGGATTCCTGATGAAACTTATTTTTTTACATGGACTAGGGCAAGACGTCCTCTCTTGGCAAGGAGTCCAATTTGCACTTTCACCCTTGCACTCCAAAACTTTTGATATTTTCTCCCATCCAAAAGAAAGCTATCAGGAAGTCAAAGAAAGGTTGATGGAGCGCCTCCAGCAAGAAAGCGAACCCTTTATTCTGGTAGGACTCTCACTAGGTGGCGTACTCGCTCTTGATCTCTCCAGACAAGACTTCCCGCAACTCAAAGGCTTAGTCCTTGTAGGAACTCAATACAAACTCAACACCAATCCCCTCTATCGGCTCCAGATCCTTCTCTTTCGTCTACTTCCCAAGCATGTCTTTGAAAAGCAAGATGCCAATAAACAACAGATGCTTCAAATCTTGACCGAATTAAAAGGGCTCAATTTAACAGATACCGTTAAAGCTTGCCCTCTTCCTAGCTTGGTTGTTTGTGGTAGCAGAGATTGGGCCAATCAATCTTCTTCTAAAAAATTGGCCAAGCTCCTGCCAAAAGGCCGCTATCAAGAAATCGCAGACGGAGGTCATCTACTCAATACCGAGAAACCCTATGAACTCGCGCAAGCCATCAAAGAATTTGTTGCTGGGTTTTAAAATGAAGAGGCTGGGACAAAAGTCCTAGCCTCTCAATTATTTTTGGATTGTCGAGCAAGACGCAGTGGTTGAGTGGGCTCTACTACGCTGATTTCATCAGCTTTTACAGCCCTACTCAACTGTGCGGAGGTGGGACGACGAAATCGAATTCTAACGAATTACCGATTTCTGTCCCACTCTCTTTTTTTAGAAATATTTGAGAATTGCTTGATAGTTATTTTAAAAGCAAGCTGTATACTAAGAGTGTAAAGAAAACAACAAGTCATTTGGACGAAGGAGAAAACCATGGAAAAAGTATTAGAAATTTCCCATTTGAGTAAAAAATTTGGTCATCAATATGCCTTAAATGATGTGAATCTCACCATTCGCAAAGGCGACGTCTATGGCCTGATCGGTAAAAATGGCGCAGGGAAAACCACCCTCATCAAGGTCATCACCCAGCTAATTCAAGAAACTGACGGAAGCGTCTCTCTCTTTTCTTCTACAAATCGTTCCCAGTGGACCCAAGCCCTGAAACGGGTCGGATCCGTCATTGAAAGTCCTGTGGCCCACAAGCATATGACCGCCTATCAAAATCTGGTCTACTACTGCAAGGCACGCCATATCCCCAATCCCGACCAGGTCATCAAAGAAACCCTGAACTATGTCGGTCTGAATAATACGGGTAAGAAGAAATTCCGTGATTTTTCACTAGGGATGAAACAACGGTTGGGAATTGCGATTGCGCTCATTGCTAAGCCCGACTTCCTCATTTTGGATGAACCCATCAATGGTCTCGATCCAGTCGGAATCAAGGAATTCCGTCAGATGATCAAGCGCCTCAATGATGAACTCGGCATGACCATCCTCATTTCCAGTCACATCCTCTCCGAACTTTATCTGGTTGCCAATCGCTTTGGCATTGTCGACCAAGGACGCCTGATCAAAGAAATTAGCAAGGCTGAATTCGAAGAACAAGGAGAAGACTACATCATCCTCAAGACCAGCCAGCTAGCCCTTGCGAGTCAACTGATCCAGGATCAGCTCCATCACCGCATCAAGGTCATCGATAAGGATGGAGAAATCCATATCTTCGGACAGACTCACGATATTAAAGTCATTGTCAAAGCCCTCGTTCAAGCAGATATTGACGTGGACGAAATCTACTATGCCCGCCAAGATCTGGAAAAATTCTTTACGGACTTGGTAGACTAGTCAACCCACCGTCTTGTATTACTTATCCCATACATTTCATTTAGGAGATTTATCATGTTGCATACCATTCAAGCAGATTTTTACAGACTTTTTCGCTCTAAAGGTTTTTGGATTACAGAAGCCATTCTCGTTCTCAACATCCTGTCTGGAGTCATCTTTGGAGCTACCGGCCACGTCGGCGTCAATACGGAATCCAAATTACCCCAAGCAACCGAAGTTTGGACGGGCTTTAAAGCCTTGACCCACTACTCTTCCAGCATCAGTGTGACTATCCTCTTTACCATTATTGTCATCACCTTGGTCCTGGGAACAGACTTAACGCAAAACTTATACAAGAATAGTCTGGCCTATGGCGTTTCGCGCACTAGCTACTACTTTGCAAAAAGCGCCGTTGTCCTGACCATTGCCCTCTTCCAATTTCTTGTTTCTTATGGTCTCGTCTTCTTGATTGCGACCCTCTACAATGGACTTGGCACCATGCCAGAGCACTTCCTTGCTCATTTTGGACTGACCGTGCTGATTCAGTTCCTTGCCACCCTGGCTTGGGTCAGTATCATTTCCTTCCTTCTTTATGCTAGCCAATCCATCACCCTAGCCTTCGTTGGCTACTTCATTGGAAATATCCTCTTAAGTCTACCTGCGCTTTTCTTTAAAGATATTGACATTCTCCACTATCTAAACTTGGAGTTCCAATATTCCTTGGTAGAGAGCACCACAGCAACAACCAACACCCTCTCGATCGCCCTTGGATTCATCCTTGTTTTCGGCTTCCTAGGACTGGCTACTTTCAAACACAAAGATTTATAACAAAAAGGCTTGAGCAATGCTCAAGCCTTTTTTCTTAGTGTAATGGTCAAAATAAACCAGTCTGCCTCCGTTGCCAGTTGCAAGTCCCCGCCTAAGATCTCTACAAAATTTTGAATGATATAGAGACCCAAGCCAGAAGACTCCTCTGTATCCGAGAGATTTTCAGAGTAGAATCGACTAGCCAATTGGTCTAAGTGCTGGATCGGTTGTTGCACAATATTGCGCAGCTCGACCCGAATCGTGTCCGCGTCTGAGGTCAAGGTCAAACGGGCCTGCTCCTTTCCATGCTTGAGGACATTGCTGAGCATATTTTGCAAGAGGCGCTCCCAAAGCTCAGGATCCGTAGCATAATGAAGATGCTCTTCTAGCTCTACCTCTAAAGCAATCCCCGCCTCAGACAAGCTATCATAATACTGGAACAACTGCTGGGTTAAAACTTGGCTGAGATCGACGTCTGAAATCCGAGGCTGAATGGCTCCCTCCATCAAGCGTCTGTATTCCAAGAGAGATTCCAGGCGTTTTGAGACGACTTGAAGATTGGAAGCAATTTTCTTCAGCTTTTCCTCTTCCTGCGTCCCACCCTTGATGATTTGTTGGGTGTAGCCAGATGCAATGGTCAAAGGCGTCCGAATATCATGAGCAATATTACTGATGGCCATATCCAAGGTCTTTTTCTCTTGAAAGGCAATCCGATTGGTCCGCTCGATCTGATCAAAGAGATCACTGACTTGATTGGTCAAGGCGACCAATTCTTTTTTTGAGACCTGAGAGGTCAGCCGTACCCCACTACCGCTTTGAAGCTTCTTTTGAATCTGCTCCTGCAAATCCTTTAAAGCAGAAAGCAAGCGAACATAGCCCAGTCCCAAGAGAAGGACAAGGACGACTAGAATTAGAACCAATCCCCACATTACTTTTCTCCTTTCAAGCGAACACCCAAGCCCCAGACCGTTTCAATATAGTCCTCATCTGGATCAAGCTGGGCAATTTTCTTTCGAAGATTGCTCAATTGGGCATTGAGGGTATTGTCTCCAGGCAGATAAACTTCTTCCCAGACCGCCTCATACAATTCTTCTTTGGTGAAAATCTTCTTTGGATGCGCCAGCAAGGTCTCAAAAATTTGAAATTCTTTTTTGCCCAAGCGAAGTGTCTGTTCGCCAGACTCCAGTTCAAAGGTTTCTGGATTTAAGACCAAATTCTTAAAGGAAAGCTTTTGCGACGCTTGAGCTTCCTGTGCCGGAGAGACGTGATTTCTCAACTGCACCGTCACCCGAGCGGCCACTTCGTCCAGATTAAAGGGTTTGACAATATAATCATTGGCCCCTGCAAGGAGATACTGGCTAATGAGGTGTTTGTCTCCCAGAGCGGTCATCATGATAACCGGTGTCTGACTCTGCAAACGGATCTCCTCAAGGACCTGATCCCCATTTTTCCCTGGAAGCATGATATCCAGAAGGACCAAATCAACAGCTTCTTGCTGGAAGAGCCGTAGCCCTTCTGTACCCGAAAAGGCTTGAAGCACCTCATGGTCTTCACTTAAGAGACTATACAAAATTTCTTGGATATCATTATTGTCCTCGATTAATAAAACCCGTGCCACTTGCCTCACTCCTTTTTCATTTGAACTCCAAATCATTTCTATTCCCCTAGCCTATCAAATAAAAGCCCCTTCGTCAATGAAAATCTGATAAAATTCTATTGTACCCAGCTAGATCTGCATGTTCGATCATCACAAGATGAACTTGACGATCCTTTCTTTCAAAGGGTATAATAGGACCAATGACACAATAGGGAGACTCATCTATGAAAAATAATGCTAAAACTAAAATCAGTCTTGTATCCATCCTTGTCATCCTGGGTGTTGCTGCAAGAATGATGCGAGTCATCCACCGCCAGCAAATCAGGGAGCAAAACAGACAAACCATTCAAACGACTAAAAAGGTTGCAGAGTTTCAGAAAACACTAGACGAGGAAGAAACGAAGAAACGGAACGAAACCTTCAACAAGATTTATAATGAATCCCTTGTTCGGAATAAGTTTGAGAATTGGCAAAAAGTCGATGAACTCCATGGTTTGGGACAAAGAACTGGGCAATTTTATATCTATAACTTTGAAAATAAGGAAGAAATCCTTTTAGAGAATACAGATCAAGCATTTGTTCTACCCATTCGAGACAAGAGTAATAACGTCACATTTCAGGCTATCTTTGCCCACAAGGACGGTCAGTGGCATATCCTAGATCCAGACGGAAGTTCACAGTTGCAACTAGGAGCAGCCAACGTTTCCGCTGAATCTAAGTTTGTCATCGAGAACAATGTCTTAGATTACGACCAGTAAATTCGTAAGGACTTGGCTAAACAACATACAAAAAGCTTAGGACCCCATCTTGAAATTGGGATTCTAAGCTTTTTCGTTTATAGGAGAGAGTCGGCCAGCAAGTACCGAAAACTTTTATTCAACAGAAGCCCCATTTGTCGCAATGACTTCTTTGTACCAATAGAAGGATTTCTTACGGGAGCGCTCCAAGCTTCCCTTGCCTTCGTTGTCCCGGTCGACATAGATAAAGCCGTAGCGCTTCTTCATTTCTCCTGTCCCGGCAGAGACCAGGTCAATACAGCCCCAAGTTGTATAGCCCCAGAGGACAACACCATCTTCATGGATGGCCTCCCGCATGGCCTTGATGTGAGCTGCTAGGTAGTTAATCCGGTAGTCATCTTCAATCTCCCCGGCTTCATTTGGGGTATCAACGGCGCCCAGTCCATTTTCTACGATAAACAGGGGTTTTTGATAACGATCCCAGATGGTGTTCAACGTAATGCGAAGACCAAGAGGGTCAATCTGCCAACCCCATTCCGAGCTTTCTAAGTAGGGATTCTTCAGAGAAGCAAAGATATTGCCCGCTGTTTTCTCCCTTTCAGCTGGATCCCCTGAAGCGACCCGACTGGCATAGTAGGAGAAGGAAATAAAGTCCACTGTATGGTCTTTCAACAATTGAAGGTCCTGTTCCGTCATCTCAACCGTGATTCCCTGACGCTCCCACTCTTTCTTGGCATAGTTAGGGTATTCCCCACGCGCCTGCACATCGATGAAGAAATAGTTCTTGCGGTCTTCTTCTAGACCAGCCCAGACATCTCGTGGAGCACAGGTATGCGGATAGTTTTGCCCAGCCGCCAGCATACAGCCGACCTTATTGTTAGGATCAATCTCATGGGCTAGCTTGGTAGCAATGGCTGAAGCGACCAACTCATGGTGAGCTGCCTGGTATTTGACTTGCTCCTCATTCTCCCCTTCTTCAAAGCAGAGACCCGCTCCCATAAAAGGCGCATGAAGGATCATATTGATCTCATTAAAGGTCAGCCAGTAGTTGACCAAGCCCTTGTAGCGAGTGAAGAGGGTCCGGCAGAGTCGTTCATAACATTCCAACATCTTACGACTACGCCAACCTCCATACTCGGTAATCAAATGCATGGGACAGTCAAAGTGGGTAATGGTCACCAAGGGTTCAATGCCATACTTGTGGCACTCCTTAAAGAGGTCTTCATAGAACTGTAAACCTGCTTCATTCGGCTCTAGTTCATCTCCTTGTGGGAAGATCCGAGACCAGGCAATGGACAAACGATAGGTTTTAAAGCCCATTTCCCCAAAGAGCGCAATGTCTTCCTTGTAGCGATGGTACATATCAATGCCATCCTTAGCCGGGTAAAAATAGCCCTCTTCAAAGTCGAACATCTTTTTCTGACCAGTAATTATGGCGTGCCGATCAGGCCCAATCGGCACCACATCCACATTAGCCAAGCCACGGCCGTCTTCATTATAAGCTCCCTCACACTGGTTAGCAGCCGTCGCCCCACCCCAGAGGAAACCATCTGGAAATTGAAGTTTGTCGGTCATCTCTCTACCTCACTTGATTTGATAGTTCTATTATACCCCTCTCTAACCCAAAAGTCTTACAGCATCCTATGAAAAACTAAACCTAGTCTAAGGTTATTTCTGTTCACGTGCAACACAAAAAGGCCGGATGGCTCCGATCTTTCAGAATGTATACAAATTGTTTTTCACCTAATTTAATATCGGCTTTTCTGAAAAAATAAGAATGATTTCTATTTTTAAATCGTAAAGAATAAACTGAAACTTTCCGCCGTGAGAAAAGTGCCTGAAACTTAATAGTTTCAGGCACTCGGAATTATTGAGAGTAAAACAGTTTGGGAAACTGTTTTAGGCTGAGCCAAGAAATTAAAGAGCGAAGGGGCTCAAAACGAATTGAACACGGGCTGCGGATGGTGTCAAAAAGATAAGTTATCCTAGAATCAAAAGATTCTGCGTCAAACTTCCTATTTTGACTTTATCCGCAGACGCCCTTTGTATCTTGATTTAGTCATGGAACTTCGTAGAAGTTCGCTGACGTCCGTACTCACCTAAGGAAAGTTTCTAAGAAGACTTTGTCTTTAATAAAAAAGACCGGATTGCTCCGATCTGTTTATGTTCCACTCCAAGAACGTTTAAATTTTTTGATAATAGAATTACCTACTTCATATGATAAAAATCAAGCACTAATCCGGAAGGGCCTTCAACTAACAGGCTTTCGGTTCCCCAATCGGTTACAACTGGACCGTTCAAAACCTGGATACCAAGCTCTTTCAATCGTTGGTAGTTCTGCTCTACATCCTCAACTTCAACGTGAAGAATGATTCCTGACTGGAAATTTTCCAAAGGAACCAAATGATTTTGAGACAACATGAGACAGTGACTGCCAATCGTGAACTGAGCAAAACTGTCGTCAACATAATCGGCCTTTTTATCCAAAATACGCTCCAAGCTAGCACAAACTTGGGTAACATCTGAAACGATAATATCTAATTGATTTAAATTCATTTCTTATCCTCCACAAAAAGACCGGATGGCTCCGATCTTTTTATTTTCGACGAGAGAAATTATTTGATTGCGCGTGATTGCAATCCTTCTTCTTCCAAGAAGAGGCGGAATGGTACGAGTTCTTCAGCTTCGTATTTTTCCTTGAAGGCTTTGATCGCTTCTTCTGAGTGTTGTTTTGGATCCAACTCAAGAACTTCTACTGGAAGTGGACGGTGTTGCGTGATGCGAGCATCGATGACAACTGTCTTACCTTCTTTGTTCAATTTAACAGCTTCAGCAACGACTGCGTCGATGTCTTCGATACGGTCAACTGTAAATCCAATAGCTCCTTGAGCTTCAGCGATTTTCGCATAGTCAGCATTAGGGAAGTCACAACCAAACAAGTGTTTGTTTGTGTCTTCGTATTTGTCCTTGATGAAGGCATATTTACCATTTGAGAAGACAACGTTGATAACTGGAAGGTCGTATTGAACGTTTGTGATAACGTCTGGGTAGCACATGTTGAATGCACCGTCACCCATGATGTTCCATACTTGGCGATCTGGATTGTCTTTCTTAGCAGCGATACCACCAGGAAGGGCGATCCCCATTGTCGCAAAGAGTGGAGATGTACGCCACATGTTCTCAGGTGTCATGTGAAGGTGACGAGTAGATGTTTGAGTAGTGTCACCTACGTCGATTGAATAGATCGCATCTTGATCAGCATGTTTGTTGATTGCATTGTAAACTTGATACAATTGCAATTCACCCTCAGTTTTACCTTCGAGTTTGTTCATGTAATCACGCCAGTTTTGGTTATTCTTAACGTTTGCACGCCACCATGGAGTAGATTCAACTGGATTCGCTTTATCAAGGATTGCTTTCGCTGCTTGACCTGCATCCCCAAGGATTGAAGCGTCTAGGGCATGACGTTTACCAAGTTTGTAAGGGTCGATATCGACTTGGATGAATTTTTCAGTATTCTTGAAGGCTTCGTAAACTTCAGCAAATGGGAAGTTTGAACCAAGGAAAAGAACAGTATCTGCCTCGAAAACCACTTCGTTGGCTGGTTTCCAACCAACACGGTAAGCAGAACCTGTCAACCCTTCGTAGTCCCATTCGAACGCTTCGAAGTTTTTACCAGTCGTAATGATTGGTGCTTTAATTTTACGAGACAATTCAGTGATCACATCACCCGCACCAACTCCACCGAAACCAGCGTAGATCACTGGGCGTTCAGCATTGTTCAAGATTTCAACAGCTTTATCGATTTCCACTTCGTTCAAGGCAGGAGCGATAAAGTGACGTTCATAAGAACCTGATCCGTAGTATGAGTTTTCGTCGATTTCTTGGAAACCAAAGTTTACTGGAATTTCAACAACGGCTGGACCTTTTTTAGAAACGGCAGCACGGCAAGCTTCATCGATTACTTTTGGTAATTGTTCTGCGTAAGCTACACGTTTGTTGTAAACAGCGATACCGTTGTACATTGGGTTTTGGTTCAATTCTTGGAAGGCATCCAAGTTCAATTCGTTAACTGGACGTGATCCAAGGATAGCAAGGAATGGAGTGTTATCCATAGCTGCATCGTAAACACCATTGATCAAGTGAGTCGCACCAGGTCCACCTGAACCAACTGCAACCCCGATAGAGCCACCAAATTTAGCTTGCATAACCGCTGCAAGAGCACCAGTTTCTTCGTGACGAACTTGCAAGAAACGGATATCTTTGTCTTCAGCCAAAGCGTCCATAAGTGAGCTAAGTGTTCCAGATGGGATACCGTAGATCGTATCTACGCCCCATGTTTTCAATACATTAAGCATTGCTGCAGATGCAGTAATTTTCCCTTGAGTCATTCTAACTCTCCTTTAAATCTATTTTGATCCTTTAAAAATGTAGCATAGCGCTTCTACTTCATCTTTGCGATCAGGTTTCGTTTTGAAAATGAGTTTTTTCTGACATTTCTCATGAAAACGATTTACAAAACGATTACAGTATTAATTTATCACAAAGAGAGTCACATGTATAAGAATCTGCTCAGAGATGCTCAATCCCTATTACATAACAGATGCTGATTTTGAGAAAATTTCACAAACTATAGTAGAATAGGATATTTTATTATAATTTGCATGCACCTCTAAGACTTGCAGCTGTAGGAAATCGAACAAAAAGAAGCTGGGACAAAAGTCCTAGCCTCTTAATTGTTTTTTGATTGTCGAGCAAGACGCAGTGGTTGAGTGGGCTCTACTACGCTGATTTCATCAGCTTTTACAGCCCTACTCAACTGTGCGGAGGTGGGACGACGAAATCGAATTCTAACGAATTACCGATTTCTGTCCCACTCTCTCTTTTTATTTCATTTAATCAATTTTCGCAACATTGAGAAGCAGCGAGCTAGTCAAAACAGACAAAGAACTAAGGGCCATGGCAAGACCTGCTAGTTCTGGATTGAGGGTCAATCCCAGTCCTACAAAGACTCCAGCAGCAATTGGAATCCCAAGGATATTGTAGATAGAGGCCCAGAAGAGATTGAGTAAGATCCTGCGGAAGGTCTTTTGACTCATGTCAAAAGCGCGCACAACGCCAAGCAAATCATTTTGCGTGAGCACGATGCCACCGGACTCGATCGCAATATCCGTTCCAGATCCCATAGCGATCCCCACATCCGCGATCAAGAGAGCTGGAGCATCATTGATCCCATCTCCAACAAAGGCGACCTTGCTAGCTTCTTGCAGTTTTTGGATGGCGCTAGCTTTTTCTTGAGGAAGGACATCAGCAATGACGGTGTCAATTCCCACTTGCTTAGCAATAGCTTGGGCCACCCGTTCATTATCCCCCGTTAACATGACCGTTTTCAAGCCCCGTTCTTTGAGCTTTTTGATCGCTTCTTTTGAGCTGGCCTTCGGAGCATCTTGAATGGCAATCAAGCCAATCACTTGCCCATCCACAGACAAACTGATCACTGTTTTGGCCTGCTCTTGCAACTCTACCATCCGTTTTTCAAGCTCCGGATCCATCGCTGTCCCGTCATGAAGTTTGCCATTTCCCAAGGTCACCAACTGCTGGTCGATCTGACCTTGGACCCCTTTTCCTTCAATCGCTTGGAAGTTTTCCACAGGGGATAACACCAAACCTTTTTCTTCTGCTCGTGATAAGACCGCTTGGGCTAGTGGATGTTCTGAAAAAGTTTCAAGACTAGCAGCCAGTGTCAAGACACGCGCTTCATCTCCTACAACATCGGTTACAAGTGGTTGGCCAATGGTAATAGTCCCTGTCTTATCAAACACAACGGTTTGAATCTTTTGCACTTCTTGAAGAACTGTTCCATTTTTAATCAGAACCCCCATCTTAGCACTACGGCCGGTTCCGACCATCAGGGCTGTTGGGGTTGCTAAACCAAGGGCACAAGGACAGGCAATAATGAGGACAGAGACTGCATAGAGCATGGCCTCTTGAAGCGACGCGCCCAGAAGCACGGACCAAACCCAGAAAGTCGCAATGGCCAAAATCGTCACCACTGGAACAAAGATACCTGAAATCTTATCCGTCAAATCTTGAATGGGAGCACGACTGGATTGGGCCATTTTGACAAAGTCCACAATTTGAGATAAGAGGGTCTCACTACCGACTTTTTCAGCCTTAAAGAGAATGGTCCCATTGCTGTTGATAGTGGAGCCAATCACTGCATCACCAACTGATTTCTCCACAGGCAAGCTTTCACCTGTCACCATCGACTCATCAATGGTCGTACTTCCTTCTACAATCGTCCCATCAACCGCAATCTTTTCCCCAGGACGGACCCGAATCAAGTCACCAATTTGGATATCTTCCGCCGCCACCTCGACATAGTTCCCATCACGGAGAACTTGAGCCGTTTTTGCCTGCAAATCCAACAACTTTTCCACAGCCTCGGAGGCATTGTTACGCATCCGTTCTTCAAAGATTTGCCCTAAGAGGATAAAGAAGATGATAAAACCCGCAGCCTCAAAGTATACTGGCTGACCAGTAAAAAGGGCAAATACACTATAGACATAGGCTACCAGGGTTCCAAGAGCTACCAAGGTATCCATATTGGAATGGTGCTTCTTAAATGAGGCCCAGGCACTCTTGATAAAAGGAACTCCTGCTACCAACATGATCGGCGTTGTCGCTAGAAAAGTCCCCCAGCGACTGACTGTATGGGAGACAAATCCTGCCATCATCCCGATCATCAAGATCAATAAGGGAAGAGTAAAGATACTAGTAATCCAAAAGCGACCCAGTAAACCTAAGACACGACGGCGTTTTTCCACAACCGTGTAGGAACCCTTTTGCATCTTCATTCCACATGAAAACTCGAAGTCCCCTGTTTCTGTCGGGGTAAAGGATATCACCTTATCCACACCGACTTCCAAAGGCTCTAAAATCCCCTGATCTTCAAACAAAATTTCCTTGTAACAGCCAGAAGGATTGACCCGATGGAAGGTGATTTCAGCAGGGATCCCTTTTTGAAGTTGAAATTCCTTTGGACTATAGCCTTTTTCTGCTGTAATACGGATCTTTTGCACTCCGTTTTCCACAACTGCTTTTTGTTTTTCTACCATACCTACTCCTTTATTCCACAATCATGTGACCATGCATCATGTTCATTCCACATGAATACCCATATTCGCCCGCTTTTTCTGGCGTAATTTCAATGACATGTTTTTCACCTAAAGGCAAATCTTCATGAACGCCAAAATCTGGAAAGATCACTTGAGCCAGACATGAAGATGGATCCTTGCGATTAAAGATGATCCGAGCTGGAACATTCTTTTTCAGGACAATGGTTTCAGGCGAATAGCCCCCCATGACTTCGACTTCAATTTCTTGATAACCTGATTTCTGACGAGCGTAGCCGCTTTCCTTTTTATGGTCTGCAAAAAACCACCAGGCAATAAAGACAACCAAAAGCAAACAAATGATACTAATCAACAATCCAAACATGGAATTTCCTTCTTTCTATTACATACAATTACAGCGGACTGTTTCGACAGCCTCTGCTTTCTTTCCTTCAATGACCAGCTGCAAGTGATTAAGATCTGCTAGCGTAAAATCACTCTCCTCAATTAAGTTCTCGATCACCTGGACAATTCTTTTTGAGCAAACCTTGTCTTTCACATCTTCAACCACCAAGTCTAAACTCTGGTCCTGCGTCAACAGTGCCGAATAGACAAAGGCTTTACCAGATTTTTCTCTCGTTAAACATCCTTTCTCCACCAAGCGGGTTAAGAGAGTCTTGATGGTCGACTTCGACCAGTCAAAGCGCTCGGACAAGACGGCGATCAAATCCGTGCTGGTCTGCTTGCCTTCCATCCAGATAATCTTCATGATGCGCCATTCCGCATTAGAAATTTGCATGGCTTCTCCTTTCAAAATCTACATTTGTAAATCTTATGATGCTATTTTACACCTAAGATTTACATTTGTCAACCTAAAAAGATAAAAAAATTTCCTCTTGGAAATAGGGGAAGGTAGACAATCTGTTTTTACAAAAAATCATCTAAAGAGCTCTAAAAATAAATAGAAATAATTTCAATTATAAGAACCATCAAAGCATCTATTGAAACTTTCCGCTGTGAGAAAAGTGCCTGAAACAATTATGTTTCAGGCACACGGGAGTTTTGGAACCTTAGGTCCAAAACTAAGTCATGGAACTTCTACGAAGTTCGCTGACGTCCGTAACTCACCTAAGGAAAGTTTCTAAGAGGACTTTATCTTCAATCTGAAAGCTTCCTTTGAAGATTTGTCTGGTTGGGCTTTTTTCGCTCCCTATTTTTATCTCTATACTATCTCATGCAGAGCTTGGGCTAGGATGCGATACCCGGCCACACTTAGATGGAGGCCATCTGTCGTATAGGCTTCTGCTAACTGCCCCACTTCATCCAATAAAGACGAATACACATCGACATAGCTGACCTGGTGGTAGGCTTGGGCCAATTCTTGATAGGCCTGATTGAGGGCTTGAATTTTTTCATTGGTCCGGACATAGACCTTTTGTTTGTAGCGCTCTTCTTGACTCACCGGTAAAACCGAGATCAGGTTGATGTGAGTTAGGGGAAAATCCCGCATGATCGCCTGTAAGACCGCTTCTACATTGTCTAAGGTTTCCTTTTGAGGAATTTCTTTTCCGATATCATTGGTCCCGATCAAGAGAAAGATCTGATCCACCGCCGTTCCAAAGACATGAGCGTCTAGATGCTTATGAAGGAGTTCCGTCTTATAGCCTCGCACTCCTCGATTGACCATGTGTTTGGGACTTTGTAATAGTTCATGAATGGGGAAATACTCTACGATAGAGTCTCCGATAAAGATCAAACCAGGCTCCTTCAGAGGGGCTTGATTGAGCTCCCGATAGGTTGTTAAAATTTTCTCCTGCTCCTTTAAGAGCCAGTCTTCTAACAGTTGTACCGCCATCTACTTCTTTCCTTTCACTTGTTCCCAGGGGGTCAATCCTAGATACTCTTCGATCACTTGGTAGACACCACCTTCTTGATGGCTCGGTGCTAGGTGTTTGGCAACAGCCTTGACAGATGCTTCTGCATTGGCCACCGCATAGGAGTGAGCAGCCATTTCAAGCATTTCAATGTCATTTCCACTATCCCCAAAGGCCATGACCTGACTAGCATCAAGCTGCCATTTCTCCATTAATTGAGCCAGTCCCCAAGCCTTGTGAATACCTGCTTGTAAGAGATCCATGCTGCCAAAACCGCTCGAAACCGCCATGAGCTGATCTCCAAAAGCCTGTTGGACTTCCTGACTCACTTGATCAAGACGATCCAAGCCAACCACCAAGCTCATTTTAAGCACCTGGTCAAATTGATCTGCTGTCAATTCCGGAACAAACTTCATCCGCTTGTACAAGGCTTCAATCACTTCCGGCTGCATGAATTTTTCAACTTCCGTAAAGACCGTTCCTTCCTTGACAAAGCCACCATTAACTGCTGACACAACCAGCTGGTCTGAAATTTCCCGCCCCTTAAAAAAAGCAAGAACCGCCTCTACTAGTTCTCGATCCCAGAATTTTCCTAGAATCATCTGGTCATCCTCAAAAATCCGAGCTCCGTTGGCTACGACCAGAGTCACCCGCTTGACCAAAGGACCCAAGAGCTGGCGCATGCGATGGATTTCATTTCCCGTCGCAATAACAAAGCGAATCCCTTTTTGATCCAAGTGGTCCAACAGCCTTTCCAGACGCGGAAGGTCCACCTCTCCTCGCTCATCTAATAAGGTTCCATCCATATCTGTTGCAATCAACTTAATCATACAATCTAACCTTTTCCCTTTCATAGGGTGCAAACTATCTGTTCCCATTATACCACAGATCAAGCAAGTCAAAACCACCCGTGAAAACAGGTGGTTTACTTTTAGTCTGAAAGTTGCTACTAAAGACCAAGTGATATCATAAATATAATCCCTTTTCTACACTTTCCTGAACCAACTCTTCCGTCAGTTTCCATAACGCTTTGGACTCACTTTTTATAAATTTTTTCTTTTCTAATACCATCTCTGAGCGGATATGATCAGGATTATAATTTACTTCTGACACTTCCAAGTGATTGATCAGTGGTATCAATGCATCAATCACTCTTGCATATCTTGCCTCAGGACTCTGCCCTTTTTCAAACTCCAACCACGAATTTTTCATATTCAAATAGGTTGCTTCTGGAAGGAGGCTCATTGTTTTTTCTATAGATGCGAGCTCTCTATCATGAGCATGAACCTTTTTTTCATCATCAAACACCCAAGTATCTCCGGCATAAATCTCACCTAAATCATGAATCAATAACAGAAACATGACCTTTTCCATATTCAATTTTTCAGGATAATAATCTTGAAAGACCATCGCAGCTATCGCACCCTGCCAGGAATGCTCGGCACTATTTTCAAACCGTCCATCAAGAGTTCTATTAAACCTTGTTACTGACTTTAATTTCTCGATTTCTTTAATAAATTCAACTGTCTGATTCAAATCACTCATGGTGACTCCAACCTCCCTATTCGAAATTACGACTATCATACCAAAAATCAGGGTTTCCATAAATGAATTCCCATATTTGCAAAAAGAAAATGTCCCTCTTTTTGGGAGCACCTTCATTTTTCTAACAAGACTACAAGGACAAGTAAAAAAGCTAATCATTCTTTACCGATTATATTTAGAATGAGACAAACTATTTTAAAGTAAAATAAGTTAATCGTTTCTAAAAGTAAGTAAAAACGAGTTCCTATTTTTAGAATGAATCAAGAAAATACAAAAACTTTCCGCTGTGAGAAAAGTGCCTGAAACAATACGTTTCAGGCACTCGGAATTATTGAGAGTAAAACAGTTTGGGAAACTGTTTTAGCCTGAGCCCAGAAATTAAAGAGCGAAGGGGCTCAATACAAATTGAACAAGGGCTGCGGATTGTGTCAAAAAGATAAGTTCTCCTAGAATTGAAAGATTCTGCGTCAAACTTCCTATTTTGACTTTATCCGCAGACGCCCTCTGTATCTTAATTTAGTCATGGAACTTCTACGAAGTTCGCTGACGTCCGTACTCCCCTAAGGAAAGTTTTTAATATGACTTTGTCTTAAATCTGAAGCTACTGCTTAGCTTCTATTTTTCACCCAACAAAGGCCCAAATGATGGCAATCAGCACTGCCGGAAGAAGATTGGCGACCTTGATTCGTTTGCCCCAAATGAGGTTGATCCCAACACAGAGAATGAGGCTGGAGCCGACCAGTGAGAGATTCGACAGCGCTTGTGGAGTCATGATCGGTTCGATCAAATGGGCCAACAGCGTAATCGCCCCCTGAAAGATCACGAGTGGGACCACCGCAAAAATGGCACCCTTTCCTTTTGAAACGGTCAAGACCAGAACAATGACCATATCCAGAATAGCCTTGGCCAACAAGGTCGAAGTGTCGCCTGTCAAGCCATCCTGGACAGCTCCAACTACCGCCATAGCCCCTATACAAATGGTCAAGGCCGTGGTCATAAAGGCATCAACAAAGCTGGAATCGCCTTGGTTGCCCGTCTTTTCCTTCAGCCAGCTTCCCAGGCGCTCAAAGCCCTCCTCAATCTTCAAGAGTTCCCCGATAACGGTCCCGATTACTAGACTCAGAATCAACATCATACTGCCGTGACTTTCCACATGACTTCCATGCACCACCAGCATCTTTTCCAAGGTCCCTGCAATGCCCAAGACAAAAACAGCAACTCCTGTCACTTTCAGAAGGGTCTCATGAAAATCTTCTGACAAACGTTGACCGATGAGCAATCCTAAAAGCCCACCAAATACGACCCCTAAGGCATTATAGAAGGTCCCTAAACCGATCATTTACAATCTCCTTCGTTCATTTTTCATTCTTTTTCAATTTCTTTCAAAGACCAGTGCCCCGTCTCTTCATACTGGTCAATCAAGTCCTTGGCTGTTTGCGTAATCTCCTCTGGATAATGCAAGCTTTCTAGAGTATTGACCGCATTCTTGGTTACGGCTGATCCTGGCTTGATCTGGTAGTCAAAGACGATCTTGCCGTCCACATAGCGACTGTCAAAATGGTAATTATCATTGACCTCACCAGAGGCTGCGACCAGCTCAATATCATGACTGGAAATCATGTAGAGGCAGTTTTGGGCAGCCAACCAGCGGACAATTCCAAGGCCTGATCCGATCCGCTCGATGGTATTGGTCCCCTTAAAGAGCTCGTCAATAAAGAAGTAGTGAAAACCAGGCTTTTTCAGATGCTGAATCATACGCAAAATAGCTTTACTTTCAGTGATAAAGTAGCTATCTCCAACTTCAATATCATCGCTTACATCCATAGCCGTTAGGACATGACCGTAAGGCAGGGCCAAGGTTTCTCCATAGGCAAAGCCCAGCCCTTGAGCCAGAATAGCATTGATAGCGACGGTCTTCAAATAGGTTGATTTCCCAGACGCATTGTCCCCACTGATGACCATATTTTTTTGAAAATGCACATCATTTGCAATCGGATTGGACAACAAGGGATGATAGAGCGTCTCACCTTCAATCCCACCCGTCTCTGTATAGACTGGCTGACAGACCACTTCTAGATCTCGCTTATGGCGCAAGAGACTAATAGCGACCTCCATCTCCCCTAGCAGATCCAGAAGCTTCTGGGCCTCTTTTTGATGAGCCTTCACCTGATTGTAAATATAAACCTGAGCGATCTGCGGGAGTAAAAAGAGGACATTGAGGTAGAGGAGAATAATTTCCATCTCAGAAGTCCCCGTTGGACTCTGCAAGACACTGGCAAGGATCCGCGTTTTCTTAAAGGGTTTGACTGCCTGCTTGAGTGCTTCTTGTTGTGGCAAGGCTAGATGGCTCAAGCGTTCTGCCGAAGCAAAGATGCGGACCAGGTAGCTAACATTGTCCAGGCGGATTTTATTGGACCAATTGCGCAAACTTGAAAAGACGATATTAAAGATCACACTGATCACCAAGAGGGTAATCGCCCCAACTGGCTCAAAGGGAATGGCAAAGAGACAGAGGATTGGAAGACAGGCCAAGGCTATATAGAGGGGCAAACCTGCATAATGCTTGCCAGGATTTGCGACAATGCTACGCGCCATGTTGTGGTTCTTCTTGCCCAGTTGGTTGAAAATGACCTGAACCTTGAGCCGCAAATCCGGATGCTCTTCAAAGAAGGCTTCTAAGTCATGAAGCTGATCCTGAGGCTGGAATTCCAGCAGGCGCATTTTTTGATAGAGGGCTTCTGCCCCAAGGCTCGATTGGGTGTAATTGAGCTGATCAAAGACCGCATCCAAAGCCAAATCATGCCAGGTCTGATCATCCACTTGGCTATCGATCGTCCTGCCTTTAGCTGGATAAGCCAGACTGTCTATCAAACTTTCTTCTGTATCTTTCTTACGAAAGAAAGGCGCTCCATCCCAAGATTTTTTCAGCTTTTGCTTGAGGCGGATAGCCGTGAGAAATTTGGTTGCCCAAATCACCACCATCAATCCTAGGATCCAAAGTGGGAGCCAGTTTACATTTCCTTCCATACTCTATTCCTTTCCACTCTGAGGCCAGTCCAAGTGAACATGTTCCTTCATTTCTCGGTAAGCCGTGTCCACTCTCTCCTTGGTCTCCTCATCCAACTTGTCGCGGTATTTGCCATCCGGGATAAAATCTTCCAAAATATAGGTCTGGTACTTGTACAACTCATAGCCTTCAGGAGAATAGGTCCCCTTCGGAGTTCGACTAACCCAGGTTGGATGAGCAGTCGCTGTCTTAATCTTTGTCTTGCGACCGACCTTTTCGATGGTCACATCCATCAAGACTCCTCGCTCTGTCCACTGGGCAGTCTCCACGTCCCCCATGGTTTCCAGACGCTGATTAGAAAGGAAATTCCCCATCGAGTAGATGATGAGCTTGTTTTGACCATCTTTATTGACCACTTCAGCAGGCTCTACAACATGGGGATGTCCGCCAAAGACAATATCAGCTCCCCAAGAAACCATCTTATGGTAGAGCTCTTTTTGCTCTTCTGTCGGCTCCAACTGGTACTCGATTCCCATCTGGGGCATGACAATAGTAATATCGGCCTCTTGCTCTGCCTTTTGGATCTCCGCCTTCATCCGCTCTTCATCCAGATCAGACAAGACATCTGCTTGCTCTTCTGGAGTGAGGGTCGTTTCCATCCCATTAAAGCCGTAAGCATAGGCTAGAATAGCAATCTTGATGCCATTCACTTCCTTGATCACCAAGGGAGCTTGCCCTCTCTTTTCATGCGTGTAGACACCGACAGGTGTGATGCCTACATCTTCAAAGGCCTTGGCTGTCGAATAGACCCCATCTAGGCCTGAATCCAAGATATGGTTGTGTCCCAAATCCATGACATCATAACCAGCATCCTTGATGGCTGGTACGACTTCGCTTGGTGCATTAAAGAGAGGATAACCTGACAAATAGTAATTCGGGTTAATGGTTCCCTCAAAATCACCCAAGGCTAGATCCGCTTTTTGTAGCCAGGGTTTGACATACTCATAATTTTCATGAAAATCATAGCTTCCATCTTCTTTTTGCGCGCTCATATAAAGCAAATCATGATAGAGCTGGTCTCCATTCGCCATGATTCGAGCTGTATGAGGAATCTGATCAGCCGGTGTTTTGGCCTTGTACACAACCTCTGGCCGTTCCGTTGCGGTGATCGGAAAGCCTTGGAACTTTTGCACCCACAAGATGGCATTGGCCACGATAAAAACGACTGACAAGAGCACATAGACAAACTGTTCATTGGTCAGCTGAATCCTTGAAAAGAGACGATCAAAAGCCCAATCAAAGGCCGCTGACAACTCTTTTCCCATCGTTTTGATGGTCCCTTTCACATTCTCCCACTTCTCTAACATTCCTACCTCTTCTTCCTACCTAGTTTCTCCAATGCTCTGCCAACAGATTGAGCTGTCATTGAAATACTTTCTCTTCATTGTATCACAATTTTTAAGAAGAGAAAAAAGAGAGCAGGACAGAAACGCCATTGTTTAGAAACGCTTCATCGTCCTGCTCTCGCACAGTTGATTGATTCATATAGATGGTCACAAATCACTTCTTATCGTTTGATTTGGACAAGCTAATCGCAACCATGACAAGACTTAGGAAAAAAGCCGAAAGCAACCCTTTTGTCGTCCGATTCATAAAAGGTTGATGAAATACAAAATGATTATAGGCAATAAATCCTAATCCAATTAGAGTCACCAAAGCTGAAAGTGAAAAAATCGTTCGCCATAAATTTCTATTTTTCATCATAAACTCCGTTTTTCGATCTATTAGAAAGACCCTCTTATTTCAAAGCCTTTAACAAATATCCATAACCTTCTTGCTCCATTTCCTCTTTTGGAATAAAGTGCAGAGAGGCCGAATTGATACAATAGCGAAGCCCTCCCTGATCTTTTGGTCCATCGGTGAAGACATGTCCGAGATGGGCATTGCCTGAACGGGAACGAACTTCGATCCGCTCCATCCCGTGGCTATGATCCTGGTAATAGTGGACGACATCTTTGGCAATGGGACGGGAGAAACTTGGCCATCCACAGCCAGACGCAAACTTATCCTTGGCAAAAAAGAGTGGCTCCCCCGTCGTAATATCCACATAGATCCCCTCTTCAAAGGTCTGATCATAGGCATTGTGGAACGGACGTTCCGTCGCGCTTTCTTGGGTGACTTGGTACTGCTCTGCTGTCAGTTTCCCTTTTAGGGTTTCTTGATCTGGCTTCTGATAGGCTGACGGATCAATCAAGGGCTGCTCAGCATCCGTCACATCAATATGGCAATAACCTCCAGGATTCTTCTTGAGGTAGTCTTGGTGGTAGTCCTCAGCTAGGATGTAGTGACGCAAAGGTTCTAGCTCAACCACAATTTTGCTGCCCAGTTGCTTCTCTTCTTCCGCAAACACTTGGGCGATCACTTCATGATCTGCCTCGTCTGTATAATAGACACCGGTCCGATATTGGCGGCCTCGATCATTTCCCTGTTTGTTAACGGACAAGGGATCGATCACACGAAAATAGTAGAGCAGAATCGCTCGTAGGGTGATTTTGTCTGGATCGTAGATGACCTGAACGGTCTCTGCATGATCCGTTTCCTTGATCAGTTGGTAATTGGTCGTTTCTACCTGGCCATTGGCATAGCCTACCGTCGTCTCTTCTACACCGGGGATCCGTGAAAAATATTCCTCTAAGCCCCAAAAACAGCCACCTGCTAAATAAATCTCTGCCATCTTTTTTCCTCGCTTCCTGCATTCCCCACAAGGAACGCTTGACATCTATTAGCTCCATCATAATCCAAGAGCCTCAGATTTTCAAGGATTCTGCATCAAAAATCCCTTCTACTATATGTAAAAGGGATTCAATCCTTCTTATTTTTCAAATAAGAAAAAGAGCGAGTAATAAAAATTCCAAAACGATAGGGTTAACTGATGTAGAAAATCATGAAGGACTACCATGACCAACACCTCCTCTGAATATCTGTGGACAAGCACCAGGCTAGTATCAACTACAACACCACCGTCGGTCCGTAGACCTGTAACTGAGGTTTCACAACCTCGTAATGCCAGTGATCATAAGCTCGCCAAGCTTGAAAGGCCTCTTCGTTCAAAGCTAGCCCACCCAGACCAATCAATAAACTGGCGGTCTGATAAAACTTTTCTAACTCAATCAACATACGATTGTCTACCCGCCTAGCCTTTCGTAAACCTTTCAACATCTGATCTAGATTTTCTCGAAATCGAAGGGTATCTGGACTGGGGGTGAATCCCTTAGAAAAGGCTGTTTGAAGAAGGCTGATCGTCGTTCTTGCCTCTTGAATCACATCCCTTTCTTCCATAGAAATCACCTTCCTTTTCACCTCCATTGTACACCTTTTTCTCTCTATAAAAATGGAAAATTCCTAAAACTAGGAACAGAATGAGGTTGGGACAAAAGTCCTAGCCTCTCAATTATTTTTGGATTGTCAAGCAAGACGCAGTGGTTGAGTGGGCTCTACTACGCTGATTTCATCAGCTTTTACAGCCCTACTCAACTGTGCGGAGGTGGGACGACGAAATTGAATTCTAACGAATTACCGATTTCTGTCCCACTCTCATAAAAAACTTCCCCAAGTTTCCACTTGAGGAAGTTTTTTTCGAAAGATTAGTCAATGTAGTGCAATTTCCCACGGAAGTCTTCCAGGCTTTGGTAGCCTTTTTCTTCCATGATGGCTTTGAACTCCGCAGTGATGCGGTCAAAAGCTCCTACTCCTTCTTTATGGAGTGTCGTTCCGATTTGCACCATACTAGCCCCACAAAGGATATGTTCAAAAGCATCGCGACCAGTCAAGACGCCCCCTGTCCCCACAATCTGGATTTCTGGATTCAGACGTTGGTAAAAAGCATGGACATTAGCGAGAGCCGTTGGTTTGATGTATTCTCCACCAATCCCACCAAATCCGTTCTTAGGACGAATCACCACGGATTCATCCTCGATGTAGAGGCCATTTCCGATCGAGTTGACGCAGTTGACAAACTTGAGCGGGTATTTGTTAAAGATCGCTGCTACTTGATCAAAATGAACGATATCAAAATAAGGTGGCAACTTGATCCCTAGAGGTTTGGTGAAATAGGCAAAGACCTCAGACAAGATCCGATCTGTCGTATCAAAATCATAGGCAATCTGAGGTTTCCCAGGGACATTGGGACAAGATAGGTTCAACTCTGTCAAGCCTTTAAAGTCACTGTCTTGCACCTTTTTCAAGATGGTATGGGTCTCTTCAGGAGACATGCCGACGAGAGATAAGAAGAAGGTCCGGTCAGGATCCGTTTCTTGCAACTCTAATAAGTAATTCAAATAATAGTCCAACCCTTGGTTAGGTAGCCCCATCGAATTGATCGAACCAAGCGGCACATCTTGGTAGCGTGGCTCTGGATTACCAGCACGGAATTCTAAGGTCGCTGTCTTGGTCACAAAGGTCCCAGCAGCTGAGTTCTTCACTTCTTCTAATTCCTCAGTGGTCATACAGGCTACACCTGCCGCATTCATCAAGCAGTTGTCAAATTCAAAACCAGCAATTTGCGTCTTTGTCGATACCATCTTGTACTCCTTTTTTGAAACACCACCAACAGAATCGTTCGGGATGCTCTCTATTTTCTTCTTTCATTATACCATCACTTGGAAGCTTCCGGACAATCAAAGCTAAAAATTCTTCCAAACATTCGGACTTTCCTACTAGTGATAAAATTTTCAGAAAATTCAACTTTTTTCTTTACAAGCCAAAAAAAGTCTGCTATAATGATCCATGTAAAAAAACATGACATTGTTTGTCAACTGTCTCAAAACCACTCCCCTAGCGGGTTTGCTGGTTTTCGTTTCATTCACAAAGGAGAATTAACATGACAACTGCTAAAGAATATATCCAAAGCACCTTCGAAACTGTAAAAGCTCGTAATGGCCACGAAGCTGAATTCCTTCAAGCTGTTGAAGAGTTCCTCAGCACTTTGGAACCTGTTTTTGAAAAACATCCTGAATACATCGAAGAAAACATTTTGGCTCGTATTACAGAACCTGAACGCGTAATTTCTTTCCGTGTTCCTTGGGTTGACCGTGAAGGAAACATCCAAGTAAACCGTGGTTACCGTGTTCAATTCAACTCTGCTGTAGGTCCTTACAAAGGTGGTCTTCGTTTCCACCCAACTGTTAACCAAGGGATCTTAAAATTCCTCGGTTTCGAACAAATCTTCAAAAACGTCTTGACTGGTCTTCCTATCGGTGGTGGTAAAGGTGGATCTGACTTCGATCCTAAAGGAAAAACAGACGCTGAAGTGATGCGTTTCTGCCAAAGCTTCATGACGGAATTGCAAAAACATATCGGTCCTTCTCTTGATGTCCCAGCTGGTGATATCGGGGTTGGTGGACGTGAAATCGGATACCTTTACGGTCAATACAAACGCCTTCGCCAATTTGATGCTGGTGTCTTGACTGGTAAACCTCTTGGTTTCGGTGGTAGCTTGATCCGTCCAGAAGCAACTGGTTATGGTTTGGTTTACTACACTGAAGAAATGCTCAAAGCAAACGGCGACAGCTTTGCTGGTAAGAAAGTCGTGATCTCAGGTTCTGGTAACGTTGCTCAATACGCTCTTCAAAAAGCAACTGAACTTGGTGCAACTGTTATCTCTGTATCTGACTCAAACGGTTACGTGATCGACGAAAACGGTATTGACTTCGACCTTCTTACAGACGTCAAAGAAAAACGTCGTGCACGTTTGACTGAATACGCTGCTGAAAAACCAACTGCTACTTACTACGAAGGTTCCGTATGGACTTATGCTGGTAACTATGACATCGCTCTTCCATGTGCAACTCAAAATGAAATCGATGGCGATGCTGCAAAACGTTTGGTCGCTCAAGGTGTGAAAGTTGTCTCTGAAGGAGCAAACATGCCAAGTAACATCGATGCCATCAACGTATACAAAGAAAATGGTATTCTTTACGGACCTGCTAAAGCAGCTAATGCTGGTGGGGTTGCTGTATCTGCTCTTGAAATGAGCCAAAACAGCCAACGTCTTTCATGGACACGCGAAGAAGTGGACGGACGTTTGAAAGACATCATGACCAACATCTTCAACACTGCTAAAACAACTGCAGAAACTTACGGTCTTGGTAAAGATTACCTTGCAGGTGCCAACATCGCTGCCTTTGAAAATGTCGCAAATGCGATGATTGCACAAGGTCTTGTATAATCAATCGATATTTTTCTTTGAGACCTTCGGGTCAAAGCCTCTCAACTCCTGAAACCAGTATGTTTCAGGAGTTTTTTTGTAGCTACCGACCTCTATCAAGTCAACCCGACCAAGGGAGAAAAGCCATTTTTAAGACAAGGGGTTCGACCTTCTGTAGTGGGGAGATGTAAGCCCTCTCTTTTTCTGTATCTTTTTCTAAAAAAATTTTATTTTTTTTACTTTACCCCCTTGCATTTTTAATAAATTAGTATTAAACTATAGCAAAAGGAGGTGTGCTTATGTTTCTTTTAGCTCAAGAAAAATCAGATACGATCGAATTCCTTAAGTCTGAATTGGTCCAATTACTCTCCAATATGCGACAAGAAATCGCAGCTAGCCGTCAATCTCAGACCGGCGCAGCTTGCCATCATATTGAATGTTGCATGGACAAGATCCAAAGGGCAAAAAGTTCCGTAGCCATTGCCCTCCCGATCGAATCCTTAAATCTTGAAATCACGACTATGCTGCGCAAGCAACTCATCGTCTTGCCACCAGATGCTCGAAAAAATTGGGACCAGATTAAAAAGCTGGATTTCAAATACTGCCACTTAAAATAGACCAAAAAAGAAAGTGGGACAGAAATCGGTAATTCGTTAGAATTCGATTTCGTCGTCCCACCTCCGCACAGTTGAGTAGGGCTGTAAAAGCTGATGAAATCAGCGTAGTAGAGCCCACTCAACCACTGCGTCTTGCTCGACAATCCAAAAACAAAAAAGAGGCTAGGACTTTTGTCCCAGCCTCTTTTTTGTGTTACATGATCCCGTTCTTTCCTGTCGGTAGGTTAATCCCTGCTTCCATCAAGGCATCATGGTAGAGTTTATAGTAGGTATGATAGACAGTCGTCTGGGTTCCATTTTGCGCAGTCATAGCAATTCGGAAGGAATAACGACCATTTTTTTCGATCTGTGGGCCTAAAATCGTAGGACCTGTCAACACCTCTGGGTGTTTATCTTGTTCAGACTGATTGACCTGAGCAATCACCTGATAGATCTTGTCGAGATCGGTATTTGCGTCTAGCGGAATATCGATCAGCACGCGCATATCGCCGCGTGAGAGATTGCTGACGACGGTGATATTGCGATTCGGAACAAAGTGGAGAGTCCCATCAAAGTCCCGTACCTGGGTCGTCCGAATCCCGACACTGCTGACGATGCCGGCAATATTAATAGACCCATTCGTGAGACGAACATTGTCACCCACGTCCAGCTGGCGTTCTAAAAGGATGAAGAAACCATTGACCAAATCGGAAAGAAAGCCCTGGGCTCCCATCCCAATCGCCACCCCAGCAATCCCAGCACCAGCCAAGAGACTAGAGACCGGAAGACCCAGAATCGATAAAATCCAGTAGATCAAGATGAAATACAAACAATAGTTTAAGAGGCTCTCAACCAAACGGAGAATCGTTTTTTTACGGGCTTCATCCTGCACCGTATACTTAAAGGAAGGGGTTAATATCCGCTTGACCAGGCTATGGATGGCCTTTTTAGCGATAAAAAATAAGAGAAAGATAAAAATTAGAGAGATACATTTTGATATCAGATCATCAAAAATCTTCGTCCAGTCTATTTTACTGAAATAACGTTGGAAAGCTTGACTCATTTATTCGGGCCTTTCTACCAAAGAATAGTATAATTATATCAAATATTCGGAAATAAGGCTATTTTTTGAAAATTTCATTGCTTTCCCCCCCTAACTATCGTATAATATTCCTTAATTATTTTTTAAGGAGGTCCTACATGATTCATCGATTGATTACAACTTGGAATAAAACCAACCTTATGAAAAGGATCGCAATCGGGATTGTACTTGGAGTCATCCTAGCACTTATCTTCCCGAAAGCAACTGGCATTGGACTCTTAGGAGAGTTCTTTGTTGGGGGGCTCCGTGCGATCGCACCCCTTCTGGTCTTTGCGCTCGTCGCAAATGCCCTCTCCCAACACCAAAAAGGGACAGAGACCAATATGAAAAAGGTCATCGTCCTCTATCTCCTAGGAACCTTTGCTGCTGCCTTCGTCGCTGTTTTGGTCAATTACATTTTCCCTATCACCATTACCCTAACTGGAAAGGCTGCTGAAGGATCCTCTCCAAACGGGATTGGCGAAGTGATCAGTAACCTCTTGCTCAAGATCGTCGACAACCCGGTCAACGCCTTGCAGCAAGCCAACTACATTGGGATCCTTTCTTGGGCAACTGTCTTTGGGATCGCTATGAGAGAGGCGAGTGAACACAGTAAAGACCTCCTGCAAACCCTAGCAGACATCACTTCAAAAATCGTTGAGTGGATTATCAACCTAGCTCCATTTGGGATCTTAGGCTTGGTCTTCACGACCATCGCTGGCCAAGGACTCAGTGCCCTTAGTAACTACGGGATTCTCTTACTTGTTTTGGTTGGTACCATGGCTTTTGTAGCCCTGGTCATCAATCCATTGATCGTCTTTTTCATGATCCGCAAGAACCCTTATCCCCTAGTTTTTAAATGCCTCCGTGTCAGTGGGGTAACAGCCTTCTTCACTCGAAGTTCTGCAGCCAATATCCCTGTCAATATGCGTCTCTGTGAAGAGTTGGGGCTGAATCCAGACATCTATTCTGTCTCCATTCCACTTGGTTCAACTGTAAACATGGCAGGCGCAGCCGTGACGATCAATATTTTGACGCTAGCTGCTGCCAATACCTTGCACATTCAGGTTGACTTTGGAACGGCGCTCATCCTGAGTGTCGTAGCGGCTATCTCTGCTTGTGGAGCATCCGGAGTTGCGGGAGGATCTCTCCTTCTCATCCCTGTTGCTTGTAGCCTCTTTGGCATCACCAATGATTTGGCCATGCAAGTCGTCAGCGTCGGCTTTATCATCGGGGTCATCCAAGACTCTTGTGAAACAGCCCTCAACTCTTCGACAGATGCACTCTTCACTGCCATCGCCGAAATGAGCAGCTGGCCAAAAGAAAAACGCTATTAAATGAGCCTATCTCAAATAGACAAGAAAACCCAGATCTCGCGATCTGGGTTTTCTTATTTCTTAAAGTATTGTTTGCTTTCTTTGATGATGACAGGGGAGAGAGCTAAAAGGGCGATCAGGTTGGGCAAAGCCATCAGCCCATTCACAATATCCGCGATCACCCAGACCAGATCCAGCTTAAGGAAGCCTCCTAGTCCAACCATAAAAACAAAGAAGGTCCGATAGAGGTTGATATGTTTAACACCAAATAGGAATTCAAAACACCGCTCTCCGTAATAAGACCATCCAAGAATAGTCGTGGTCGCAAAAAGCACCAAGCATAGCGTTAGAATGATACCTCCGACTGGACCAAAGACGCCTGTAAACGTATCCTGAGTCAGGGTGCTAGTGCTGCCCTTAGCCATCCACTCACCTGAAACCAAGAGTGAAAGTCCTGTCAAACTACAGATGATAATGGTATCAATAAAGGTTCCTGTCATGGAGATCAAACCTTGCTCGACGGGCTCATTGGTCTTCGCTGCGGCGGCTGCAATGGGTGCAGATCCGAGACCAGATTCATTAGAGAAAACCCCACGCGCCACCCCTTTTTGGATAGCCATTTTGACCGTTGCTCCTGCGAAACCTCCCATGGCTGCAGTTCCTGTGAAAGCACCTGAAAAGACTGCTTTTAAGGCTGGAAGCAATTGGTCCAGATGCAAGACAATAATCGTGATAGTCGCAAAGATATAGGCAGCAGCCATAAAAGGAACCACTTTTTCAGAGACTTTGGAAATCCAGTGAATCCCTCCAAAGATGATGGTCGAAACCACCAGAGCAATTACTACACTAGCCACTTCTGGAGCTGTTCCAAAACTGGCCTGAAGGGATCCCGTAATGGAATTAACCTGGGTCATGGTTCCGATCCCAAAGAGGGCCACCAGCACTCCTGCAACCGCAAAGAAAATAGCCAGCGGTCGCCACTTCTCTCCCATCCCGTGAAGAATGTAGTACATGGGACCACCCGAGATATGACCGTTGTCATCCTTGGTCCGATAACGAATGGCTAAGAGCCCTTCTGCATACTTGGTCGCCATTCCAAAGAAGGCTGCCATCCACATCCAAAAGAGGGCACCTGGGCCACCTGTCTGAATCGCTGTAGCCACCCCTACAATATTCCCCGTCCCTACAGTAGCCGCTAGAGCTGTCGCAAGGGCTCCGAAACTCGAGATATCCCCGTGTCCCTCATCTTCTGTAAAGATCAGGCGAAAAGCTTTTGGAAGGTAGCGTATTTGAAGCAAACCCAAGCGAAGGGTTAGGTAGATCCCTGTTCCCACCAAGAGCACCAACAGCGGGGCGCCCCATACTAGATTATCGAGCTGCTGAAAAAACTGCAATACATGGTCCATTTTCTGTCTCCTTTTTCATCGACCGCTCGACAGAAAAGAGAAAAAGAAAGAGCACATGTCAAACATGTACTCTGGTCCTGCTTAAAATAGGGGCTTTCCCTATCTTTCGCTCTGTCCTTTTACCTGAGAGTTTGAGTAGATGCATCCTCTACCTTGCCCCTTCGGTGCCATTTCTGGTCTCTCCAGAGTTCCGTCCATTCACAGTCACTCACGCTCCTGCAAACTTCATTCGGTCGTATGTAATTTTCTCTATTTTAATTGATTTTCAAAATTTTTTCAATCATTTCTGAAAATATCTTAAAAATCACCTGAAAATTTACGGTTTTTAATCACTCAAGGAGAAGTGATTGGTCATGAGGTTGCTAGCATCGAGCAAAATCTTGTCCAAGAGTTGATCTGTCGCTTCCTGGATTTGATCACTCATGGCTTGGTTTTCCGCCTCAAAATCAACGGTTTCACCTGCTGCAAGTGCACGATCGACTTTATTGATGCGCGCATGTCCCCAGGCCATTGTCGTTTCTTGGTAATCGTCCAAATCACCAACATGGTGAGCATAGTGAGGATCTGCCAGTCCCGCAATAATCCGGTTGGCCCAGTAGAAGGAATCCGTTGTTACCTTAGCCGTCGTATTGGCAAAGTAGTCTGGCGTTGTATCCACTTGGGTAAAGAAAGGAACGGCTGTATTGTAAGGCATGGAGCCATAAGAAATCCATTGGATGCCTGTCGTTTCTTGTGGTTTATGGGGACGCAATTGCAGAATCGCTGTCTGGCTGGTCCGGTTGATCCCGATCGTCCGGAAGGTCCGCTGACTCACGTGATCTCCTTCAGGACCATAAGGATCGTAGATGGTGTCTTGGTAGTGGTTGCTCAAGACATATTTGACATCTTCAATCGTCACCTTGCGATAAGGTTTTTGACACCAAGGAATCTCAAAACTCCGTGGATCCTGCTCGATTTCAGGATTGAGGAAACGCTGGATGGCCCAAGCCCGCGGTGTATTGTAGTGGCGGTCCTTGTCTTTTTGGCTACCAAAGGCATAGCGTGGATTAAAACCTTTCCCTTCTTGATCCAGAATCAAATGGTGCTCTGTGACAAAATGTTCAAGATCTGGGTCACAGAGAAACTCATCTGGATTTCCAAATTCAAAATAATCACTTCCCAGTTGGTTCGGGTTGGTCACATAGGTATCATCAGGGACACGGCGCGCCATCCAGTGGTGACCTCCGATGGTTTCCAACCACCAGATTTCATTCACATCTGAAATGGCGATCCCGTTAGACTCATAAGTTCCGTACTCTTCCAAAATCTTTCCGAGACGTAAGACCCCTTCGCGGGCAGTCTTGACATAAGGCAAGACCAAGGTCAACATGTCTTCCTCGCCGATGCCACTCTCTACAAGAGGATCTGCCCCTAGCACACGGCTATTGGTCGTAATGGTCTCTGTCTCACTCATAGCTACATTATAGACATTGATCCCAGCTTCTCCCCAGATCCCGTCTTTAGGAATCGCATCTGGAACCGCTGTATAGCGAACTGGATTATCTGGCAAGTCGATTTCAAAAGTTGATAAAACAGACTTGTAATGACGTGGTTGATCTTCCGGTTTGACCACGATCAATTTCTTGGGCGTAAAAACGCCATTTTGAGAATCCTCTGTTCGTGCTACAATGGTCGAACCATCGTAGCTAGCATTTTTTCCGACTAGAATCGTTGTACACGAATCTGCACTTTCACGTTTACGCATGCGTATCCTCCCAAATCATTCATTGCCTCTATTATAGCACTTTTAAAAGGGAGGACCTACTGAAAATCAGATTTAAAAGCGAATCCTTTTCAACAACTTTCAATCATTTTCATTTTATAAAATTTTAAAAAACCTAGCTGTTTATCAGCTAGGTTCAGATTGAAGAAAAAGTTATCTTAGAAACTTTCCTTAGGTGAGTACGGACGTCAGCGAACTTCGAAGAAGTTCCATGACTAATTATTGAGCCTAAGGTCTCAATAATTCCGAGTGCCTGAAACTGTATTGTTTCAGGCACTTTTCTCACGGCGGAAAGTTTCGGTATTTTCCTAATTCATTCTAAAAATGAGACAGATTTATATTTCTTTGCAGAATTACTTAACTTACCCTTTAAACGTGACAATGGTCGCTCCGCTACCACCTGCATTTTGTGGGGCATATTCAAAACTTTTGACGTGTTTGTTGCGGCGGAGGTATTTGGTCACCCCTTCACGGATGACACCCGTCCCAATTCCGTGGATGATATCGACTTGTGCCATGTTGTTGAGCAAGGCTTGATCGATAAAGCCATCTAGCTCTTGCATGGCCTCTTCATAGCGTTTCCCACGGAGGTCCAGACGCGCTCTCGGCCCACTCGTGTTCGAACGTTTGACGACATTCACCTGGCGTTTCTTAGGTTGAGTTGCTTCTTTTTCAGCCTTAATAAGGTTGAATTCTTTTTCTTCCAAGGTCATCTTGAGCAAGCCGACTTGCGCCTCCCAGCGGCCATCTTTGAGTTGCTTGACCAGGGTTCCGCGTTGGCCATAGCTGATAACCAAGATTTCATCTCCCACCTTAGGAGCACGCGCCTTTTTGGCTTTTTTCAAGACCTTGTTTTTAGAAAGGTCGACGGTTTCAGGCGCTAGTTTTTTCAACTGAGCCTTGGCTTCAATGATCTCATGTGGTTTTAACTGGGATTTAGCGTGAAGTCCTTGAAGGATACGGTCACTCTCTGATAGGGCCATGTCCACAATTTCCTTGGCCTCTTCTCTCGCCTTATTGAGCTCTGTTTCTCTCTCTCGGGTCAGTTCGTTATAGAGTTTTCGAAGAGCACGATTGAATTTAAGATTTTCTTGCTCGACCTCTTGAATGGTATCCAAGCGCTTGCGACTTTCTAAGGTCTGCGCCTCCAATTTTTCAATAATTTGATTGACATCATTATCCGTATTGGTCATCTTCATGGCATCCTGGATAATGGTCTCAGACAAGCCCAAACGGCGGGCGATCTCAAAGGCATTGGAGCGGCCAGGAACTCCTTGCATGAAGCGATAGGTCGGACGCAGACTCGCTGTGTCAAATTCCATACTGGCATTTTGCACTCCTGCAGTCTCAATTCCGTAGGCCTTGAGCTCTGGATAGTGGGTTGTCGCCATGGTCTTAATCCCGCGTAAGCGCAGGTCTTCTAGGATAGCAATAGCAAGGCCAGCCCCCTCTTGAGGATCGGTTCCAGCCCCCAACTCATCCAGAAGGATCAAGGAGGCGGTATCCACTTGATTTAAGATAGATACGATATTGGTCATATGACTGGAGAAGGTCGACAAGCTCTGCTCGATCGATTGTTCATCTCCAATATCCGCAAAGACCTGTGAGAAGATACCCACACGACTACCTGGATCCGCTAGGATGGGAAGACCAGACTGGGCCATAATTTGCGCTAGTCCCAGCGTTTTTAGCATGATGGTTTTCCCCCCTGTATTGGGACCGGTAATCACGATTTCTGTCAAGTCCTCGGTAAAATGCAAGTCATTCGCGACAGCATTTTCAATCAAGGGATGACGTAATTGCAAGAGCTGAGTAGAGCGATTGCTACTAACCTCTGGTACCACTGCCTTATAATCGCGCATAAACCGATACTTGGCCTTGATCAAGTCTAAGTGACCGATAATCCAAGCATTATTTGCAATTTCTGATGCATGAGGGCGCAGGGTGTCAGATAATTCCTCCAGAATCTGAATGATTTCATACCGTTCATCGGCTCGATGGTTGGCAATTTCTTCATTAAGATTGACGACTGCCCGAGGCTCGATATAAACGGTATTCCCGCTGGCTGAGATATCGTGGACCACCCCTGCAATCCGGTTGCGATAGGTGTTTTTTACTGGTAGAACATTGCGGCCATTCCGACTAGCAATCACAACATCCGCTAACATATCGACCTTGCTTTTCAGCAGATCTTGTAGAATCTCTCTGACCTGGTGTTCATTTTCCTGGATTCGGCGACGGATTTTGGCCAATTTTTCACTGGCAAAAGACTCGACAAAGCCTCCTTCGTTGATAGCTTGAAGTCCACCTTGTAGGCGTGGTAAATCCACCAAGTTGTCAAAGAGGCGATTGAGCCTTTCCAGACGGACATTTTCCAAGTTGTCGTAGAAATCCTTAAGCTCATGTGTCACCCGAAGGACAGCTTTTAGCGCTAGTAATTCATCGATATTGAGGGATGCCTCCATCTCCAAACGCTTGGCCACTGGACGGACATCTTGAATGGTCGATACGGCAAAGCGAGGCTCTTCCAAGAGGATCTGCTCCATATCTTCTAGCTCCATAAAGGCCGTTTCGATGCTTTCTTTTTTATCAGTTGGAGTAAGGGCTGCTAGCTCCATCTCCCCTTGTTCTGTCTGTAGATAGGGTCCAAAGAGTTGCTTGACCTTGTCAAACTCCAGAATATCTAATATTTTTTTATTCATGTTTCTCCTACAAAAAAAGTGAGCGTCCTTCCTTGAATCGGACTTGTCTCACTCCTTTCTTCATTTTTGCTCCTTAAGCTCCGATAATCGCAGTCACCCACAAGTTGTGGAACAGACTGGAACTGATCGGGGTATGAAGGATGATAAAGCGGATCAATCCACTTGCATTTAGTCTATTTTGGATGGAAGCCATGGGAACCGTTGAGAGGACAGTCAAGCCCATTTGGATGACCAAGAAAGTTATCACGACAGCAATCACACCCGCTCCAATTTGATACTTGCGATCCTCCAGTTTTTCTGGCTGGGGTACCAAGTGCATAAAGATCCCAATCACGCGACCAATCAGGTAGATCATCGCAAAAATCAACACATAAGCTAAACCTGCATAAAAGATGTCATCTAACTGAAACAGGTAGCGGTTGGCATAAAAATAATTCACTGATTGCTGGGTGGGACTCGAAAATGGAACCCATAGAGACAACACCTTGGCCAGCCCCTTGTAGCTGCCGCCTGCAATCAAGAGGGCCACTAAGGTCACTAGAAAATAATAGGACTGGAGGATAATCCCTCTTGCATAACCAATATAAAAACTCCATGCCAAAATCAATAAGATTAAGAAAGTTAACATGTATCTCCTCTTATTTAGATGATTTATCCTTTAAGTCGTCTAAAGCTTTGCGACGAAAATCATCTAATTCTTTTTCTTTGTCGTCAAACTCAATCTCGCGATTCAGCTGCATGGACAAACTATTTACTGCCAATAAGATCGCGATGGTTTCGTCATCTGCCTCTGGCATTTGTTCCTTAATTGCTTGGTATTTTTCTTTCGCAACACGTTCGACTTCTTCCATAAACAGATTATCATGGTTGGTTGTTAAAGTGAGCGCTTTGTTTCCAAATGTAAATTTATATCTATTTAAGCTCGCCATAAAAATCACCTCACGGTATTATACCAAAAAAGGCTAGCTTTGTCAGTAGCAAAGCCCCTCTTCACAGGGATTTTCCAGTGGATTCTTTCTTTCTTTTTGCTCCCTCTCTCCCTGAATTTGTGGTACAATAGTGGTTATGGAAAGTATGACACTCACTCCAACACAGGAGCAAATCCTTGATTTTGTCCATACCTATCGCAGTTCTCTCACTCAAAGCAAGAATCCTCATATGGATTATTTCTTTCGACTAGAGGGAGCGACCGTTTCAATCTACAAGTCTGGAAAAGTCTTGCTCCAGGGCAATGACCTTACTCCTTACCTGGCCTTTTTCGGGCAAGATGCTGGGAACCCTAAAGGTTCTACTACTTCATCTGCAGGACCAGATCTAGCCATGATCGGAACCGACGAGGTCGGAAACGGCTCTTATTTTGGTGGACTCACCGTCGTTGCATCCTTTGTCACACCTGACCAGCACGACTGGCTCAAAAAGCTCGGTGTGGGGGATTCAAAGACCTTGGATGATCGAAAAATTCAGCAATTGGCTCCTCTCCTTGAGGAAAACATCCAGCACCAAGCACTCTTATTGTCTCCAAAGAAGTACAATGAAGTCATTGCTTCTGGCTACAATGCTGTTTCAGTCAAAGTGGCCCTGCACAATCAGGCTATCTATCTTCTATTAAATAAAGGAGTCCAAGCAGAGCGAATTGTGATCGATGCCTTTACGACGGCTAAAAACTACCAAAAATACGTGAAAGCCGAAAAAAATCAGGTCACCCAAGCCATTGATTTGGAAGAAAAAGCAGAAGGTAAGTATTTAGCTGTTGCAGTTAGTTCCATCATCGCCCGCAATCTCTTCCTTCAAAATCTGGAAGATCTGGGCAAGGAACTGGGCTTTAATCTGCCTAGTGGAGCAGGGGCGAAGTCAGACCAAGTCGCTGCTAAATTGCTTCAGACCTACGGGATGAAAGCTCTGGATTATTGTGCCAAACTCCATTTTAAAAACACAGAAAAAGCAAAGAAATTACTAGAAAGATAAGTTATGTCAAAAAGAAGTTCAAAACATACATCTAGCTCACCAGTGGTGAGATTCCTTAAAGAATGGGGCCTCTTCAGCATCATCGTTGGTCTCATCATCGCCTCACGCGTCTTCCTTTGGGCTCCGGTCAAGGTGGATGGTCATTCGATGGATCCGACCTTGGCTGATAGCGAGTACCTCCTTGTGGTCAACCACCTTTCGATTGATCGTTTCGACATTGTCGTTGCCAGTGAAAAAGACGACGACGGCAAAACCAAGGACATCGTCAAGCGGGTCATCGGTCTTCCTGGAGATACTATCCAGTACGACAACGATACTCTCTACATCAATGGGAAAAAGACCAATGAGCCCTATTTGAAAGACTACATCGCTCGTTTCAAAAAAGATAAATTGCAATCAACCTACACTGGAAAAGGGTTCGAAGAAAACGGAGAACTCTTCCGCCAATTGGCCAATACAGCCCAAGCCTATACAGTAGACAAGGATGGCAATCCTAAATTTACCTTGAAGTTGCTCGACGATGAATACCTCTTACTTGGAGATGACCGGATCGTTTCAAAAGATAGCCGTCAGGTCGGAGCTTTCAAGAAAGAACAAATCAAAGGACAAACTGTCTTTAGACTATGGCCTATCTACCCTTTCAAAACTTATTAGTATAGATCAACAGACTGAGGCTGAGACAAGTATGTCCCAGCCTTGCTTTATAAAAAGGAAAGAAATGATGGAATATTATTTTTCTGGTACTATTGAGCGTATTATTTTTGAAAATCCTAGCAGTTTTTTTCGAATCCTCTTACTCGACATCAGCGATACAGATGCCGAAGACTTTGATGATTTTGAGATCATTGTAACGGGCACTATGGCAGATATTATGGAAGGCGAAGACTATACTTTCTGGGGGGAGCTGGTCCATCATCCTAAATACGGAGAACAGCTCAAAATCAATCGCTATGAACGTGCTAAACCCTCTAGCAAGGGCTTGGTGAAATATTTTTCCAGCGATCACTTCAAAGGAATTGGGCTCAAAACGGCTCAAAAAATCGTGGACCTCTATGGAGACAATACCATTGACAAAATTCTGGAGGCCCCTGAAAAATTAGAAGATATCACTGGTCTCTCCAAGAAAAACCGCCTGGCTTTTGTAGAAAAACTCCGTCAGAATTACGGAGCAGAGCGCATTCTCGCCCAACTAGCCAACTATGGCATTCCCAATAAATTGGCCTTTCAGATCCAAGATTTTTATAAAGAAGAAACCCTCCAGATCGTGGAGCAACAGCCCTACCGATTGGTGGAAGATATCCAAGGCATGGGCTTTAAAATCGCGGACCAACTAGCCGAAGAATTGGGGATTGCAAGTGACGCCCCTGAGCGTTTCCGCGCGGGTCTGATCCACAGCCTTTTTAGCTACTCTATCGAGACTGGAAATACCTACATCGAAGCCAAAGACCTCCTGCGCTATACCATTGACCTTTTAGAATCCGCTCGGCCAGTAGAATTGGACCCTTCCACTGTCGCCCAAGAATTAGGACGCCTCATCGAGGAAGACAAGGTCCAAAACGTGGACACCAAGATCTTTGACAATAGCCTCTTCTTTGCGGAGGAAGGGATTCGCAGTCATATCGGTCGCCTCCTAGAAAAAGGAAAGCAAGCTTCATTTGACCCTGAGAAAATCAACCAGGAGATTGAGGCGGTTGAAAAAGATTTGGGGATTCGCTACGATGCGATTCAAAAAGAGGCGATTCACCAAGCTATCCAAAACAAGGTCTTTATCCTCACAGGGGGTCCTGGGACAGGAAAGACTACCGTTATCAATGGGATGATCAGTGTCTATGCCCAACTCCACCAGCTGGATCTTCGGAAGAAACAAGACCTGCCGATCCTCTTGGCTGCCCCAACGGGACGGGCAGCTAGACGCATGAATGAGCTGACAGGACTTCCGAGTGCCACCATCCACCGCCATTTGGGGATGACAGGAGATGATGACACCAGCCACTTGGATGACTATTTAGACGCAGACTTTATCATTGTGGATGAATTTTCCATGGTTGATACCTGGCTGGCTAATCAATTACTCAGTAATATCGCAACGGATACGAAACTCTTGATTGTGGGAGATGCCGACCAATTACCATCTGTCAGCCCTGGTCAGGTCTTGGCTGATCTCTTGCAGATCCCAAGCATCCCTCAGACCAAACTCGAACATATTTTCCGTCAGAGTGAGGACTCGACCATTGTCTCACTAGCAGGAGACATTCGCCAAGGCAAGCTTCCTCAAGATTTCACAGAACGAAAAGCCGACCGCTCTTATTTCGAAGCTGGAAGCGAACACATCCCTAAGATGATCGAACAAATCACTTCTGCTGCCCTTCGCAGTCATATCCCTGCACGAGATATCCAAGTCTTGGCACCCATGTACAAGGGCCAGGCCGGCATTGACAATATCAATACGCTCATGCAAGACCTTCTCAATCCAGCTGTCAAAGATCAGGTGGTTTTTGACACGCCAGACTGCCAATACCGCGATGGAGACAAGGTCATCCATCTGGTCAATGATGCAGAAAGCAATGTCTTTAACGGAGATATCGGCTACATCACCGATCTTCTCCCAGGAAAATATACAGAATCCAAGCAAGATGAATTGACCATCCAATTTGATGGTAATGAAATCGTCTATCCGCGCAATGAATGGTACAAGATTCGCTTAGCTTATGCGATGAGTATTCACAAATCGCAAGGAAGTGAGTTTCCGGTAGTGATTTTGCCCATTACCAATCAAAGCCACCGGATGTTGCAGCGTAATTTGATCTATACCGCCATCACGCGCTCTAAGAGCAAGCTGATTCTCTTAGGAGAATACAGCGCCTTTAATTACGCTACTAAAAATACCGGTACTGCGCGCAAGACCTACTTGGTGGAGCGCTTCAAGGACCTGGACGGAGGCGAAGCCACCAATGTCTCATCTTCAGCCGTTGCCACCGCTTCTGCTACAGTCGAATCCGCACGAAGCAAGGAAGAAACTGTTAAAAGGAAGGATGAGCCTGATGAACCGACTGTCTATCGACTGACAGAAGACAATCTCCACACCATTTCTCCTATGATCGGACTGACTGAAGAAGAGATTGCAGCCTTTTTTGACATCAAAAAATACGACTAGTGAACAAACTAGTCGTTTTCTTTTTCTTCCACCAAAGGCAGCTCAGTATGATCGATGAAATTGGTCATGGTGACACCCAAGAGACGGATTCCTGTATTTATCGATTCGATTTCTTGAAAAATATGTCGGGCGGAACGATTGATCCGCTCAGCCTCTCGTGTTGGCTCCGTCAATGTCATCCGCTTGGTCAGGGTGGTGAAGTCTCCATAGCGCACTTTTAAGACCAAGGTTTTCCCTTGCTTGCCGTGTTTTTCCAGCGATTGGGCCACCTTACTGGACAGATTGGCAATTTCTTCTAAAATATCATCTTCAGCATAGAGTAGCTTGCGGTAGGTCCGCTCTTTTCCGATCGACTTGCGGATGCGATGGTTCTTGACAGGGCTATTGTGAATGCCTCGCGCCTTACGAAAGAGATCATAGCCAAAGCGTCCAAATCGATCAATCAAAGTCATCTCCGGGATGGCTAAAAGATCCGCGCCAGTATAGACCCCCATCTCATGCAGCCGCTCCACTGTCTTCTTTCCTACCCCGTGAAATTTGGCAATGTCCATCTGGCTCAGGAAATCCTCGGCATCCTCCGGCAAGACCACAGTTAGGCCACGGGGCTTTTGGTAGTCACTTGCCATCTTGGCCAAAAACTTATTATAAGAGACACCCGCTGAAGCTGTGAGATGCAGCTCTTCCCAGATCGCATGCTGAATCAAGCGGGCAATCTTGACAGCTGATTTGCTCTGGATTTTATTTTCCGTCACATCTAGATAGGCTTCGTCAATACTCATAGGCTCGATCAGATCTGTATAGCGCTTGAAAATCTCACGAACCTGCTCGCCCACTTCTCGGTATTTTTCATAATTTCCAGAGATAAAAATCGCTTGGGGACAAAGGTCCAGCGCTTCCTTGGAACTCATGGCCGAATGAATCCCATATTTCCGTGCTTCATAGTTACAGGTCGAGACCACACCTCTCCCTCCTGATTGACGAGGGTCCTGGCCAATTACGACAGGCTTCCCCTTTAAACTAGGGTTATCTCTTTCTTCGACCGCAGCAAAAAATGCATCCATATCAATATGAATAATCTTGCGACTCGTATCATTCACCAATGGAAATATCAGCATTTTTCACCCTCCTTTTTTCTATTATAAGAAGAAAATTTTAGAATTGCAAAAATCGGCCCTTCCTAAAAACATGAAAATTGATGGAAATTCATGTTCATTTTCAAAAATGTAGTACAGTATCGCAGAAGAATTGAAACTGTATTATAAAAGAATCTGCTATTTTTCGCAATTTGTCTTTGTGTAACCGGTTTCTGTATGGTATACTACTATTGTAAGTGCAACAGATGTAGTTGCTAGAAAGACAATAGAGGAAAATAAAAATGGTTGTTAAAACAGTCGTTGAAGCACAAGATATTTTTGACAAAGCCTGGGAAGGCTTCAAAGGTGAAGATTGGAAAGAAAAAGCAAGCGTTTCTCGCTTCGTTCAAGCTAACTACACACCTTATGATGGCGATGAAAGCTTCCTAGCTGGTCCAACTGAACGTTCTCTTCACATCAAGAAGATTGTTGAAGAAACAAAAGCTCATTACGAAGAAACTCGTTTCCCATACGATAACCGTCCAACATCTATCGCTGATATCGCAGCTGGATATATCGACAAAGAAAACGAATTGATCTTCGGTATCCAAAATGATGAATTGTTCAAATTGAACTTCATGCCTCGTGGTGGTATCCGTATGGCGGAAACTACTTTGAAAGAAAATGGATACGAACCAGATCCAGCAGTTCATGAAATCTTCACAAAATACGTTACAACTGTAAACGATGGTATCTTCCGTGCTTATACTACAAACATCCGTCGTGCACGTCACGCTCACACTGTAACTGGTCTTCCAGATGCATACTCTCGTGGACGTATCATCGGGGTTTATGCACGTTTGGCTCTTTACGGTGCTGACTACTTGATGGCTGAAAAAGCAAACGACTGGAACTCTATTACTGAAATCGATGAAGAATCAATCCGTCTTCGTGAAGAAGTAAACCTTCAATACCAAGCACTTCAAGAAGTTGTTAAATTGGGTGACCTTTATGGTGTAGACGTACGTCGTCCTGCCTTCAATACAAAAGAAGCAATCCAATGGACAAACATCGCCTTCATGGCTGTCTGCCGTGTGATCAACGGTGCTGCTACTTCTCTTGGACGTGTGCCAATCGTTTTGGATATCTACGCTGAACGTGACTTGGCTCGTGGTACATTTACTGAATCAGAAATCCAAGAATTCGTTGACGATTTCGTTATGAAATTGCGTACTGTTAAATTTGCTCGTACAAAAGCTTACGACGAATTGTACTCAGGTGACCCAACCTTCATCACAACATCAATGGCTGGTATGGGTAACGACGGTCGTCACCGTGTTACTAAGATGGACTACCGTTTCTTGAACACTTTGGACAACATCGGTAACTCTCCAGAACCAAACTTGACAGTTCTTTGGACTGACAAATTGCCATACAACTTCCGTCGCTACTGTATGCACATGAGCCATAAACACTCTTCTATCCAATACGAAGGTGTAACAACAATGGCGAAAGACGGATACGGTGAAATGAGCTGTATCTCATGTTGTGTATCTCCACTTGACCCAGAAAACGAAGAACAACGCCACAACATCCAATACTTCGGTGCTCGTGTTAACGTTCTTAAAGCTCTTCTTACTGGTTTGAACGGTGGTTACGACGATGTTCATAAAGACTATAAAGTATTTGACATCGATCCAATCCGTGACGAAGTTCTTGAATTCGAATCTGTTAAAGCAAACTTCGAAAAATCTCTTGACTGGTTGACAGACACTTACGTAGATGCTTTGAACATCATCCACTACATGACTGATAAGTACAACTACGAAGCTGTTCAAATGGCCTTCTTGCCAACTCACCAACGCGCTAACATGGGATTCGGTATCTGTGGATTCGCTAACACTGTTGATACTTTGTCAGCAATCAAATACGCTACTGTTAAACCAATCCGTGACGAAGATGGCTACATCTACGATTACGAAACAATCGGTGAATACCCACGTTGGGGTGAAGATGACCCACGTTCTAACGAATTGGCAGAATGGTTGATCGAAGCTTACACTACTCGTCTTCGCAGCCACAAACTTTACAAGAACGCTGAAGCAACTGTTTCACTTCTTACCATCACTTCTAACGTTGCTTACTCTAAACAAACTGGTAACTCACCAGTCCACAAAGGGGTATACCTCAACGAAGATGGTTCTGTGAACTTGTCTAAATTGGAATTCTTCTCACCAGGTGCTAACCCATCTAACAAAGCTAAAGGTGGATGGTTGCAAAACTTGAACTCACTTGCTAGCCTTGACTTTGGTTACGCAGCTGATGGTATCTCACTCACTACTCAAGTATCACCACGTGCTCTTGGTAAAACTCGTGACGAACAAGTTGATAACTTGGTAACTATCCTTGATGGATACTTCGAAAACGGTGGACAACACTGTAACTTGAACGTTATGGACTTGAACGATGTTTACGAAAAGATCATGAGCGGTGAAGACGTTATCGTTCGTATCTCTGGATACTGTGTAAACACTAAATACCTCACTCCAGAACAAAAAACTGAATTGACACAACGTGTCTTCCACGAAGTTCTTTCAATGGATGATGCCTTGAACTAAGATTCAAATAGGTCTTAAAAACCAGTCGGAAACGGCTGGTTTTTTCATTCCCATCGCAAGAGTATTCTGAATTTTGAAAGAGTTTAAGAGCTTACTACACAGGGTTTGACAGCGCTTTCTCCAAGTGTTATAGTAGAGCTGTAAATAATATAGAAGGGGTGATCCTATGTTTTTAACATTTATTTTCGCTATTATTTGGCTCTTTATCCTGATTACACTGATCTTTTTAGCAACCCTTCTCGTCCAGGATAGCACCGTGCAACATCACCACCCGAGTTAACGAATGATAAGCCTAAACAATAGCTATTCTAAACGAATTCAGAAAGGATAAGAAACAAACTAGAATTGTCAGATTTTAGTTCTGTCTCTCGTCCTTTTTTGCTATAATAGAAACAGATTATTTAGTAAGAAGGAAATTATGGAAGAGTCAAAACAGATCAACCAAGTGATCGACGTCCTGATGTTAGCTGGAACCCTCCTGATCGAGAGCGGTTCTGAGATTCACCGGGTCGAAGATACCATGATCCGGATCGCCCATTCACAAGGAATCGTCGATTGCAATGTTTTAGCGATGCCAGTCGCTATTTTCTTTTCAATCGAGAATGCCAATGTCACGCGCATGAAACGGATCTTGCGGACCAATTACAATATCGAAAAGGTCTGTGACGTCAATCAGATCTCCCGTCAACTCGTCTCTGGAGAGATAGATCTCGAGCAAGCCTACAAAGCCCTGAGCGAGTTGAAAATGAAGCGCGCTCCTTATACCAATCTCCAGTTGACCATTGCGGCAACCCTCAGTGCGCCTTTCTTCTCCATCATGTTTGGAGGAAATTTCTATGATGCGATTGGAGCAGGTATTGCGACTGTCTTTGCCTTTGCTTTTTCTCTTGTCGTTGAGAAATACGTTCGCATTCCTTTTGTCACTGCCTTTGCGGCCGCCTTTGTCTTTGGTTTTTTGGCCCATATCTGGACGCGCTATAGTGGTTTTCCTTCCAATACCGATCTCATTATCGCAGGCTGTGTCATGCCCTTCGTTCCTGGAATCGCCATGACCAATGCCGTCCGCGATCTGATGAATTACCACCTCAACTCTGGGATGAGCAAACTCTTTGAAACTCTCCTCATTACTCTTGCACTTGGTGCCGGTACAACGGTCGCCCTCGTCCTTATGAAATAAAATCATGAACCTAACTGAATTTTTAATCCAAGCGGTGGCCAGTTTGATTGCCATCATCACCTTTTTAATTGTCCTAAATGTGCAGCGCTCCATGTTGATTCCTGGAGGAATCCTAGGCATGGGCATCTGGCTACTTTACTATATCCTGAAAGGGCCTACCAATGTCATCGTTGCGACCTTTATCGCAGCCATTGTCGGCTCCTGTATCAGTCAGATTTTAAGTATCATTCTCAAGACGCCTGTCGTGGTCTTTATGTTGTCCATTCTCGCCCCCTTGGTTCCAGGATATATTTCCTATCGAACCACTTCCTTCTTTGTCAGTGGGCAATATCGCCAAGCAGTAACCAGCGTGACCCTGGTGGTTATTCTTGCCTTGGTGATCTCCATCGGGATGGCTAGCGGATCTGTTGTCTTGAAACTCTACCATTCTTACCAACGCCATCAAAAAAGAAAAATGACCAATGCCAACTAGCATTGGTTTTTCAAATTTTATAAGTGTCCTTGCTTGCATTTTCCACATAAAAGAATACAATAAAAGTGAAAAAACAAATCCTTTAAAGTATGCGAGGTGATGTATGATGCTAAACAAGTATATCAAGTATCTTCCTTGGATGATCCTAGGAGCCCTCCCCTCCTATCAATCAGCAACTATCTATGCCCGTAATTCATTTGACTTGTTCTATCTGACCTTGAACTTTCTGATTGTGTACATCGCTTTAATCGTCTTCTACGAAAATGTTCTAAGAGACAAATGCAAAGAACTCTTCATACGAATCATGAGCAATCCTAAAAAAGATAAGCAAGGATAAGATTTGAAAAGTCATCTGAGGATGGCTTTTTCTTATAGATTCTCTATTTTTCTTTGAAACATTGCAAAATCGGTCCCGAGAATGATTTCCTTGCTGATCTAGCTTTTTCAAGGGAGTTTTACCCTTAAATATGGTAAAATAGTAACGAAATATACTAGTAGATATCAAATAAAAAAGAGGTTAAGAATGACAATTGGGATTGATAAGATTGGTTTTGCGACGAGTCCTTATGTCTTGCGTTTAGAAGATTTGGCTGCTGCTCGTGATACTGATCCCGAAAAACTGAGCAAGGGTCTTCTCTTAAAAGAACAAAGTGTTGCACCGATCACAGAAGACATCGTCACATTGGCTGCTACTGCAGCAGATGATATTTTAACAGACGAAGATAAAGAAGCGATCGACATGGTGATTCTTGCGACAGAATCTGGAATTGACCAGAGTAAGGCTGCTGCTGTGTTTGTCCATGGCTTACTAGATATCCAGCCTTTCGCCCGCTCTTTTGAGATGAAAGAAGCCTGCTATGCTGCGACTGCTGCCTTGGATTATGCTAAACTCCATGTTGAAAAATTTCCACAGAGTAAGGTTTTGGTCATTGCGAGTGACATTGCTAAATACGGAATTGGAACTCCTGGAGAACCAACACAGGGGGCTGGAGCGGTTGCTATGCTGATCAGCCAAAATCCTCGTATTCTATCTTTTAACGATGATAATGTTGCCCAAACACGCGATGTCATGGATTTTTGGCGTCCAAATTATGCGACAACTCCCTTCGTGAATGGGATTTATTCAACGCAACAATATCTAGATTCTCTGAAAACAACCTGGGCGGAATACCAGAAACGGACTGGCCTTACCTTGACAGACTTTGCGTCCGTCTGCTTCCATTTACCTTATCCAAAATTAGCTCTCAAGGGCTTGAAAAAAATCTTGGATAAGTCATTATCAGAAGAGAAAAAAGATCAATTACAATACAACTTTGATCAATCGATTCTATACAGCCAACGCGTGGGAAATATCTACACTGGATCTCTTTTCCTAGGCTTGCTATCACTACTGGAAAATGACCCCCAACTCAAAGCTGGGGACCGAATCGCCCTCTTTAGCTATGGAAGTGGAGCGGTTTCTGAGATCTTTAGTGCTAACCTTGTTCCTGGTTTTGAGCAACTCTTAGATCACAAACGCATGGAAAAACTGGACCAACGTACGGTTCTTAGTGTTGCTGACTACGAACGACTCTTTTATGAGGAAGTAGATCTAGATCCTAGTGGCAATCAAGTGTTTGAGCCTGCTACGCATCAAACTTTTGCTTTGACAGAGATCAAGGAACACCAACGCACTTACCAGAAAGTAGAAAAATAATGGCACGATTACCAGGTTTTGCAAAACTTTCTCCCACAGAACGCATAGAGGCCTTACTGAAGGAAGGCCTCTTAACTTGGGATGAAGCACAGATCTTAAAAGAACAAAAGGGACTTCCCCTTTCTATTGCAGATCAATTGACAGAAAATGTCTTGTCGACTTTTGACTTGCCTTTTAGCCTCGCTCCTTATTTCCTGATCAATGGTCGTGACTATGTCCTTCCCATGGTCACAGAAGAGCCTTCCGTGGTTGCGGCTGCCAGCTTTGCAGCCAAGCTCATTCAACGTTCAGGCGGTTTCACCACCCAGGTGCACCAGCGGCAAATGATCGGTGAGATCGCTCTGACGGATGTTGAAGACATGGAAGTTGCTAGCAAGCGTATCCTAGAAGACAAGAAAACCCTTCTTCAGCTCGCTAATGAAGCCTATCCTTCGATCGTCAAGCGTGGAGGTGGAGCAAGGGATCTTTGGGTCGAAAACAAGGGGGACTTTCTTATTGTCTACTTGGCTGTCGATCCCAAAGAAGCCATGGGGGCCAATATGCTCAATACCATGTTAGAAGCTCTGACCGATCGTATCCAGGAACTCTCTGGTGGTCAGGCCTTGATGGCAATTTTATCCAACTTGGCTACTCGCTCTTTAGTGAGTGCACGGTGTGCCATCGATTTTAAAGCACTGAGTCGAAATCCTGAGGAAGCCATTGAGATTGCCCACCGGATGGAGCTAGCTAGCCAACTGGCTCAAGTGGATCCTTACCGTGCAGCTACTCATAACAAGGGAATTTTTAACGGGATTGATGCCCTGGTCCTTGCGACAGGTAATGACTGGCGGGCCATCGAAGCAGGAGCCCATGCCTATGCTGCACAAAGTGGTTCATACAAGGGCTTGAGTCACTGGACAAGTCAGCCGGAAGAGAAAAAACTCTATGGAGAGATCACCCTACCAATGCCGGTTGCGACAAAAGGAGGCTCGATTGGCCTCAACCCAATGGTTCAAGTCAGCCACCGTTTGCTAGGAGAGCCTTCTGCTATTGAATTAGCAGGTATCATCGCTTCGCTCGGTTTGGCGCAGAATTTCGCAGCACTCAAAGCCCTTGTCACCACAGGGATTCAAGCAGGGCATATGAAACTCCAAGCACGCTCCCTAGCCCTTCTAGCAGGGGCTAAGGAAGAGGAAGTTCCCCGATTGGTCAGCCAACTCCTTGAAAACAAACCCTTTAATTTAGAAAAAGCACAAACACTCTTACAAGAATTGAGAAAATAAAAGAACTAAGACAAGGTTTTCGTTTTCAGATTGAAGACAAAGTCATTTTTGAAACTTTCCTTAGGTGAGTACTGACGTCAGCGAACTTCGAAGAAGTTCCATGACTTAGTTTTGAACCTAAAGTTTCAAAACTCCCGAGTGCTAGAAACAATCCTATTTCTAGCACTTTTCTCACTGCGGAAAGTTTCAGTGTATGTTTGAATGAGCCTATTGGTATGTATCATTTTTAATTATTCTGCATCACTTAGCTTGTTTTATGTAAAAAACAGTTTGTTTACATTCTAAAAGAGGCTGGGACAAAAGTCCTAGCCTCTCAATTATTTTTGGATTGTCGAGCAAGACGCAGTGGTTGAGTGGGCTCTACTACGCTAATTTCATCAGCTTTTACAGCCCTACTCAACTGTGCGGAGGTGGGACGACGAAATCGAGTTCTAACGAATTACCGATTTCTGTCCCACTCTCTTTTGTGTTTGAAAAATTTTTCTTATTGTTTTAAAAATGGCAGCTCGGGATGTTTCTTAGTATAGAGCACCACTTCGATAAAGGTCCCTACTTGGACGGCAAAGAGTAGTCCGACGAGAAGATTAATCCGATGGTCTGTTTCATAAAACGGAGAGTTCCATAAGAAGTGATTGGCTACTGTCGAGAGAACACACCAAAGCCCAAAGAGTTTTTCCTTTTGCTGGGTTACTTGAGACAACAAGAGGAAGATACCAACGGATACAACAGCAGTATAGAGGGCATGTGAAGCTAATCCACCAGAGATCCGGTTAATGGCCTCAGTAACCGCGGCTAATTGGCTGGTTTTGGTTTGGCGAGCAACATACCCTAAATCCTCAATGATTTGAAAACCAAAGCCAGAGCCCAAGCCTGCAATTAGAATCGCTTTTAGATCTTTCTTGCCAACCATCAAGACAACCCAAAAGGCAACCAGAGCCTTAAAGAATTCCTCTGAAAATGGGGCCGTCAAGGCATCGGTCCACTTGTTAAAGACAGTGGCATCCTTGATCACATGGCTATTCATAATATCAATCAAGCTATTGCCTGAAAAGCTCAACCAGCCTGCTACGAAGGCTCCTCCAAACATGGCAATCCATAAGACATAAGTTGGGACAGACAACTGCTTGCCCAATCGTTTTGAAAAGAGATAGAGCGGGATAATAATTGCAGCTAAGACAGACAAGTTTAAGACCAAATCTCTGCCTGCAGACTGGCTAAATTCTTGTTGAGAAAGATGACCGAGTTCAAACTCCAAGCCAATTCCTGCCAACAGTAGAAAAAGATAGATCGAGGCTCTTTGAATTTTAGTCATCTTGTTTTCCTCCCTTTTGTTTCTTTGAGCGAATCAGGTAGATCACAATCGCTAGAAGGGTTGCCCCGAATAAGCCTGCTGCTAGAATGTAATCATAGTCAAATTCAACGAGATCAATCTTTTCTTCATAAGCAGCATCTTCTTCGTCATCTAAATTCTGCAGAGCACTTTTTCCGTGTTCATCTGCTACCTTTTGTTCTGCTTCTTTTCTGATTTCTTGCAAGCGTTCGAAGGTTTTCTCAGCTCTTGCCAAGCTTTCCTCTGTTGCCTTCTCACTCGCTTCTTCAGGCTGAGAAGCAAGGGCAATTTGCTCCTTATCACTCAGATCTTGTTCGACCATCCACTGAGACTCCAATCGTTCCATTTCAGTACGAATCGCCCCATCTTCGAATAAATCTGGATACTTGGCCACAAGGTCATTGATTCTTGAAATGGTCCAATACCAAGAGCGATCATTGTAATGATCCCCTAATTCTTGGTAGGCTTGATAGGTGTTGAGAATATTGCCATAGTAGGGTAGATATGGAGCATTTCGTGGACTACCCATCGACAGCCACATGGTGCCCCCACCCGCACTCGCTGGGACATCGTCTTTCAGTTGGAAAATATGGGCCTCCATGACATTTGGATTGGAAATAGGGTATTTATAAACCGCATCAAACTCCCCTTTTTTCGGAATACCTTTTCCATCCAGCTCCATTTGATCCTGTGGTTTATATTTGGTTCCTTCCAAACGATTGCGTTGGAGATTCATGGCATCGCGGAGGGTTAATTTTCGATCGGTTGTATGAAGAAGGTCAAAGGACGCATCGTCATATTTAACAGGAGAGCTTGGGTCTAGCGATTTGATTCCCGACCAAACCCGAGAGCGATCTGCTTCTTGCAAAGGCGGATTATAGGATTGAGAAACGTGGAATTTTCCGTCCACTTCCTTATAGCTATTGGCTTCTTTGGCGACTTTTTCAAGATCTTTTGAGGCGATCGTGCGTTCGGTATCTGACAGATCTACATGCCCTAAGAAGAAAGTATTTGGAAAGACCGCAAACCGATCCTCTGGGAAGAGAATCGCTGCATATTGGTGACCAGATAGGATTTCCATATACCAGACGCCTTCTTTATCGGCAATGGTCACAATATTTCCTTCTGCAGCGCCTTTTTCTTCGACGATTTTAGCAATGAGTTCAACCCCTTCTCTTGCGGTTTTCACACTAGGGAGAACAATACTGGTCAAGCCCGATTCTGCGAGGCCATCCTTGACATAGGGATCCACCTTTTGGATCTTGTCATTTGCTGAAGCAGATACAGTGGCAGAAATGGAAACCCCATATTCATTGAATCCTGCTTCGTCAAAAATTCCTTGTTCAGGGGTGACGTCCGGGACCGCTGTATACTTATAGCTAATCTCTGGCAAAGGGTATTGAAAACCGTTGGCAGCATCTTCAAAGATGGCTCCTTTTTTATTGTAGACACGCTCTCTGACCACAAAATTTTTATTATGGTTGGGCTCTAAATCTTCGGTACGACCTACCAAGGTCGAACCGTCGGCCGTCAGTTTCTTCCCGATGATGAACCCTGTACAAGCCTCAACAGGTTGAGCAATCAACAAAAGCGGAAGCAAGGCTGCTACAGCTGATCGAAAATAGTGCTTCTTCATCCTAAACTCCTTTTTAAAAATGTTTTTCCTTATTTAGTATACTCTTTTACAAGCCTATTTTGCAAGCGATTCCAGCAACCGTAAACGATTCGTAAACTATCAGAATTTTTGAGGAGAACACTTTTTCAAAAAAAAGAAAAAATTGGCTTATTTTGCCAATCCTAAACGAATAGGAACTAATTTTTAAGTAAAATAAGTTAAGTGATTCTTCAAAGAACTATAAAAGAGTTCTAATTTTCAAAATGAATCATAATATACGAAAACTTTCCGCCGTGAGAAAAGTGCCTGAAATGTTTTTGTTTCAGGCACTCGGGAGTTTTGAAACCTTAGGTTCAAAACTAAGTCATGGAACTTCGTAGAAGTTCGCTGACGTCCGTACTCACCTAAGGAAAGTTTCTAAAATGATTTTTCTTCATTTTTTCTGTTGCTGAGCTTGCCACAACTTTCCATAGAGGAGATAGTCGACTTCACGGAGCTCTTTCAGGTTCTGACAACCGAGCGCACATAGAAGCAATCTGAGGTCTTCTTTCCAGCCTTGGACAAGGACGATCACTTCTTCAATGCTCTTAGTCTCTACCATCTCAAGAAAAACGCGGGATAGTCCTACGCCACGCGCTCCGAGGACCAAGGCCTTGACCATATCAAGAGGATGACGGATGCCACCACTTGCGAGGATCTCAACCTGATCCATCTGATCCTGTAACTGTAAGAGACATTGCGCAGTTGATTGTCCCCAATCATCCAGATAAGCGCGATTGCCACCACGACGATTCTCAATATAGGCAAAGCTAGTGCCACCACGACCAGAAATATCGACGGTTTTGATCCCAGCATCTAGCGCTGCCTGAACTGTTTGGGGATCCATACCAAAGCCGACTTCTTTCAGGACTACAGGCACAGGAAAGCCCTGACCATAGCTCTTGAGATTGTCTTTCCAAGTGTGGAAAATCCGCTCCCCTTCAGGCATGAGCAACTCTTGCATCAAATTCACATGGACTTGAAGAAAGAGGGGGTGTAGCTCTTCCACTGTTCGCAAGCCCAGATCTGGCTCTTTATCGATGCCAATGTTGGTTGCTAAAAGAAGATGAGGATGATCTTTTTTTACAGAGTACGATTGATCGCTCGGATCCTTCAGCCCTGCGCTGTAAGAGCCAGTCACAAAGAGAATCCCACAAGCTTCGGCTACTGCTGCCAACTTTTGATTGATCTCTTTGGCTCGTTTACTCCCGCCTGTCATGGCATTGATATAAAAAGGGACCTCCCAATCACGCCCTGCGAAATGGGTTGTCAAATCAATCTCCGCTAGATCCACAAGGGGGAGGGATCGGTGAATCAGCTCAATCTCATCAAAGCTATTATAGGAGGAGCTTTGCTCCAAGGCATAGCGAATATGCTGGTCTTTTCGATTTTCGCTCACGAATCTCCCATCCTTTCTTGGTAAATGACTTCAATATTCTTTTCCTTCCAGCGCTCTATCAAGGTCTGAGTCTCAACTGGGTCAAAACTAAGGGCGATTCCACAGTCGCCTCCTCCAGCACCACTGGATTTGGCACAGGCAGAAAGGTCCTCTGTCGCTTCTTGCAGCTCTTTTAGAGCTGGGGTATAGATCAAAGGGTTCAAAGACTTTAGGTTCTTATCCGCACGTTTGATACTGGCCTCAATTTCTTTTTGGTTCCCTTCACGGAGACCTTTTTCAAGATTCTTCACTGCGCTCTGGCTTTCCTTGCGAAAGTCTTCCTTGATCGCTCCCTTAACCTGGCGGATCAAATCACTTGAAATCGCTGGTTCCTTGGTCCAACCAACCAGAAAATCATAAGAGATGGCCGGCTGGATCGAGCAGATCTGGTAGTCCCAATCCAGGTCTAAAACTTGTGACAGGGGCTGAGAAGTCAAGACTTCATGCAACCAAGCCCGATCAAAGGATTGGTAATAAATCAAATCCTCGTAAGCGATACAAGCCAAATCGCCCATGGAACCATTGTCCCCTCTTTGCACCAAGACCACTGCTGCTAGTCGAAAGAGCAGGTCCGGATTTAGGTCTAGTTCATACAGAGCAGCCATGGCCTTGATCACGAGCAAGACCACACTTCCGCTGGAACCAATCCCATACTTTTTACCCTCTTCGCCCAGTGTTCCTCTAAGGTGAAGATCAAAAGGTTTAGGGGTTATTCCCTGATCTTTCAGCCACTCTTCCATGAGCTGAATGGTCTCTTGAATCAAGGCGTAGTCCTTATTTGGAGTCAAATCCACCTGGTAACCAAAGAGATCTGAGGCTAGCTGGTAGGCTGTTGCTTCTTGGATGTTAGCTGACAGATAAATAGGAATAAACTGAATCACGGCTCCATAGCCAGGCGTTAGCACTGCGTATTCTCCAGCTAGATAGAGCTTGCCTCCAGTCTGTACCTGATACTTAGTCTTCATCTTGAGGATCCTTTGTCTTAGATACGATGGTCCGATAGCGGGCGTCAAATAAGGGCACCAGCTGATCCAAGTCTTCTTCTAAACAGAGAACCTTAACGTTTGGCCCTGCATCCATGGTAAAGTAACAAACATGGCCTGCTGCGCGAAGCTCACGGACAAAGTCCATAGCTTTGTGGCTTTCTTCTGTCAAGTAGCTAAAGGCTGGAGTGGCTGTTCTAGTCGTCGCATGCATAGCAAGGGCATTGCGCTCTGTCAGCTGACCGACCTGTTTAAAATCATTGCCAGCTAGATAGTCCAGCATGTCCTTGTAATCTTGTCGAGACTCTTCGATCCATTCTTTGAAATTAGTCGAAGTCTCCATGCAGCGTTTCATCCCTTCCCGGCTGGAAACGGGCTTTTGCTTGTCATTGAGGACCAGCATGATCATGGCTAATTTCAGGTCTGTCTTAACCTTGTATATATCGCCACTTTCTTTGTCCCAGGCTGCTAAGGGACCAAAGAAAGACCGCGAAGAAGAGCCCGAAGCAAACTTGGCTTTTTGAGCTAATTCCTCCTGACTCAAGCCCAAATCATAATACTGATTGCAAGCCTTGACGAGAGCAGAGAGGCCGCTCGAGCTAGAGGACAAGCCTGCTGCGGTTGGCATGTTGTTGCTGGTATCCACCCGAACAAATCCTGCTTCATCTGATGGCTTCAAGCCATCAATCACAGCTCCAATTTTGGCTTGCTCAGCTGGATTTTGGAATTCCCCATCGATGTAAAACTCATGCGCAGTCGCATCTGCTGGCAAGGGTGATAGCCTTGTCTCTGTATACATATTCTCTAAGGTCAACGAAATCGAACTGGTCGAAGGGACCATCTGTTTGGCATCTTCTTTTCCCCAGTATTTGATAATCGCAATATTAGCATAGGACTTAGCCTTTACAGGTTTTCGATCCATGTATGGTGCGCTCCTTCTTTTTCTAATGCATGGGCAATGGTTGCTGCTTCACGAGAATCCTTGACGAGGGCAATCACACAACCTCCAAGACCGCCTCCGCTCATTTTAGCACCTAAGGCCCCATTTTCAAGGGCAACGGCGACCAGGTGGTCTGCTTCAACACAGCTGACACCGACGGCTCTCAAGTGCTTATGGCAAGTAGTCAGAGCCTGTCCTAGGTTCGTTAGATCATTCATTTTCAGAGCCTCTTCCACCTGCTGGGTCAACTGACCAATCTCATGGAAATGGGACAAAACTTCCTGCCCCCTGGCTTCAACCTTTTGAATCGCCTCACGGGTATTGCCGTGAATCCCTGTATCTGCAATCACCAAGCTCGCTTTTATACCCAGCTCCAGCGGGTAAAAGCCGACATTTCGGATGAATTTAATGGCTTGATCACTCAAACAAGTCTTGGCATCGAGCCCACTTGGATTCATATGGGCAATGGTTTCTGCTCGATTGACCAGGATTTCTAAGGTCTCATCATCCAGCTCCTCTTGATAATAGTCAAAAACGGCACGAATGGCTGCGATACTCACCGCCGCAGACGATCCCATCCCCCGTTTTTCCGGTACCATGGACTGAATCCGGCAGCGAATTCGGGCCTCGCGAATCCCGAGGTGCTCAAGAGACGCAAAAACCGCCATGGACAAGGTGTCATCTTCAAACAAAATCCATGGACTGTCTGCCGGGATGATCTGGCAGGTCACTTCGATATGATGGAGTGGCAAGGCAATAGCCGGATAACCATAGACCACCGCATGCTCTCCAATTAAGATAATTTTACTATGCGCCCTTCCGACGCCTATCTCTTTGTTCATATTCATCTCGTTCTATTATGGTCATTACTATTTTAATATAAATCAGCCAAAAAAGCGATGCTTTTGAAGGAAATCCAACCTAAGACGGAGTTCAAAAATGAATCTCCTACCAGTTTCTTTCTCACGGACAGACCGTAAAAGGCCAGGATCCATCATCCTAGCCTTCCATTTCTATTGTTCAAATTCTTGTTTGATCAAATCCATCAAGGAGTTGCGGTCGAGGATCCATTGGGCCCGTTCGTCCTTCTCATAGGTCCGGTTGGACAAAAAGATCACAGCTTCCTGTCTCTTGCGATTGTACATGATGAAGGTTCCAGTATAGCCCGTATGATCCAACCAGTCACCCTCTAGATTCCATCCGAGAGCGCGGGTCTTGCCCTCTTCACGCGCAAAATTCTGAGACAAGTCACGCGCAAAATCCTCCTTCAGATAATGCTCTAAGAAGCACTCTAGATCAGCAACAGTTGAAAAAAGTCCAGCACTTCCCGCATGACGACCCAATACTCTCGCTTTTGGATCGTGGACACTTCCAGAAGCAAGCCCACGAACCGTTGGCACTGCCTTTTCGACCGGTCCAAACCGTGTTTCCGTCATCTTCCAAGGTGTAAAAATCAGCTCTTCAAATAAACGATCCAAGGGCTGGTGAAACCTGTCTTCTAACCAAAAGCCCAGCAAAAGAAAATTGACATCGGTGTAATGAAAACTCTTGTCCTCTTTTAACTGCAAATTTTCAAGAGCTTCTTTCAATTGTCTCGCATCCAATTGATCCCGGTTGGGGATAAAAGGATCAAGTCCTGAAGTATGGGTCAGGAGTTCCCGGATGGTCGTCTTCTCATGAGCAAAACGCGGGTAAAGCTCTTTAAAGGGGCGATCAAGCGCAAGCTCCCCTTTCGCATACAAAAAGGCACAGATGGTAGCAACTCCAACGACCTTACTGACACTAGCCAAATCATAGACCAGGTCAGCCACTACTGGCTCTCCTTTTTCAGGATCCGCTAGTCCCAGATAGTGCTCACTCCACTGACCATCGCGGTAAAGCGCAAGAGAGGCACCTGGATAGATGCCTTCTTGGATTTGTTCGGTAATTTTTTCGATGATTGCATTCACGCTCATCACTCCATTCTTATTCTTCATAAGAAATATGGACCTGATCTTGATTGGCTTCAAACCAGAGTTCGATCTGGCTTGGATCCTTGGCAATCAAGAAAGTTCCCTTACGGTGCACAAAATCGACAGTTTCTCCTAAGCTTTCTTTCAAGTCTTCCACATCAAAAGATGCCAATTCGACCTTGATCATGCTCAAATCCCAAGTAACCTTGTTCTCAACTTGGAGATCTTTTCCTTGGGCTTCTTGTAAATGGATAAAGTGGGCCAAAGCTGGCAAGTTGCTATAGAACTTCTCAGCCTCAGCAAGATCGGCCACATTGACCTCAAGAAAGTCCACATCAAAGCTGGTCAAACCTTTGAAATCTTCTGGAAGCTCAACAAGAGGCGCTTTCTCCAAAGGTTCTAGGCTTTCAAGATTTTCTTCCGCATGCACGAAAATGGTATCTCCTTGAGGAGACACAACTTCAAAGGCGCGACCATTAGCTCCTTGGTAAAGGGCGCTTGTCTCTGGCTGGCGGGCCAACAAATAATCAATTTCTTGAGCTTGTGCCACTTTCACCACGATGCGACCCAATTTCTTTGGACCTTCGACCTTACGCGAACGCATACTCGGTGACTCTTCTAAGACGATTTTTTCTACTTTTGAGGCATCTCCTAAAGACAGGAGAGCTCCTTCTTCCACTAATACTTTCATTCCCAATGTCTCTTCATAAAAGCGTTGATTGACATTTCGGTTATTCACTTTCAAGACTGGGATCACTCTTACGATCTGATTTGCTGTCATACTTTCCTCCAAGCACTTTTTATTGTAAAAGATTTTCTGGCTTTTTACAAGAAATCTTGTGCAAAAAAGACAGATTTTTCAAAAATAAAAATCTGTCTTTCTTTTTTTAGTATACTGTTCGTGTATGGACCCGCCCGTTTGGAGCTTCAAATTCGTATTCTAAGTAATCCTGATAGGTCCCTGGTGCAATCACTCCACGCACATCTAATACAGCCGTTCCTGCCTGTCCCACAATGGAATCTGCTAACAGGCAGCAATTAGTAGACAGAACAAAGTAAGATTTAAAACGCGAAGAAGTAAATTTATATAGCTCAGCCCCTAAATCATATTTCAATTTGTAAGCGTAGGTCGGCTGACCGTCTTCCAGTAACCTCCTAGGTGGATCCCAAGGTTCTAACAACTGATCAATTTCAGCTAGACGCTTCTCTACTGCCTGATTCTCTTCTTCGGTAAGGGATAGGCTGTAGCCAAACAGCGTCTTTTGACTCTCTTTTTTACATAGTTCGATGTATGGTTCCTTATCCACTTTAAACAGTACGCCATCCCCAATCGTCCCAAATAGACGCTCTGAAAAGGGATCGTAACTTCCGTAAGAAATGACCTTCCCCTGATAACAAATATCTACATGCCCAATCGCTCCAAATAAGTTGCTGTCAGAAGTATGAACCAAAATTTCTAATTCCCTTGCCTCTTCTTCTTTTTTCACCAATCGATAAGGGCCTGTGTGTCCCGCCGAGCTCCCTTTTTGAAGAAACTGGTTAAACCGTTTTAACTCCTTAGCAGGGATAAAGGCTGCAAAGATAACCGGTAGGCTAATACGAAAGCGACGTTTTAACTCTTGGCCTTGTTGGTCTTTGTCAAATAAAATACCATCTCGAATATTAGAAATCCCCAACAAGACCAGATAAGCCCCCAAGAGGATAAATTGGAAGTGCCCATCTGAACCAGGTTCCAAGACAGTTGCTAGACCAAGCCCACCGTTTAAAAGCGCATCCCATAAATAGAGCCAGCCTCCTTTTACCCGATTGGCCTTATAAAGCCAAAATGTGATCCCATAGACAATGGCACTCCCCAACTGATATGCCCCTAAACAAATCACAACTAAGTTTACGGGCAGACTACTCAGTCGATTCAACCAGATCAACGCAAGTGAAAGAAAAATAAACCAAATAGAGTGGCTATAGGAAATAGACTTGCTACGTAACAAAAAGCGAAGAAGAAAGCTTCCTAGTCCATCAACTAAAAAGTAAATGGCTAATAGATCCAAGGAAAATTTGGTGAAACCAACGCCGTTTCGAAAAATGAGAATCCCAAAAATGACGGCAAGAACCCCAAACAATAAGGTCCGTCTTCTTGCAACTTGTTCAAAAGATATTTTTTTCAATATTCCTTCTCCTTATAGACGAAAGGTCTTTAGACAAATACTATTTTATCAAGTATAATATAAGAAGTAAAGAAAAAAGAAACTGATAAAAGGAGCAGTCTATGAAATACAATCAATATAGCTATCTATCTGTTGACCAAAAAGACATTCTTAAGGAACTAAAAGAAATTGGGTTTGACCTTCCCACCCACCTCCCAGAAAAAGAACTGTTTGAATGGTTTGTCCGCAAGGTTTACTTCACCTATAAAGATACAGATTATCCCCTCTCTAACCTAGTGGTGGATTCTAAAACAGACTTTTTAACGTATATCCAATCTGACTGCGAATGGTCTCCGAACATTTTTTACACAGTAGCCCTCCAATTACTCGGTTTCCGCTATTTTATTGATTTTGAAGATACGGATAGCTTCTTGAAAGAAGTCCAATTTCCGATTGAGTATGGAAACTTGGTAGAAAACCTCTATCACCTTCTCAATACTCGAACAGTAAAAGGAAATTTACTCATCGATCAGTTGGTCAGCGATGGCTTGATTCCTGAAGATAACCAGTATCACTATTTTAACGGCAAGAGCCTCGCAACCTTTACGAGCCATGATGCCATCCGCGAGGTCGTCTATGTGGAAAGTCGGGTCGATACCGACAAAGATGGTCTGCCAGACTTGGTCAAGGTCAGCATTATCCGTCCTCGCTATGAAGGCAAGATTACAGCTGTTATGACCGCAAGTCCTTATCACCAAGGGACCAACGATAAGGCCAGCGACAAGGCCCTCTACAATATGAATGTCGACCTCGAGGTCAAAGAACCTCATACCATTCAAGTAGAAGTACCTCAATTAGAATTGGTGGATCCTGTCGGTTCAGCTGAGCTAGTCGATGAAGCTGAAGAAACTCTCACCCATATCAATTCCAGCTATACCCTCAACGACTACCTCCTTCCACGCGGCTACGCTAATCTCTACGTATCTGGAGTGGGGACAAAAGATTCGCAAGGCTTGATGACCAATGGAAATTACCAACAAATCGAAGCCTACAAGAACGTTATCGACTGGCTCAATGGCCGTTGCCGGGCCTTTACAGATCACACACGCAAACGCCAAGTCAAAGCTGATTGGTCTAATGGAAAGGTCGCAACCACCGGGATCTCTTACCTTGGAACCATGTCTAACGGCCTTGCGACCACAGGTGTGGACGGTCTAGAAGTCATCATAGCAGAGGCTGGGATCTCTTCTTGGTACAACTACTACCGCGAAAATGGTCTCGTGACAAGTCCTGGCGGCTATCCAGGTGAAGATTTTGATTCCCTTGCCGAATTGACCTATTCACGCAACCTTTTAGGTGGGGATTATTTACACCACAATGCGGCCCACCAAGCCGATCTTGATCGCGTCAAAAAAGAGCTGGACCGCGCTTCCGGAGACTACAATCAATTCTGGCACGATCGCAATTATCTCCTACATGCTGATCGAGTCCAAGCAGAGGTGGTCTTTACCCATGGCTCCCAAGACTGGAACGTCAAACCGCTTCACGTCTTTAACATGTTCCAAGCCCTTCCAGCAAGCATCAAGAAACACCTCTTCTACCACAATGGTGCCCATGTCTACCTCAACAACTGGCAGTCCATTGACTTCCGTGAGAGCATGAATGCCCTTCTCTCTAAAAAATTGCTGGGCTACGATTCAAGCTATGAATTGCCTACTGTCATTTGGCAGGACAATACAGGAGAACAAAGTTGGACTTCCTTGGATGATTTTGGCAATCAAACAAGTCAGCGGACCTTCTCGCTGGGAGACGGTGAAAAAGTCATCCAAAACCGCTACGAGACAAAAGATTACGAGCGCTATGGCAAGGCTTATCCGACCTTCTTAAGCGATCTCTACCAAGACAAGGCCCAACAGGTAACCATCGATCTTCCAATCGAAGAAGACCTGCACCTCAACGGGAAAGCTCGCCTTCACCTACGACTTCACTCCAGCACCAATAAAGGCCTTCTCTCAGCCCAACTCTTAGAGCTTGGAAGCAAGAAATACCTCCAACCCTATCCTGCAGTCTTATCGGTCCGTACACTGGATAACGGTCGCTACCATATGCTAGACAACTTGACCGAGTTGCCATTTAAGGAAGCGGGCCAACGAGTCATTTCGAAAGGTTATCTCAACCTCCAAAATCGTCATGATCTCTTAGAGGTTGAGGACGTGACGCCAGGCGAGTGGATGGAATTTGACTTTGATCTCCAACCAACCATCTACAAGCTCGAAAAAGGAGCGACCCTTCGCCTGGTCCTTTACACAACGGACTTTGAAATCACTGTGCGTGATCAAACCGATTACCAACTCACCATTGACTTAGCACAATCAAGCCTCCATCTTCCTGAAATGACAGAGGTCCACTAATCGTGGTATCAAGGCTTAGCCTTTCTTTGCTTCATTTGACAGCTTAGCCTACTTATGTTACTATCTAATAGAGTATTTCATAGAAAAAGATATTAGAGGAAGTTATGGCGATTGAAAAAACTGTCAGCGAAATTGCTGAAATTTTAGGAGTCAGCCGCCAGGCGGTCAATAACCGTGTCAAGGCGCTGGCTCCAGAAGATACCCAAAAAAACGAAAAAGGGGTTACCGTTGTAACCCGTAGTGGCTTGATTAAGCTCGAAGAAATCTACAAAAAAACTATTTTTGAAGATGAGCCAGTCAGCGATGATGTGAAGCAACGCGAATTGATGGAAATTTTGGTAGATGAAAAAAATGCTGAAATCGTCCGTCTCTACGAGCAACTCAAAGCCAAAGACGAGCAACTCGCTAAGAAAGATGAACAGTTGCGCGTGAAAGACGTTCAAATTGCTGAAAAAGACAAGCAATTGGACCAACAACAACAATTGACTTTACAAGCAATGAACGACCGCGATACCTTGAAACTTGAACTCGAACAAGCCAACGAAAAAGTTCAAGAGCAAGAAAGCAAAGGTTTCTGGGCACGCGTTTTCCGTCGATAATCCGGGGCTGGATCCTACCAGTCCCTTTTCTTTTCTACCACAGGAGATTTCCCATGAAAGCATTAGAAGATTATATCGCCTTTGATCTCGAATTTAACCAATACGAAGGCGCCTATCAGATCATCCAGGTGTCTGCCGTACGTTTTACGAACGGTAAAGAAGTCGATCACTACGACTCCTACGTTTACACCGATAAGCCCCTAAAAAGCTTTATTAACGGCCTGACTGGCATTACCCAGGACAAGATCCAAAATGCCCCACAACTCGAACAGGTCCTCAACGAATTCAAGGCCTTTGTAGGAGACCGGCCCTTGATCGGATACAATGCCCAAAAGAGCGACCTACCCACCCTACTTGAAAATGGCTTGGATCTAGAAGACCAGTACGCTGTCGATGTCTTTGACGAGGCTTTCGAACGTCGTCCATCTGACCTCCACGGCATTAAAAATCTCCAACTCCACACCGTTGCAGAATTTTTGGGAGTTGCAGGAAAATCACACGATAGCTTAGAAGACGCCCGCATGACAGCCCTTGTCTACGAACAATTCCTCGAATTTGATCAAGGCCGCACCCTCCTTGAAGAGCAAGAGAACTTCTCCACCAACCCCTTTGGAAGCTTGGACTTATCTGGATTTTTTGATGAATAAAAAGAGAGAGTGGGACAGAAATCGGTAATTCGTTAGAATTCGATTTCGTCGTCTCACCTCCGCACAGTTGAGTCGGGCTGTAAAAGCTGATGAAATCGGCGTAGTAGAGCCCACTCAACCACTGCGTCTTGCTCGACAATCCAAAAACAATTAAGAGGCTAGGACTTTTGTCCCAGCCTCTTTTTAGTTGATGAAAACTTTCTTTGCTTAAAATGGCAATTTCCCTGCGAACGCACCGAGTTTTTTCTTGGTTGCAGCATCAATTTCTTCAATGGCAGCATTGATGGCTTGCACTGTCATATCAGAAAGCGTTTCTGTATCTTCTGGGTCAACCACTGCGGCGTTGAAATCGATGGAAACGACCTTCTTATCGCCTGTCAGGGTTGCAACAACCAAGTCCTGAGCAGATTTCCCTACAAATTGAGTTGCAGCTAATTCTGCTTGGCTTTGCTCCATTTGCTTTTGCAATTTTTGAGCTTGCTTCATCATATTTTGCATATTCATCATAGTAATGACATTCCTTCCAACTTCTGAAATTTACAGTTCATTATACCATTTTTTAGACGCTTGGAAAAGCTTTGGATAGTAATCATGAAAAGCTTCTTTCACTCTAGATTGATTTTTAAGCTTTCACTACAAAATGAAAGAGACCCTTCTTGAGCCTCTCTCAGAAAATAATAAAATGTATTAGGATAAAATCATCGAAGCCACAATTGGACTAATGAATACATACAAAATTCCTGTGATCCCTATTGCCAATCCTGCCATAGCACCGGCCACATGACCATACTTAAACGCTGTCCCTGTTCCTACTGCATGTCCAGTTCCTCCAAGGGCTAAACCAATAGCTACTGGATCTTTTATTTTTAACAGTTTCAATATCGTTGGACCCAAGACACTTGTTAATAATCCAGTTGCTACAACTACCACAAGAGTGATGGTCGTAATTCCTTGCATTTTTTCAGTAATCCCAACTGCCATTGCAGTCGTAACCGATTTTGGAAAGAGTGAAATAGCTAGAAAATACTTCATCCCAAATGCTTTCGCAATCAAGGCTGTAAAAATCGTATTCACAATAACTGCTACTGTTGAGCCGATCAAAATACTCCGTGCATGATGCTTCATCAAATGGAAACTTTTATAGAGAGGAATTCCCAAGGCGACTGTCGATGGTCCAATCAACTGATTTAACAGGGAACCACCGACATAGTAATCTTTATAAGAAATTCCTGTAATCATTAAGAATAAGATAACGATTGCTGTAGCCACTAAAAGTGGCGTTGTTATTGGATGGGGATACCTGCGGAAAATTAACATTCCAATCAAATAAGCCCAAATAGATAAGACAATCCCAAATAAAGGATTACTCGCAAAATTAGCCATGCTTGCGTCCCCCTTCTGGATAATCACCCTCAAAACGATTTTTTATAAAACTAACCACGATTGCAATTAAAGCCACATTGATGACCAAGGCTCCAAGTAGAATCAACATGATTGGAAACAGATAAGGCGCAATCACATGAAACTTATCCATAATACCGACCGCAGGAGGAAGAAACAGAATCGTCATGTTAGCTAACAAAAAATTTCCTACCATATTGACGTGGCGCATGCGTAATAATTTAAACTGCAATAATAAAAATAGGATCAACAGCCCGATCATACTCCCAGGAATTGGTAAGTGCAACCCATCCGAAATGATTTCACCAATTAATGAAATCGTGAATATAATCGTCAGTTGTACATATAATTTCATCTTCATCTCCCTTTTTATGGATCATTTCCAATAAGAATTCGTATCCTCGATTCTGCTGACTTAGAAGTAAACATCCATTTATCCCTATCAGTTTACTCCTTTTCGGAAAATTTGCAAGCTTTTTTCTAAAAAAATAAAACAAATTACCAAAAATTGAAGCTACTATTTTGATTCATGACATCCATTTTATGATACAATGAAACCAAAAACGGTTAAGTTACCAAGAAAGGATCTACATGACTCACTTTCACACCATTGTCATCGGTGGTGGCCCAGCAGGTATGATGGCGACCATTGCCAGCGCCTCTTATGGCCAACCTACACTACTGATCGAAAAAAATAAAAGGCTCGGTAAGAAACTTGCTGGTACCGGAGGAGGTCGCTGTAATGTCACGAACAACGGAACCTTAGACGATTTGATGGCCGGTATCCCTGGAAATGGGCGCTTCCTTTACAGTGTGTTTTCCCAATTTGATAATCATGATATCATCCAATTTTTCACCGATAATGGCGTCAAGCTAAAAGTCGAAGACCATGGCCGGGTCTTTCCTGCTAGTGATCAATCTCGCACCATTATTCAAGCCTTAGAGAATAAGATCCTTGAGCTAGGTGCTAGCATTGCCACCAACTGTGAAGTGGTTTCTGTCACCAAGCCCGAGGACGTCTTTATCATCAAGTCTTCTGAGCATACGTGGACAGCTGACAAGCTAGTCGTTACAACTGGTGGCAAATCTTACCCATCGACTGGCTCTACGGGTTATGGGTATGAGATTGCCCGTCACTTCAAGCATACCATCACCGATCTCGAAGCGGCAGAGAGTCCTCTGTTGACAGATTTTCCCCATAAGGCCTTGCAAGGAATCTCGCTAACAGATATCACACTGAGCTATGACAAACACATGATCACCCACGATCTTCTCTTTACTCATTTTGGACTTTCGGGTCCTGCAGCTCTTCGGATGTCCAGCTTTGTTAAGGGCGGGGAAATCTTGTCTCTGGATCTCCTGCCAACCACTTCTTCTCAAGATCTAAAAGACTTCCTCGAAGAGCATCGAGAAAAGGCCATTAAAAATAGCCTCAAAACCCTTCTTCCTGAGCGTCTAGCTGATTTCTTAGCCCAAGGATTCCCTGAAAAAGCCAAACAGCTGACTCCTAGTCAGACAGAAGAGCTGATCCAAAAGATAAAAGAAATGCCCATTCCAGTCACTGGTAAGATGTCTCTAGCCAAATCCTTTGTGACCAAGGGAGGGGTTAGCCTCAAAGAAATCAACCCTAAAACCTTAGAAAGTAAGCTAGTTCCTGGACTCCACTTTGCAGGAGAGGTCCTCGATATCAATGCCCATACAGGCGGTTTTAATATCACATCCGCCCTCTGTACCGGTTGGGTAGCAGGAAGCCCTCATTACTGATAGAAATTCACTAACTTTATTATTCATCTATTGAAATAAAATTTTTAAAAATTCTTTACAAGTTAGTATTTACTTGATAGAATGGATTGGTATAAAATTTATAAAGGAGATTATTAGAATCATGGATTTTGATTTTAGTGTTAAACTCATGACTGAGTTTTTCGGGACAGCATTGCTACTTATTCTCGGAAACGGTGCTGTTGCAAACGTTGAATTAAAAGGAACTAAAGGTCATCAAAGCGGATGGCTTGTCATTGCGATCGGGTACGGAATGGGTGTCATGATGCCAGCCTTGATGTTTGGTAACGTTTCAGGAAACCACATTAATCCAGCCTTTACTCTTGGACTTGCGGTTAGCGGACTCTTCCCATGGGCCAATGTTTTACCATACATCGCTGCTCAACTTCTTGGAGCTATGTTTGGACAATTGGTTGTCGTTGCAGCTCACCGTCCATACTATCTCCAGACTGAAAATCCTAACAACATCTTGGGAACATTCTCAACGATTTCTAGTTTGGATAAAGGAACTCCTGAATCACGTAAGGCTGCTACCATCAATGGTTTTATCAACGAGTTTGCAGGATCTTTCGTCCTTTTCTTTTGTGCACTTGGATTAACCAAGAATTTCTTCGGTGCAGAAGTTGCAGGCCTTGCACAAAAAGCTGCTACTGAACAAGGAGGAGTCTTCGATGCTACCTCAACAGCAGCGAAATTGGCTTTATCACAAGCACATGCCCCTGGTCTAGGAATTGCTCACTTGGCCCTTGGTTTCCTTGTTATGGCTCTTGTCACATCACTCGGTGGTCCTACTGGACCTGGTTTGAACCCTGCACGTGACTTTGGTCCTCGTTTGGTTCACGCCTTCCTTCCAAAGTCTGTCTTAGGAGAGCACAAGGGTGATTCTAAATGGTGGTATGCTTGGGTACCCGTTGTAGCCCCAATTCTTGCTGCTATCTTAGCTGTACTATTGTTCAAAGTTATCTATCTTGGATAATCTAATGACTAAAAAGACGAACTCGATGTCCTATCGAGTTCGTCTTTTTTTATTGTTCTTTGGTTAATGAAAAGCGGAAATCGTTGTATTTGGTGTAGTCAAATTCTGTATTGAGATCTGTTGTAAACACAATCGGTGTATAGTGTCCTTCTTCCAAGATAAAACCAGGTTCAAATCGGAAGTTGGCTCCACCTAAGCCTGTAATCCCAGGGAGCAAGGCATCAGCCCCATCAAAGCCTTCAACATTCCAATAGTAGATATTTCCAGTCGCTTGGACAGCTTTTGCTGTATAGGTCGCTGTCCGAGTTGGTTCGCTATCATTTTTGAAGCTAACCACTGTTGTCACATTACCATTGGCATCCACTGTCATTTTAATCGCATCTGCTTGTGGACTAGATCCTACCCAAGTTCCCACCAGTTCTGCAGGAACAGTAGCTTGCGTCGTAGCAGACGCATTCTCGCTCTTACTAGAGTCTTTTGTAGCTGTCGCGCTACTTGCTTGAGTCGAAGAGCTAGCTGTATCTTTTTCCTGAGAGGAAGATGCTGCACTCTTTTTGCTAGTACTTTTGGCTTTTTTCTCTACCTTGCTGGTAGATGCTTTCTCGGATGAGGAAGCTGTTTTTTTATCCTTTGCACCACAACCACCGAGAGCTAGACCAAGTGAAGCAGCTACCAGAACAGCGGCACTCCAACGGAAGATTGATTTTTTCATAAGATCACCTCTTTATCTTTATGACTCCCATTATACTCTAATTATTACAAAAATCAAGTTTTTTTTGTAATAATTGTCATTTTTCTGTAACATATTTTTGTATTTAAAATACCAATCGTAAGAGGGCGATCAAGACAATCCCAAATAAGACGGTTCCCATCAGGTTTTTGTAACGAAAGGCTACAAAGAGACTGGGAATAGTCACCACGAGGTCCAACCAGTGGAACTGAGGGAGGTTTCCCATTTTCCCATCTACTAAGCTCGATAACACCAAGGCAAAGATAATGGAAATGGGTAGGTATTTGAGAAAGCGGGTCACAGGATCCGGCAGTCCCTTGTATTTGACTAAGAGAAAGGGCAAGATCCGAGGAATCCAGGTAACGAGGGCTGAGGCCAGAATGGCCATGAAGATAGAACTATTCACGCGCATCACAGACCACCCCCACAAAACAGCCGATCAAGGTCGCAGCTAGCACAGCTAGCGGTTGCGAAACAAAAAAGAGTAAGAGAAAGAAACTCACTGCTACTGCTAACAGCACCATGAGCATAGTCTTGGTCTTTTCTGTCAGTTGCATTCCTTGAAACTGGGCTGCAAAAATCCCAATAAACATAGCCACTAAAGCAAAATCAAGCCCAAAAGCCTTTGGATTAGGTAGGAGAGATCCTAGAGCTGTTCCGATAACTGTCGCACTGATCCAGGCCACATAGCCTACTAGATTGTTCCCATGCATCCAAGGAACTGTAATGGTGTCCGTTTTTAACTTCTCACTCAAGTAGACCCCATAACTCTCATCGGTCAGGAGACTTCCAATCCCGATGGTATGAGCAAGGCTAGCATCCTTAAAGTCAGACGACGTATGCAGACTCATCAACATATTACGGAGATTGATCAAACACACCGTCAAAGCCATATTCAAGATCGAAGAGTGGGCCGCAATCAGAGAGATCATCGCAAACTGGGCCGCCCCAGCATAGACCAAGACACTCATCAAGGCCATCTCTAAAGGAGAAAGATAAGGAGACGCCACAACACCACAAGCCATGCCAATACTGATATAGCCCAAAGCCGTCGGAAGTGCGTCCCTCACCCCCTGCCAAAAATCTTTTTCCACTCTCTCACTCCTTTCTGAATCATTGACCTCTATTATAACACAAGAAAAAAGGTTGAAAAAGGACAACTGAGAGAGAAAGCTTTATAATCCCAGCCCTCCTCAATCTTTTATTCCTTCTATCATACCGAATTTTCTTTCGACTCGCAAATTCGCTACTAGTTGGTGAGACCCCAGCAAAAAAGCCATTGGACCTTGCACATCCAATTGGCTCCTTTTTCTTATTCGATTCCTTCAAAGGCCAGGCTTGGCTTAGCATTGAGATCTAAGCTAGCAAAATTTCCCTTATTCCACTCGCTGACGCTGGCATAGGCGATCATCCCTGCATTGTCCCCACAGAGGCGCAGAGGCGGAATGATGACCTTAACATCGGTGATCTCAGAAGTCAAGCGTTCACGAAGACCTTGGTTGGCTGCGACCCCACCAGCGACGACTAAGGTTTTGACTGGGTATTTCTCCAAAGCCTTCTTAGTCTTGGCCATGAGAATGTCTAAGACAGCTGCCTGAAAGCTTGCAGACAAGTCTGCATTGGAGAGACTTTCACCTTTTTGCTCGGCATTATGGTGCAGATTGATAAAGGCTGATTTGAGCCCTGAAAAAGAGAATTCCAGATTGTCTTCCTTGATCATGGCCCGAGGAAAATCGTAGATATCAGCCCCTTGGTGGGCCAGCTGATCAATCTCACGTCCTGCTGGATAGGTCAAGCCCATGACGCGCCCGACCTTGTCATAAGCCTCTCCGACAGCGTCATCACGTGTCTCTCCAACGATCTTATAATCACCAGCTTCACTGACGTAGACTAGCTCGGTATGTCCTCCACTCACCAGCAAGGCCAAAAGCGGAAACTCTAAAGGCTCCACGCTTTGAGCGGCCATCAAGTGCCCTGCCATATGATTGACAGGAATCAAAGGGAGTCCATGCGCCCAGGCAAAGGCCTTGGCCGCTGCTAAGCCGACCAAGAGAGCCCCAACCAGACCTGGACCGTAGGTGACAGCCACAGCTGTGACATCGGCTTCTGTAATGCCGGCTTCTTCTAAGGCTTCTTCAATACAAGCGGTGATGACTTCCACATGGTGACGAGAGGCTACCTCAGGTACCACCCCACCAAAACGCTTGTGACTTTCGATTTGACTGGCAATGACATTGGACAAGAGTTGGTCGTCATTTTTCAAGACAGCCACGCTGGTCTCATCGCAAGATGTCTCAAAAGCCAAAATATATCTATCTTTCATTTGGGTTCCTCTTCATGATCACAGCATCCTCTATGGGATCGTGATAGTAGTTTTTCCTCCGTGCAATTTCTTCAAAATGCATTTTTTTGTATAGGCCTTGGGCCGATTGATTGGACACGCGCACTTCTAAGAAAATCTCTTTTTGGTCCGGCAACTGCGCAAGTAACTGCTGAGCTAAGCCTTGGCCTTGAAAGGCGCGCTTGACCGCAATCTGTAAGACCTCTGCTTCATAGAGAGTCTCTTGAATGGCGACAAATCCAAGGACTTGCCCCTCATCCACAGCTAGGAAATAGAAGGTCGATTCCTGCTCTAAATCAGCTTCAATCTGCTCCAACTTCCAGGGACTTGCTTCATAGACATCTTCCATCACAGCGAGAATGGCAGCTGCATCCTGGACGCTCCCTTTCTTGATTGTTCCTTTCATCATAGGCGCTTGATGTAAGAGGTCGTTGTTTCCGTGTGGTCTTTGAGCCAATTTTCCTCTGCTTCGACCCGTTTGAGATAATGAGGAACAAAATCATGGAGGCTAACAGGCGTTTTTTTGAGACCGAGACGTCCGATTTTCACTGCATCTGGCAAGGTTTCATAGTAAGTAGCACTTGGCAGGCTAGAGGCAATCTGCTCCTTAAAGGCAGTGACTTCTCCGACAAAGGTGACCTGCTCACTCGTCGCTGCATGCTCTAGGACTTCCTCAAATGGAAAATGTCCTTCTGGTGCGATCAGCTGATCATCTTGGTAAAAACCTGCATAAACGTTGTTCCGACGGGCATCCATGACAGGAACAACCAAACCTTCTAGATCATCTGGCACTAGGGCTAATAGGCTCGAAACCCCGACCAATTCAATCCCTAAGGTATGAGCCAAGGTCTTTGCGGTTGCGACCGCAATGCGCAGTCCAGTGTAACTCCCAGGACCTTCTGATACCACGATACGATCCAAGTCCTTGGGTGTCAAGTCGATTTGGTGCATCAAAAAATCGATGACCGGCATCAAGGTAATACTATGATTCTTTTTAATGGTTAATGTTGTTTCTGCAAGTAGAGTCTCATCTTCTAATATCGCTACAGAAAGAGCCTTACTCGAGGTATCAAATGCTAATAATTTCATCTTTTCTCCTCATTGTCTGCTTCATATTATACTACAATTAGGCACTAAACGGTAGAGGAAGGTTTCTCTCCCTATTCCTTCTATAAAAACCCTCCCTTCTGCCATCAGATCCGCTTCCAACTTTACTTGTAAATGACTACTAATTGTACCGAATCAGGGCAAGATGAAACAAGAGTGGAGTTTCAGAACATAGAGAGATTTTTTACGATTACATGCAATCATTGTGCCTTAAATAAACAAGTTATTTTGAAATAATCTTGGTAAGAATAGATCCAATAAAACCGGTCCTAAATGAGGGTACCGGTTTTTCGATTATTGATTTTTTTGAAATTTTACTTCATTCGCCTCAGTGGCTGACTTAGAGTGAATTTGAATGAGAGCAAGTAAATTGGTAAGATCAATACTTGTTTTTCCATTTTCATCAACTTTAACAGCTAGATAATATGGGCCACTAACGTAAAATTCTCCACTTCCTTCGACGCCAAACGATCCATCCCCTTTAAATTGTACAGTTGCTAAAGTGAAAATAGTTCTCATAATCAGGTTCTTATTATAATCTTGTCCAGATGATTTTTCTGTTTCTTCCTTAATTTCATTAAGGAAAGCCTGATTATTTTTTTGTTCTTTTGAATAATGAACTTGCGTATCTCCTTCCATGCTAGGAGCATTATACTTCAAGTACACCATATCGCCTTCAACTTTATAATTGAGTAATTCATATGCACCTGCTTGAGCCAGTGAGTTCGTATAAATTTTTAGCTTCATTGGTCCGTAAACCTTAATTGGATAAGTGACACCATCTAATTCGGCGGTCGCATCGTTATTGAATGTTGGATGATTTTTAGTAATATCTTCAATCATATACTCATTCCAAATTTTTTCATAGAGTTCCTTCTGATTGGATACTCCCGCAGCTTGGAGTAAATCTCCAATATTTGATTGGTCTACATATACAGCATCTAATAATTTTAACGCAGCAAGGACTTTGCTATCTGTAATCTCACTCTTTGTTTTTTGCAGATTCCCAACTGCGTCTAATACTGACGCGGTCAACTTAGTAACTCTCTTTCCTTCTATGTCATAAAATTCTCGTTTATAGTCTTTTAACCCTGCTCCTACTAAGTTCCAGTCGAATGCAGCACCTGGATTTTTGCTGTCAGTTTTATACTCGCTAATAGATGGTGTTTTCTTTTTTGTTGAAGATTTAGTTGTCTTTACTTGACTCGTTTCATTATCCGTCTTTGTTTTTGAGCAACCTGCTACTAATAGTGATAATAGCGCAGTACCTCCTAATAAAAAGCGCTTTATTTCTTTCTTCATAAACTTCTCCTCTTTTTCTTTATAACTTGTGTACTTCATCACAATGTATAATATAAATTTATTGTAACATATTGTTTCCCCTTTTACAACATTTCCTCCAAGTATAAAAAAGCCCCACTATTGTAGGAGCTTTATGATCATTTTTCTTATTCAAATTTTGCTTTATTAGCTTCATTTGCTGGCTTCAAATCGATTTGTAGAAGGTTCACCAAGTTCTTATCATCAATGGTTGTATTACCTTTATCGTCTACCTTAATCGCTAAATAGTGATTGTTTTTATCGTAATAATCCATTCCTTCTAAGTTGACATAGCCATCTCCTCTAAATCCAACGGCTGCTAATCGGTAAATAAATTTATACAAGAGCGCTTTTGTAAAGTCTGTTTGTCCGACTTTTTGTGCATCTTGAAGCATCCCCTCAAAGAACGCTTTATTATTTGTTTGATAGCTTGCTTGTACTTCATATTGGTAAGTGTCAACACGTGGTGCTTTTAATTTCAAGTATACTGTATCACCTTCCACTTTATAATCTTCAAGCGTATAGGCCGCAGCTCTTCCTAAGGCATTCGTATTTACCTTTAAGTACATTGGGCCGTATACTTTAATTGGATACTTCACTCCTTGATACTCCACTTCCCCGTCATTTGTATATGTTGGGCGTGCTTCCTTCAAGAAGTTCACCATGTAATCATTCCAAATACGTGTGAAGAATTCTTCTTGGCTTGATGTCCCTGTTGCTTTTAGTAACACATCAAAGTTTTCTTGATTTACAAAAACTGCATCTACAAGTTTTAAAGCTTCTTTAACTTTTTTGTCAGTGATGCTCTTTTTCTTTTCATTCAAGGCATCTACTGCTTTTTGCACACCATCCAATTTCTTCGTAACTGTTTTACCACTATTTGTTTCGACAAAAGTTTGTTCGTATTTCGTCATTGGTGCGACTTTTGCATTCCAGTCAAAAGATGCTGCTGGATTTTTACTATCTGTTGTATATTCGACTACTGCTTGTTTCGTCGTTTTTGCTTCAGTTGTTTCCTTTGCTGATTCTGGTGTTGTTTTAGACTGGGAACATCCTGCCACTACTAAAGATAGAATTGCCACACTCCCTGCTAAAAACCGTTTTGTTTCTTTATTCATAAATGACTCCTCTCCACTTACATAGAGCTTTTTTCACGATTATTTATGATTATTATACCACAGTCCTTTTGCCTTCAAGATAATTTCCTGAAAATCCCAGTTATACCAAAAAACTACGTACATCGAAAAAGCAACCCACCGTCGTGAGTGTGCTCATTTCATTGATTATTATAATTTTTTTACATTGGCTTCTAACGCTGCTACTTTTTCTTTTACAGTAGCTTTGCTATCAGATTTTGCACTGATATAGACTTGATTTTTGCTTCTGTTCCACTTGAGCGAACGATAATCCCATATCCATCTTCTAAAATAGATTTCAATACTTTTGAAGTTGGATGTCTGATTTTAGAAACGACTCCATTGGTATCTTTATAACGTATACATAATTTTACAAGATATCCATAACTTTCTTCAAAACCGAACACGAAAAGATGTTTTCCTATTTCTTTGACGTGTTGAATTCGTCTGCTTGCTTCCTTACATACCATTCCCTCTATAAAACTTCCGTCTACCAACAGTTCGCTTGCATCTTTTCCTTAGAGCCTATTTATGGTATAATGATAATTAATTGTATCGAATCAGGTCCACTAGTTGCGAGTAGGAAACTCTAGTGATTTCACTCCTTCGCAGCTAACAAATGGACCGAAATAATGAAAGGAAAATTACTTCATGATTTATAAAGTTTTTTATCAGGAAACAAAAGACCGGAACCCTCGTCGTGAAACCACGCATGCACTTTATCTCGATATTGATGCACCAAATGAACGCGAAGGACGCATCCAAGCACGTCAATTGGTTGAAGCAAACACAGATTTCAACATTGAATTTATCACACCACTTTCTGAGCAACACCTTGCTTACGAGAAAGAGTCAGGTGCTTTTGAACTAACGGAGTACTAATCCATGGCTTATACCTTAAAACCTGAAGAAGTTGGTGTATTTGCCATTGGTGGACTTGGAGAGATCGGGAAAAATACCTACGGGATCGAATACCAAGATGAAATCATCATTGTCGATGCCGGGATCAAATTTCCAGAAGATGACCTCCTTGGGATCGACTATGTAATCCCAGATTACTCTTATATCGTTGATAATATCGATCGCGTCAAAGCGGTCCTCATTACCCATGGACACGAAGACCACATCGGTGGGATTCCTTTCCTTTTGAAGCAAGCCAATGTCCCTATCTACGCAGGACCTTTGGCACTCGCCTTGATCCGTGGAAAATTAGAAGAGCACGGTCTTCTTCGTGATGCCAAACTCTACGAAATCAACCAAAACACTGAGCTTCAATTTAAAAATCTTAAAGCAACCTTCTTCCGTACGACTCACTCGATTCCAGAACCTTTGGGAATTGTGATTCACACCCCTCAAGGAAAGATTGTCTGTACCGGAGACTTCAAATTTGACTTCACACCTGTTGGGGAACCGGCTGACCTCCATCGTATGGCGGCCCTTGGGGAAGAAGGCGTTCTCTGTCTGCTTTCAGACTCAACCAACGCGGAAATCCCAACCTTTACTAACTCTGAAAAAGTGGTTGGCCAATCCATCATGAAGATCATCGAAGGCATCCATGGGCGCATCATTTTTGCCTCCTTTGCTTCGAATATCTTCCGTCTCCAACAAGCTGCTGAGGCCGCTGTTAAGACCGGTCGTAAGATCGTCGTCTTTGGACGCTCGATGGAAAAAGCCATCGTCAATGGAATCGAGCTTGGCTACATCAAGGTCCCTGCTGGAACCATTATCGAGCCAAATGAGATCAAAGACTATGCGGCCAATGAAATCCTGATCATGTGTACAGGAAGCCAAGGAGAGCCAATGGCAGCCCTCTCTCGGATTGCCAACGGAACGCACCGCCAAGTGCAACTCCAACCAGGAGATACCGTGATCTTCTCTTCTAGTCCAATTCCTGGAAATACAACCAGTGTGAATAAATTGATCAATACGATTTCCGAAGCGGGTGTAGAGGTCATTCACGGGAAGATCAACAATATCCATACCTCTGGACACGGGGGGCAACAAGAACAAAAACTCATGCTCCGCTTGATCAAACCAAAATACTTCATGCCTGTCCATGGTGAATACCGGATGCAGAAGATCCACGCAGGACTTGCGCGTGATTGCGGAGTGGAAAAAGATAATATCTTCATCATGAGTAATGGTGATGTCCTTGCCCTTACAGCCAACTCTGCTCGTATCGCAGGAAGCTTCAATGCTCAAGATATCTATGTCGATGGAAATCGTATCGGTGAAATCGGGGCTGCTGTCCTTCGTGACCGGAGAGACCTTTCCGAAGACGGTGTCGTGCTTGCCGTTGCGACTGTCGACTTCAAATCGAAGATGATCCTGGCTGGACCAGACATCTTGAGCCGTGGTTTTATCTACATGCGTGAATCAGGAGATCTGATTCGTGAAAGCCAACGCATTCTCTTCAATGCTATTCGTATCGCCTTGAAGAACAAAGATGCCAATATCCAAACCGTCAATGGTGCGATTGTTAATGCCCTTCGCCCATTCTTATACGAGAGCACGGAACGTGAACCTATCATTATCCCAATGATTCTCACGCCAGATGACGAAAATTAACAAAACAACCAGTTGAGACCACTGTTTCAACTGGTTTTATGGTGACCTTTTGAGGATAAAAAAGAGAGTGGGACAGAAATCGGTAATTCGTTAGAATTCGATTTCGTCGTCCCACCTCCGCACAGTTGAGTAGGGCTGTAAAAGCTGATGAAATCAGCGTAGTAGAGCCCACTCAACCACTGCGTCTTGCTCGACAATCCAAAAATAATTGAGAGACTAGGACTTTTGTCCTAGCCTCTTTACTCTTGTTTCTTAATAAAGATCTAAATAGTTGTCTACTTCCCATTGGGATACGAAGGTCGCATAGCTTGCCCATTCGATTCGTTTGGCTTCAAGGAAGCTGGTGTAGATGTGTTCACCCAAGGCAGCTTTCACCACTTCGTCTTCTGTCAAGGCTTTCAAGGCATTGTGAAGGGTAGAAGGGAGATCTGTGATTCCAGCTGCTCTACGTTCTTCCGGTGTCATCACATAGATATTTTCTTCGATCGGAGAAGGTGCTTCGATTTTATTTTCAATCCCGTGAAGGCCGACTTCAAGCAAGACTGCCAAGGCTACATAAGGATTGGCCATTGGGTCTACGGAGCGCAATTCCAAACGAGTTCCCATCCCACGTGAGGCTGGTACACGTACCAAAGGGGAACGGTTGCGACCTGCCCAAGCGATATAAACGGGTGCTTCATATCCAGGAACCAAACGTTTATAAGAGTTGACGGTTGGCTTGGTCACGGCTGTAAAGTTGTAGGCATGCTTGATCAAACCACCTAAGAAGTGATAAGCAGTTTCTGACAATTGCATTCCACGTGGATCTTCTGGATCAAAGAAGGCATTGTTGCCATCTTGGTCAAAGAGAGACATATTACAGTGCATACCTGATCCGGCAATTCCAAATTTTGGTTTGGCCATAAAGGTTGCATACAAGCCGTGTTTACGAGCGATGGTCTTCACAACGAGTTTAAAGATTTGGATCTTGTCACAAGCGCGGAGAACTTCGTCATATTTGAAGTCAATTTCATGCTGACCAACGGCTACTTCGTGGTGGCTGGCTTCTACTTCAAAGCCCATCTTTGTCAAGACATTTACGATTTCACGACGAGTGTTATCTGCAAGGTCTGTTGGAGCCAAGTCAAAATAGCCACCTTTATCGTTTACTTCAAGAGTTGGATCTCCATTTTCATCCAACTTGAAGAGGAAGAATTCTGGTTCTGGTCCAAGGTTAAAGGATTTGAAGCCAAGTTTTTCCATATGACGAAGGGCACGTTTCAAGTTGCCACGTGGGTCTCCTGCAAATGGTTCCCCTTCTGTCGTATAGACATCACAGATCAAGCCAGCTACGCTACCATTTTCATCTCCCCAAGGGAAAACTGTCCATGTATCCAAATCTGGGTAAAGATACATATCTGACTCGTTGATACGGACAAATCCTTCGATAGAAGAACCATCAAACATGGCTTTGTTTGAAAGAACCTTGTCCAGTTGCTCATCGGTAGCTGGAATTTCGACGTTCTTCATGGTTCCCAAAATATCAGAGAACATCAAGCGAATAAAAGTAACATTTTTTTCTTTTACTTCACGGCGAATATCTGCAGCAGTAATTGACATTTTTGTCTCCTTAAAATAGATTACAAGCTTATGAAATGATCAACGAAATTGACCATATGGCGATGGGGAAGATGTGAAGCGACTTTGCTGAAGAATGTCACGATGAAGAGCCTTACGGATCTCTTCTTGACTGACAACCTTGGTTTGCTCTTGCTCTTTTTCCGCATATTTCTTCTTAATATCCGCAATATTGAAGCCATCTGAGATATAATCTTTGATCTCAAGCAGGCGGTCCATATCGTCCAACGAATACATGCGGCGATTGCCTTCTGTCCGATCAGGAGAAATCAATCCCTGATCTTCATAATAACGAATCTGGCGAGCTGTCAAGTCGGTCAGCTTCATAACACTGCCAATCGGAAAGACTGCCAGCGAGCGTCGTAATTCCTTTTCCTTCATACCATTCCTCTTTCTATTCTATTATATCGAAAAAAAAATCTATGTCAAGATTAAATGTTATATAATCTTACATAGGTTTTTTGTGTTTCTTGAGAAAATCGCGAATGTGATCCACATCCGAATTAACCAAAATCGCAACGAAAACGCCAATAAAGGTCTCAAATATTCGGGCAAAAACATACAAGAAGGTTTCTCCGTTAGGAATCGAGAGGGTAATGATCAGCATTGCCGAAACTCCTCCGATAATTCCTGCTTTGTTATTCATAGCGACATTTGTCATAATGGTTAACATGGTCGCAATGGGTACAAAAATAAGAGTCACCCAATACGCCCCATGAAAGAGCGTTTTTAAAAGGAAGAACAACACGGCATAAAAACCTCCGATACTGTTGCCCATGACACGCGAAGCCCCGAAGTGGACACTCTTATCAAAGTCTTCCCTCAAACTAAAAACAGCTGTTAACGTCCCGATCTGAAGGCCTCGCCAGCCAAATATTCCAAAAATAAGTAGTACAATAAAAACGGCAATCCCTGTTTTAAAGGTTCTCATCCCCAAACGGAATTTGGACCAATCAAATTTGTGTCGTTTAAAGTAATCCATGGTCACCTATCTTTCTATTTCTATTATTCTACCATATTTTCAGAAAGGAGAGAACAGTTATCAATAGAAAGAAAAAAGATAGCGGGACAGAAATCGGTAATTCGTTAGAATTCGATTTCGTCGTCCCACCTCCGCACAGTTGAGTAGGGCTGTAAAAGCTGATGAAATCAGCGTAGTAGAGCCCACTCAACCACTGCGTCTTGCTCGACAATCCAAAAATAATTAAGAGGCTAGGACTTTTGTCCCAGCCTCTTTCATTCTATTTAGATTATTTGTCTGTAAGAGCAGCCAATCCTGGAAGTTCTTTACCTTCAAGGAGTTCCATAGAAGCACCACCACCAGTAGAGATCCATGAGAATTTGTCTGCACGGCCAAGGTTGATCGCAGCAGCAGCTGAGTCACCACCACCGATGATTGATTTAACGCCTGGTTGTTTCACGATAGCGTCCATCACACCGATTGTACCAGCTTGGAAGTCAGGGTTTTCAAATACACCCATAGGTCCGTTCCATACAACTGTTTTCGCACCAGTCAATTCTTGGTCGAATTTAGCGATTGATTTAGGACCGATATCAAGACCAAGGAATCCTAGATCTACTGCTTCACCTTCAGTGTCTTTCACTTCAGTGTAGTCAGCAAATGCGTTCGCTTCTTTTGAGTCAACTGGCAAGATCAATTTACCGTTTGATTTTTCAAGAAGAGCTTTCGCCACATCCAATTTGTCTTCTTCTACAAGTGAGTTACCGATTTCGATACCTTGTGCTTTGTAGAATGTGTAAGTCATCCCACCACCGATAAGAACTTTATCAGCTTTTTCAAGCAAGTTTTCGATAACACCGATCTTGTCAGATACTTTAGATCCACCAAGGATAGCTACGAATGGACGTTCTGGAGCTTCAACTGCTTCTTTGATGTAAGCAATTTCGTTTTCAAGAAGGAAACCAGCAACAGCTTTTTCAACGTTTGCTGAGATACCAACGTTAGATGCGTGTGCACGGTGAGCAGTACCAAATGCATCGTTTACGAAGATACCATCTCCAAGTGATGCCCAGTATTTACCAAGTTCAGGATCGTTTTTAGATTCTTTCTTGCCATCAACATCTTCGAAACGAGTGTTTTCAACCAAGAGAACTTGTCCATCTTCAAGAGCGTTAACAGCTGCTTCCAATTCAGCACCACGTGTAACACCTGGGATAAATTTCACTTCTTGACCCAATTTAGCAGCCAAGTCAGCAGCTACAGGAGCAAGTGATTTACCTTCTTTATCTGCTTCTTCTTTTACACGTCCAAGGTGAGAGAAGAGGATTGCACGTCCACCTTGTTCAAGGATGTACTTGATAGTTGGAAGAGCTGCAGTGATACGGTTATCGTTAGTGATCACGCCATCTTTTACAGGAACGTTGAAGTCAACACGAACGAGAACTTTTTTCCCTTTCAAGTCAACGTCTTTAACAGTCAATTTTGCCATTAGATATGACTCCTTCTTTTTTTAATACATGATAATTATATCACAAAAGCTGTAAAAGAGGTAGAAAAATCCAATGCTTTTCCCCTCTAATTCACAGGATCCGAACAACACTTCTAGATACAAGATCAAACCTCTCTGGTTTTCACCAGAGAGGTTTTTTTGAGAGTGACTTTTTTAGTGAACAAAAGAATCCTGTAAAAGACTTACTCTTCTTTCTTCTTACCAGCCAAGAGGAAGCCGCCTAAGGCTGCTAGAAGAACAGCTTCAGCTGCAAAGGAAGCTTCTAGGCTTGCCGTATTTGGCAAGTGTTCCGATTGACTTTCTTTGCTTGCATCTTTTGTTTCTTGCTGAACCGTTGGCTGTGAGTTCGTTCCTTGGTGGGTACTTAACAACTGATGGATCTCTTGATCGACCATATCCTTGTGCTCTTCCTCTTGATGATCCGGTTGAGTAGAAGTCGTTGGGGTCAACTGATCCACTTGAGAAGACTCTGTAGGCTTCAATGGATTAGATGGATCTGGAGTCACTGGGGCAGCTGGTTGGACAGGTTGATCTGGTTGATCTGGTTGAACAGGTTGATCTGGTTGAACAGGCTGATCAGGTTTAGCCGGTTCTTCTGGTTGGATCGGTTGATCTGGTCCTTCCGTTTTTGCTGGCTTGTAGACAATCGCATAGTGGGTAAAGTGAGGAGCTGTAAAGATGACCACATCTCCAACTCTCTCAAAGGCCAAGGATTGAGGAGCTTGACCTTCTGGGAAGAAGAGGACTTGCTCAACTTCTTTATCCTTATCCACAGGGATTTTCACAAGGGATGGATGGTGGGTATCGATATCCTGACCGCTTGCATCCACGCCTTCAATATCAAAGACGATTCCTTCTCGTCCCTTCAGCTCTTCTTTTTCTGCCTGGTTGGCTTCAACTTTTGCGACTTTTAGTCCTTTGACAACGGTTGGCTCTAAGTTGGAGAATTGAACTTCGACTCCAGTCGCAGGATCTACAAAGACCGCTGGCTTGTCTTCTTTCAGGAGCGCAATCAAGGTCTCTAGACCTGTCTTTGCGGTTGCAAGCGCTTCAGGAGTGAGCTCTGAAGAAGCTAGGAGCTCTTTATTTTTCTCAATCAGTGCCTGCAAAGCCTCACCAGAAGGGTGATTTGGCTTGCTTGCTAATAGAGCGGTCGCTTCTGTTGTTAGGGCAGAGAGAGCTTCTTTTTCTTTGACTAGATTGGCTTGACCATCCAAGGCTTTCAAGAGAGCGGTCAATTGGTTCAACTGCTCATTGACTTGATCTTGTGTGCTGGTGTCATGCTCTTTCAAGACTTTTTCAGAAGCAGCCATTCCAGCTAGCAAGGCTTCTTTGACTTCAGGACTGGCAAAAGTAAAGTCTACTTTGGCTTTTGCAGCTTCAGCTTCAGCCAATTTTTGCTTGAGGTATTCATCGTTGAGAGCTGGTTTTGGATTCACGAGGACATCAAAGCTTGTACTAGCTCCTTTGTAATGGACAGTGATAGTTTGACGACCTTCCTTGGTCGTATCAAAGCCAGTCACTTCCACCCCTTCATCTGTCAAGGCGTGCGTTTCAGTCGTTTCATCTTCAAAGACGACTTTAAAGCGTCCGCCTTCTTTCTCCAATGCTTCTCCGACAATATATTCCACTTTTGGTTTGTCAGTCAATTCTAGACCAGCAACTGCTTTTTCACCTGCTTCCTCTGCACTGACCACAAAAACAGTGAGGGTCTTATCCAATTTCTGACCAAGGTAAGAAACTTCTAGGTGTTGTTCTCCGAGCTTGCTACTGTCAAATCCATGAATCTCTATACCTGAGTTGGTGAGGTTGACCAGTTGATCTGCTTGGCCATCTTTATAATGAACGCGGAGAGTCGCCCCTTTCAAGGAAAGGGCATCGCCTTCCCGGTAGACCTTCTTAGTCAATCCATCTTCAAATTGAAGTCCCGCAATCTCTTTATCATTCTTTGGAACTTCGATCGCCAAAACATTACTGATATCTTTACCAGGAACTTGTGCGCGATAGTAAAGAAGAGACGGGGTTGATTCAAAAGCGAGCGGTTTAAAGATGAGATTTCCAGCTTGATCGGCTGTCATGGTCGCAATTGGACTAGTGGCTTCTTTATCGGCATAAAGAGTCAGAGTAGTATGAGCTGGGACATCTTTGAAACCGACTTGGACAAAATGATTACCTAGGTTTTGCGCTGCGGCATTTTTCATCGGAATGTTGACCGTCTCAGTATCTAGACTTTCATACATCTTCCAGTTGTAAATCCGGATGGCTTGCCATGGGGTGCCGTTATCTGCTGTAATGACATGGAGACGCCAGTCTTGAGCCTTGATCGGATGATCAAGTGTAATGTCAGACACATGGGCTTTATTGCCACGAACTTCCTTAGCGAGTTTCCATTCACCGGCTTCGTCCTTGTAGTAAAGGTCGAAGTCACGGGTATTCATCTTGCCATCATCGACAGATTCCCCACCAGCACCGGCATGGTCCATGACCCAACGAACAATGGTCCGAGGTTGTGTCAAGCGGATATCGACGGTTCCACTCAATTGAGCAGAAGACCATTTATCTGAAAGACTGGTAATGGTCCCATTTAACATGCCTTCAATGCCTTCACTACCATCCGCATCTGGGAAGCTCGAACCGATCACTTTCGCTCCAATGACCACGTTTGGTGCTAAAGCTTTTGGAAGACTGGTATCTGACACGGTCATGCCCCAATCAAAGGCCACAGTCCCTGCATCTGAACGTTGGCCGTTCTTCCCCACTGCCACAACCTTGAGGTCCTGAGTCGTTCCTTCAGCAATTGCTGAACGGCTAATTTTTGGTAGATAGACGGTTGTCGCAGAAGACCCTGTTAAAAGACGCCAGTTGTCGCCATCTTTTTCATAGACTTCATAATAATCCGCATCTGCTACCCCTTTAAAATTGAGGACTGCTTCTGCTTCTTGCGCATTTTGTAGACGTTTTGCTCGAACGGATACTTCTGCTGGAGTCGCTGGTTTCTCTTGGTTTGACGTAATCGACAATTGGCCGAGATTAAATTTGTAGTCTTTGACATCCGTATCATGGTCAAAGAACATCTTCACAGCATAAATGGTCTTGCCAGCCAAACTTCCCAAATCAAAGGTTTGAGTAGACCAATCCGCACTCGGTGTCAATTCTTTCCATTCGTATTCAGAGTAGTCTTCTTTGGTGGCAACAGCTACCCAAGCAGCTGCTCCGACCCCGCCCTTGTGAGAGACGCTCAACTTGGTCGTTTCTGTCACAGGGATCTTGGTCGAATAGAGCATGATATTTTGACTGCTATTGGCTTTTAAATCTCCTTCAAAGGCTAGAGAATTTCCTCCATTGTAGGCTTGATCAAAATCATAGCGACCTTTCAATGGTGTACTATCTTCACTATGCTCTACCCACCAACGCCAGGTTGGAAGGTAGCCAGAAACAGAACGGTAGTTCCACTCCCCTTCTTTAGAAATCTTGCCATCCACAAACCAGTGTTTTCCGTGTCCAGTATTGAAGGAAGTATTGAAATCTTCACTTGTAATAGGAGTTTTGTCCACTACTAGATTGGACATACCGTACCAAGATTGGTCTGCTGGTTTTCCTTTAGTCGGATCTCCTTGGAAACCTGTCCAGAATAGATCTTCATGGGTATGGTATCCTTCTCCAGTCTTTCCTAGACCTGTAATCGTATCTGGCGCATAAAGACCAAGGGATAGACGCAACTTGCCATGTTCATCTAAAATGGCATTCCAGTCTACATTAGTCTTATAAGAGCCTCCTTTTTGGAGCTCGAGTCCAGCAAGAACATCATAAGGATTCCGATTAATCCATTTGGCTGTACTGATGGAATAATCAACTTCTGATTTGCCCCAGTTAAAGTTAGCAAAGAAGGTATCAACTGGATTTTCCCCATTTTCTGGCTGCATGAAATTGTAGTTGTATTCTCCCAGCGCATTCTCATGGTAACGGCCATATTCATAAGTCATAGCATCATACCAAGAATACTTAATCGGATAGTTCAGACTTTTCGCATATTCCTTGGTATAAAGAAGAAAATCTCTCAATTTTGGACCCAATGGTTCTACAAGATTTCCAGTCGTTTCTTGGTTGATAAAGTAACCATCAAAGCCATAGTACTTGGCAAGTTCGACTAATTTACGGGCGATCGGGAAGGTTTTAGAGCCTTCACTATCTTCTTTCAAGGTTTCTGCAAAATGTTCTTGATCCTTGATGCTGCTAGACCAGTTATAAAAGATTGTTCCATAAATAGGAACCCCATTTCGGTGGGCAGCATCGATCACATCTGCTGATGGAACCAGCCCTTCCCAAAAGACCATGGAGTCCAAATATTGCCAGTAATCAAAAGCATAGGCCTTAAACTCTTCCCCTCCGACAGACGCATGATCCTTGGCTTTGGAGTTCATGTTTGACAGTGCTTGGATCTTCGCCTCAGGATTAGCTTGTTCATTAATTTGTTTCCCTTGAAAACGACTCGCAAGTGGGACGCTTGCTCTATTCATATCGTCATCCACTCGTTTTCCTGGTTCCCACTTCAAGAGATCTTCCCAGGTATCGAACTTAACTTCTTTGGGTCTTAATTGTTTTTCTTCATTGGTTGGTAAATCAGCCACTTTTTCAGCAGTAGCTTTTGGTTTTTCAGTCTCTAAAACAGCTGGAGTATCTGTAGTTGTCGAGCTAGCTTCTGTACTTGTAGGACTAGCCTCTGGAGTGAGCGCTTCTGCGGCTGGTTTTTCCGTTTCTGCAGAAGGTAAGACTGCATCTGCAGTATAGACGCTAGCTTCTCTCACTAGATGATTGACGTCTTCGGTCGTTGCTGAAGAGCTTTCCAAGGCTTGTTCACTAGTAGAAACCGCCTCATCTGCAGAGACAGCACCTGTTCCTAAAAATGCTAACCCAATCAATGCGGAGCAAACTCCCACACTGAATTTTCGTATACTAAATCGTTCTTTCTTTTCAAATAGATGACCTTTCATCTTGACCTCCTTGTATGGTTTTTTTCTTTTTCTTGAGCGATTTCTATTGGCTCCTTTCTTCACGACCTGTAATCGCTTTCATTTCATTGTATTAGAAATCTCCAATCAAGAATAGGATACCCTAATCTATTTAGCACTGTCAATCTATTCTGGCAATTCCTATAATATGATGAGAAAGCCCTAAAAAAAGTACAAAAAAAGAGGAGGTATCCCTCCTCTCTTCATACGCATGAATTATTTAGCAATTTTTGCGAAGTATTCAAGAGTACGAACAAGTTGTGCAGTGTAAGACATTTCGTTGTCATACCATGAAACAACTTTAACCAATTGTTTACCGTCAACGTCAATAACTTTAGTTTGAGTTGCGTCAAACAATGATCCGTAAGACATACCTACAACGTCTGAAGATACGATTGGATCTTCAGTGTAACCGTATGATTCGTTTGAAGCTGCTTTCATAGCTGCATTCACTTCATCAACAGTAACGTTCTTGTCAAGAACAACTACCAATTCAGTAACTGATCCAGTTGGAACAGGAACGCGTTGTGCAGCTCCGTCCAATTTACCGTTCAATTCAGGGATAACCAAACCGATTGCTTTAGCAGCACCAGTTGAGTTAGGAACGATGTTAGCAGCACCAGCGCGTGCACGACGAAGGTCACCTTTACGGTGTGGACCGTCAAGGATCATTTGGTCACCAGTGTAAGCGTGGATAGTAGTCATCAATCCTTCAACAACACCGAAGTTATCTTGAAGAGCTTTAGCCATTGGAGCCAAGCAGTTTGTAGTACATGAAGCACCTGAGATAACTGTTTCAGTACCATCAAGAATATCGTGGTTAGTGTTAAATACGACTGTTTTAACATCTGATCCACCAGGAGCAGTGATAACAACTTTCTTAGCACCACCAGCATGCAAGTGTTTTTCAGCAGCTGCTTTAGTAGCAAAGAAACCAGTTGCTTCAAGAACGATTTCTACACCGTCGTTAGCCCAGTCGATTTGTTCTGGATCGCGTTCAGCAGAAACTTTAACGAATTTACCGTTAACTTCGAATCCACCTTCTTTAACTTCCACAGTACCGTCGAAACGACCTTGAGTTGTATCGTATTTCAACAAGTGTGCAAGCATAACTGGATCTGTAAGGTCGTTGATGCGAGTAACTTCAACACCTTCTACGTTTTGGATACGACGGAAAGCAAGACGTCCGATACGACCGAAACCGTTAATACCAACTTTAACTACCATTCGTGATTTCCTCCTTATGAAAATCAAAAAATTTTTTTGTGAAAAGAGTAACTTGACACAGCGCCAAACATCTTTTAACAGTCTCTATTATATACTTTATTGCATTAAAAAGCAACTATTTCCCAACGAAAAGCAAGATTTATCATAGATCACCACCTCTTTTATTAAAGTTTTTCACAAAGTCTTGATCGATAGTAGGGATGCTTTTTTACTTGCACTCACTTTTTGAACAAAGAAAAACTCTTCCCATTTTGGGAAGAGTTTTTTAGCTTTGGCAAATTAAGCTTCACCTTTAGCTTTTTTAATGATTTCTTCTTGTACTGATTTTGGTACATCTTCGTAGTGGTCAAATACCATCATGAACGTACCACGTCCTTGAGTTGCAGAACGAAGGACAGTAGCGTAACCGAACATTTCAGCAAGTGGCACATAAGCACGAACGATTTGGCTTGCACCGTGTGCTTCCATACCATCTACACGTCCACGACGAGCAGTTACGTGACCCATAACATCCCCAAGGTTTTCTTCAGGAACTGTGATGGTTACAAGCATCATTGGTTCAAGGATAGCTGGTTGTGCAGTCTTAGCAGCTTCTTTAAGTGCAAGAGATGCAGCGATCTTGAAGGCAGTTTCAGATGAGTCGACATCGTGGTATGAACCATCGTAAAGCTTCGCTTTCACGTCAACCATTGGGTAACCAGCAAGAACACCGTTCGCCATAGATTCTTGAAGTCCTTTTTCTACTGCAGGGATGAATTCACGTGGAACCACACCACCGACGATAGCATTTTCGAACTCGAATCCTTTACCTTCTTCGTTTGGAGTAAATTCGATCCAAACATCACCAAACTGACCTTTACCACCAGATTGACGTTTGAAGAATCCACGTGCTTGTGTAGAAGCGCGGAATGTTTCGCGGTAAGATACTTGAGGAGCACCAACGTTAGCTTCAACCTTGAATTCACGTTTCATACGGTCAACAAGGACATCCAAGTGCAACTCACCCATACCAGAGATAACTGTTTCACCAGTTTCAGGGTTTGTTTCAACGCGGAATGTTGGATCTTCTTCAGCCAATTTTTGAAGGGCGATACCCATCTTGTCTTGGTCTGCTTTAGATTTAGGCTCAACCATCAATTGGATAACTGGTTCTGGAACTTCGATTGATTCAAGGATGATTTTTGCTTTTTCATCTGTCAATGAGTCACCAGTTGTAGTATCTTTCAAACCAACGGCAGCAGCGATATCTCCAGAGTAAACTGTTTCGATTTCTTTACGAGTGTTGGCGTGCATTTGAAGGATACGTCCGATACGTTCACGTTTACCTTTAGAAGTGTTCAAGACGTATGAACCTGAGTTCAAGACACCTGAGTAAACACGGAAGAATGTCAAACGACCTACGAATGGGTCAGTCATGATCTTGAAGGCAAGAGCTGCAAATGGCTCTTCATCAGATGCTGGACGTTCTTCTTCTTCGTCTGTATCTGGGTTTACACCCTTGATTGCAGGGATATCAAGTGGGCTTGGAAGGTAGTCAAGGACTGCATCCAACATCAATTGAACCCCTTTGTTCTTGAAGGCTGAACCACAAAGTACTGGGTAGAATTCAACGTTGATTGTAGCTTTACGGATACCAGCTTTCAATTCTTCGTTAGTGATTTCTTCCCCTTCAAGGTATTTCATCATCAAGTCTTCATCAGTTTCAGCAACTGCTTCAACCAATTTTTCACGGTATTCTTGAGCTTGTTCAAGGTATTCAGCTGGAATATCTTCTTCAAGGATATCTGTACCAAGGTCGTTAGTATAGATTTCAGCTTTCATCTTGATCAAGTCAATGATTCCGCGGAAGTCATCTTCAGCACCGATTGGCAATTGAATTGGGTGAGCGTTTGCTTGAAGACGGTCATGAAGTGTGCTTACTGAGTAAAGGAAGTCAGCACCGATTTTATCCATCTTGTTAGCGAATACGATACGTGGAACTCCGTATTCAGTTGCTTGACGCCAAACTGTTTCAGTTTGAGGTTCAACACCTGATTGTGAGTCAAGAACGGTTACAGCACCGTCCAAAACGCGGAGTGAACGTTGAACTTCGATAGTGAAGTCCACGTGTCCTGGTGTGTCGATGATGTTTACACGAGTGTCTTTCCATTGAGCTGTCGTAGCGGCAGATGTGATAGTGATACCACGTTCTTGCTCTTGCTCCATCCAGTCCATTTGTGACGCACCTTCGTGAGTTTCACCGATTTTGTGAATCTTACCAGTGTAGTAAAGGATACGCTCAGTTGTAGTTGTTTTACCAGCATCGACGTGAGCCATGATACCGATATTACGAGTTTTTTCAAGTGAAAATTCGCGTGCCATGAGGTTTGTTTCTCCTATATTTTTTATTTCTATATTCTATTATAACATGATTTAATAAAAACGGATAGGCAGGACCTACCCGTTCTCAGTGTTTTCATGCTAAGTTTTGGTTCCAACTTTTAAGAAGAGTTGAATTGGGTTCAAGAGCTGATCGAGCTCAATTGAACCTGGGCTAAAAGCTCGGAAAATAGATAAGCTTTCCTAGAATCTTTGATTCTTCGTCAAGCTTCCTAATTTCAGTCGCTTTTTTAACGCCCTTAGTATCTTAATCTTACCAGCGGAAGTGTGCGAATGCACGGTTAGCTTCAGCCATACGGTGAGTATCTTCACGTTTCTTAACAGCTGCACCAGTGTTGTTCGCTGCATCCAAGATTTCTTTTGCAAGACGATCAACCATTGTGTGTTCACCACGTTGACGAGCGATTGTTACCAACCAACGAAGTCCAAGTGTTGTACGACGTTCTGGACGAACTTCAACTGGGACTTGGTAGTTAGAACCACCGACACGGCGAGCACGTACTTCAAGTACAGGCATGATGTTTTCCATAGCTGTTTCGAATACTTCAAGAGCATCGTTTCCAGTAGCTTCTTTAATTTGTTCGAAAGCTCCGTAAACGATTGAAGCAGCTGTACCACGTTTACCATCAAGCATAACGCGGTTGATAAGACGAGTAACTAATTGTGAATTGTAAAGCGGATCTGGCAATACATCGCGTTTAGGCGCACGGTTTTTACGACTCATTTTTCTTTATCCCCTTTCCTTATGCTTTTGGTTTTTTAGTACCGTATTTAGAACGGCCTTGTTTACGATCGTTTACACCTGCAGTATCAAGTGCACCACGGACGATATGGTAACGTACCCCTGGAAGGTCTTTTACACGTCCACCACGAAGAAGAACCACGCTGTGTTCTTGCAAGTTGTGTCCGATACCTGGGATATAAGCAGTCACTTCGATCAAGTTGCTCAAACGTACACGGGCAAATTTACGAAGGGCAGAGTTAGGTTTTTTAGGTGTCATTGTTCCAACACGAGTTGCAACACCACGTTTTTGTGGTGAAGAAACGTTTGTTTGAACTTTTTTATGACTGTTGTAACCAACGTTCAAAGCTGGTGATTTAGATTTTTCTACTTTTGATTTACGCGGTTTGCGAACCAATTGGTTAATTGTAGGCATCTACATTCTCCTGTGAAATTTTTTATTTTTGGTGATGGTACACTTGGTGACAGCTACCATCCGTGTGTACTTTTGCAACATTTGTCAGCACGTCCCTGTACACTCTTGAGAGACCAAAAGTAAAAAGTACCGTCTATTATTATAACATGACGGCACTTTGATTGCAAGATGTTTTTTTATTTTTTAAAGAAGTCGAAAAAGTTCACTATTGACCAGCTTGAGCTGGTTCTTCTGCCCCTGTAGCTGCAGCTGGAGCATTCTGTTGTTGCTGTTGTGGTTGAACTGTCGCATTGCCTCCAGCTACTCCAGCATTGGCATTAGCATTGTCATTGGCATTAGCATTCGCGTTTGCGTTCGTGTTGGCATTAGCGTCTGTTTGAGTCTGCTGCGTTGTCACAGTACCACTCTCATAGGTCAGTCCATAATAGTTAGCAATGTATTGGATACGGGCTTCAAGCGATTGCTTTTGAGTTGCATCTTTGACTTTCTTCACAGCAGCCTGGGCAGCGTTCACAGAATCTTGACTTGGAGTTGTTTCCATTTGAACGACTGCTTTTTCAGCAGCTTCTGTATTTTTCTTTTCTTCCTTCTTTTCTTTTTCTTCCTTTGTTTCCTTTTTCACTGGAAGGGAACCTGTTTTTTTAGCAGGTTGAATTTCTGTCGTTACCTGAGCAGCTGTATTCTTTTTAACAGTATACAAGCCAGCTACCAAAATAAAGGATAAGGTAAGAACTGTCACCAAGCGAATCCACAAAGGACTATTATCAAATCGATCTAAAATTCTTTTCACTTTTTGATCCTCCTTTGTTGCTCTTAATCAAAGATATTCCCAACTTCGACACTCAATTTATTTTCTTTTACATCGATGTTGGTCACGCGCAATAAGGATTTGTGTTCAAAGAATTCCCGGTCGGTTGCAGCATTATCTGCAAAGACAGCTACCCCTGCTAATTCAGAATCGAATTCAGCCAAGAGACTGACCATTCCGTTAATCGTTCCGCCACCTTTAAGGAAGTCATCGACAATCAAGACCCGGCTTCCTGCTTTTAGGCTCCGTTTTGAAAGGAACATTTTCTCAATGCGATCTCCACTTGAGCCTGAAACATAGTTGACACTAACGGTTGACCCTTCTGTGATTTTCAAATCACGACGGACAATGACGAATGGAACATTCAAGACATTAGCCACTGCATTCGCTAAAGGAACTCCCTTGGTCGCTACGGTCATGACAGCATCAATCTTCTTATCTCGGAAGGCTTTGGCAATGATGCGTCCGATCCGATTCAAAATCTTCGGATTGCTCAAAAGATCAGACAAGTAAATGTAGCCACCAGGAAGGATACGATCACTTTCAGACAGTTGCTTGCAAAGATCCTCGACGATTTCTTTGGATTCTTGATCTGAGATAGACGGTGTAAAGATCACGCCTCCTCCAGCTCCTGTAATGGTCTCAATATTTCCAATTTCCATCTCTTCAAACGCACGCTTAATGATCACGATATCTTCTGAGATGGAAGACTTGGCAGACTCATACTTTTCCGCAAACGTATTGAGACTAGTCAATTCATAGGGATGGTTGATCAAGTAATTAGAAATCACGACCATCCGTTCACTTCTTCTTAATTTCATTTTCTCACCATGTAGTTTTTTCTATCATTATACCATAAGAACAGAAAAAAACGAACATTCTGATTTACAGAAGGCCGTTTTTTCCTGATTATTTCATTTTTGGCAGAAGCATTCCCGTATTTCTCGCTGTTTTTACTCATCGAGATTCGGTTTATAGAAGGATCTGTTTTCCATAGCAAAGATTTTATTGGTCATTTCTCCAGGACCAATTAAGCCAAGTGCTGTTGTCATCATCATCATTTCTGCATCCAAATTATCGATCATATGAATAATCTCTGCTTCCATGATCTTTGGACGAACAGGACTACCGTATTCGAGCAAGCCATGGTGACTCAAGATCACATGGCGAAGGACGATGACTTCTTCTTTTTGGTCATCAATCTTCAAGTCTTGCAAGACCTTGCTAATTTCTTCATCGATGAGTGCAATGTGGCCGATGAGGTTGCCCCGAACAGTGTATTCTGTATTTTCAGGACCTGTCAACTCGATCACTTTGGCCAAATCGTGTAACATAATCCCTGCAAAGAGCAAGCTCTTATTCAACTGAGGATAGATATCACCGATACTATCTGCCAAGCGGACCATGGTCGCCGTATGATAAGCAAGACCGGCTTCAAAGGCATGGTGGTTGGTTTTAGCAGCTGGATAGCTATAAAACTCTTTCTCATATTTCCCATAGAGGGCACGGACAATCCGTTGCCAGACTGGATTTTCAATTTTGAAAATCATGTTTGACAGGTATTCATGCAATTCCTTAGGGTCTACTGGTGGTTTTTCCTTAAAGTCTGCTGGATTGTTGGGCTCTCCTGCTTGGGGCAAGCGCATGTTTAATTGGTTGACTTGCGGAGTATTATTGTAAACTTCTCGACGTCCAGACATATGGACCACGCGCCCAGCCATAAAACTCTCTACATTGTGAGGTTGGGCATCCCATAGTTTACCTTCGATTGTACCGGTCTCATCCTGGAAGACAAAGGCGAGGTAGTTTTTCCCGGCCCGCGTTTGACGCACTTCTGCTGACTTGATCAAATAGAATCCTTCGAACAATTCATCTTTTTTCATTTGGTTAATTTTGACCATCATCTTCTCCATCTTCTATATATACATCTAGTCCCAGCAGGTCCTCATCGCTTTCGATTTGGCGGAGTGTCCGCTCGATGGCACTGGTCCGTCTGGTTAGCAAATCATCAATATTATTGGAAGCATTCTTTAAATGGCGCTGAGTCTTGGCCAGAATCCCTCCAAACTTATGGAATTCTGATTTGACCGATCCCAACACCTTGCTAATGTCATCTGCACTCTTTTGGATGTTGAGCGTTTTAAAGCCAACAGACAAGGAGTTCAAGAGGGCTGATAAGGTACTTGGCCCAGCCACTAAAATTTGTTCGTCCCGACGCAAGCGATCGAAGAATTCTGGATTGCGAACCACTTCGGAATAGAGGCCTTCGGTTGGCAAAAAGAGAATTCCGAAATTCGTTGTCGCTGGTGGAAAGAGGTATTTTTGTTGGATATCCTTAGCAAAACGCTTGATACTAGCAAGAAGGGCCTTGCGGTAACGCTCGATCTCCTCTTTCTCTCCGGATTCATAAGCTTCTTCCAGACGATAGTAGTCTTCCAGTGGGAATTTAGAGTCAATCGGCAGATAGACTGGCTCCTCTCCTTGTCCTGGAAGCTTAATAGCATACTCCACGCGCTCACTGGATTGGGGAACGGTGACAAACTCCCGCTCATACTGGGCTGGGGTCAAGATATCTTCAATGATTTGACCCAGCTGCAATTCGCCCATAATCCCACGCGTCTTGGTATTGGAGAGAACTTTATTAAGAGTTCCGACATCCCGCGCCACTGTCTGCATTTCTCCCAACCCTTTGTTGACCGACTCCAATTGTTTTGAAACCGTCTCAAAGGAGGTCTGCAAACGGTGCTGCAAGGTTTTCTCCAATTTTTCTTCTACCGTTTGGCGCATCTGTTCTAGCCGCACTTCGTTGGACTCTTGGATCTGGCGCATGCGCTCATCTGTTTTGTCCCGATTTTTAGTAAAGTGCTCATTCATCTCAGCGCGCAGAGCCGTCGTCTGCTGGTGGATCTCCACTCGCATCTCGGTTAAGCGATCTGTCAGGGTGATCTCTAACTGCTGATTGGCAATCTGGCTTGCTTGTCTTTCTTTTTCAAAACGATAGTCCAACTGGTCTGTCAAATGATCCTCATGGTCTTCCAGCATCTCTCGTAAAGCCGGTCTTGTGTCATCTGACCGTTGCAAAAAATAGATGAGGAGACCCAGATTGAGCAGGCCAATCAGAAGCAGAATGATATTCATATTAACCTCTGTCTTTACTATAAACAATGACAAGATAGCCACGATCAAGACTCACTTGAATCGGTTGATCCAAAAATTCATTGGAGCCATACATGGCCTTCAAAAAATAATTCTCCTGATGGAGCGGATACTTGGCCCCTGTGATTTCTAGGCGACCTTCTCCAACAGGCATAAAACCAATATAGGACATGGCTGGATCTGGCTGAATCTCATGGCAGCCAGCTGGTCTGTAGATCAAGCGATTTTGACCATCGACTAATTGAATCTGCTCTATATAAGGAGCTAGGTCTGGATCGGTCGGCAAAAAGATATTGGACAAAAAGTGATCCAAGCGACCGCCAAAGGCACCATAAACGGTGACAGCAGCATCTGGATAGGCCTCAAAGGCCACTTTCAAAGCCAATTCCAAATCCGTATCGTTCTTTTCAGGGACGGATTGAACAACCTGCTTGGCTTGGGTTCGGATCTGGCGCAAATCGGTCTCAGAGACAGAATCGAAATCCCCCACAGCTATATCTAAAGGCAGACCTTGTTCCAGTAACTTCAAACAGCCACCATCAACGCCTACATAAACGTCATGATCTCTCGGCAAGAGCGTGCTGTCACCTCCTGCCAGTATTGCGATGTTACCCATTTACAGCATCTCGGAGCGTTTGAACGCGCTCATTAACATCTCCATTAAAGACATAAGAGCCTGCTACAAAGACATTGGCCCCTGCTTCTTTTGCTTGGGAAATAGTTTGGCCATCAATTCCACCATCCACTTCGATATCAAAGTCTAAGCCTTTTTCTTCACGAAGAGCGGCTAATTCGCGCACCTTGTCCATGGTTTCAGGCAAGAAGGCTTGACCACCGAATCCTGGATTAACGGTCATGACCAAGACTTGGTCCACCAAGTTCAAGACATGTTTGATACTGTCTACAGGAGTCCCTGGGTTGATCACGACACTAGCCTTCACACCTGCTTGACGAATTTTTTGAAGAGCTCCGTGAATATGGGGAGTAGCTTCTACGTGGATGCTGATGATATCAGCACCTGCACGGGCAAATTCTTCGATATGGTGTTCGGGATTGGTGACCATCAAGTGGCAATCAAAGACCAACTTGCTATGCGGACGCATGCTCTCTACGACACCAGCTCCAAAGCTGATATTGGGCACAAAATGGCCATCCATGACATCGATATGGGCATAGTCAGCTCCTGCAGCTTCTAAGCGTTTCAATTCACTTTCAAAATTAGCATAATCGGCACTCAAAATTGAGGGTGCAATTTTCGTTGTTTTCATCGTTGTAGTGTCTCCTATTTTGGCATTTTTTTCGAAACTTTTTTATAGGTTTCGCGACGGTTTTCAATCTCACTTAGAAATTGCAAGTAATCCTCATAACGGAAAGGCGCAATTTCCTCTCTTTCAACGGCTGGTTTCACCGCACAAGCGGGCTCATGCGTGTGGGTACAGGTACGAAATTTACAAGAATGGCTCACATCGGCGATCTCCGGAAAGGCTTGATTTAAGTCTTCACTGGTTGTCACTTCATAATCAAGGGAGGAGAAGCCTGGCGTATCTGCGATCTTTCCTCCATTTAGATGGTAAAAGCTGACAGCTCGGGTCGTGTGTCGACCGCGCCCCAGACTATCTGAAATCTCACCCGTTTCAAGCTCTAGATCCGGAGCGATTTTATTGAGCAAGGTCGATTTTCCTACACCGGTCTGTCCCATAAAGACCGTGGTTTGATTGGTCAAAAGGGGCAAGAGTTCCTCAATCGACAAGACAAAATCATAGCCAATAGCCTGATAGATTCCTTGGTAGTAGTGGATGTCTTCCATATCTTCTAGCAAGTCCAGTTTTGAAATATAGACAATGGGATGAATCCCCTTATGCTCCAAAAGAACCAGAAAACGGTCTAAAAGATTGGCGTTGAAATCTGGCTCCTTAGCTGACATAATCACTACTGCCTGATCAATATTGACAATAGGAGGGCGCACGAGGCTATTTTTTCGAGGCGCAATGCTCAAGATGTAGCCTTCTGAATTCTCTTCAGCAGAGAATTCTACCTGATCCCCCACATAAGGAGTCTGTCCTTTTTTTCTAAAATTTCCACGAGCCCGTGTCTGATAAATGTGACCGTCTGACTCCACATAGTAAAAGCCAGCCAAGGCCTTGACGATGGTTCCTTGCAAATCGCACTCCTTTGAGATTAATACTATCTATTATACCAAAAAATGAGAAATAAGGCTGGATTGCTCTATAAGAAAAACGCAAATAGAAACCCTCCTGTTGATTTAAGAAATGAACTTGACCGTTTTGTTGAATGCATAGGAACAGAAGATGGAACGCCCATTATGAAATGTCTTTTAGCGGATATAGGGAGAAGGAGCCTTCCTTTTTTTCTTTGGCATTTTTCCTAAAAAGTGTATAATAGAACTATGCGGAGGTGGTGGAACGGCAGACACGCATGCTTCAGGCGCATGTGCCCCTTCGGGCGTGAGGGTTCAAATCCCTTTCTCCGCATCTTGGAAAGGTGGCCCAGCTCGGTACGGCACCGGACTCGAAATCCGGCAAGTGGATTTTTATTCACGCGCGGGTTCAAATCCCGTCCTTTCCTTCTACAACAAACAAGACATGAGCTACGAAGCTCATGTCTTTTCTGTTACTTTATTCCTGCTTCTAGAAGGCCATCTGCTAGACGAGCAAAGTCTTCTAAGCTAAGAGATTCTCCTCGTACAGATGGTTTCAATCCAGCTGCTTGGATCCCTGCTTCCAGTTTAGCCTTTACTTCTTCGGTCTTTCCAAAGCGACTGGTCAAGTTGTTCCAAAGTGTTTTGCGGCGGTGGACAAAGCTAGCCTTGCTGACAGAGAAGAAGAAATCTTCATCCTTGACTGCTACTGCTGGTTCTTCGCGACGGACCATCTTGAGGATGGCAGAGTCGACATTTGGTGCTGGCACAAAGACGGTGCGGGGCACGATAAAAGCTACCTTAGCGGTCATATAGTATTGGACTGCAATGGATAAAGAACCATAAGCCTTGGTGTTGGGCTCAGCTGAGATGCGGTCTGCCACCTCTTTTTGCATCATGACCACAAATTCTTGGAAAGGAATCTTGGATTCGATCAAGTGCATCAAAATCGGAGTCGTAATGTAGTAAGGAAGGTTAGCCACCACCTTGATCGGAAGGTCTGGATTTTTAAACTCTGCGATGTACTGGTTGAGGTCTACCTTGAGGATGTCTTGGTTGACAACCGTTACATTGCCAAACTCCCGCAAGGTATCCGCTAAGATGGGAACCAAACGGTCATCAATTTCAAAGGCCATGACTTCTGCGGCATTTTCCGCCAAGAACTCAGTAAGTGCTCCAATTCCAGGACCGATTTCGATGACATTGACCTGCTTATCAATCTCTGCCGTATCCACAATTTTTTGAAGGATGTTGGTATCGGTCAAGAAGTTCTGACCGAAGGATTTTTTAAAGGTAAATCCGTGACGCTCCAGCACTGCCTTGGTCACGCTATAATCTGCAATTCTCATGTATTCTCTTTTCTATTTATTAGCTAAAAACAATATATAAAATCCACATAATTCCTAGTGCCAACAAAATCCAAAACACTAAAAGAACACGAGACTTGTTCCCTTGTGAATCGGCTCCAGTCATATCGAGCGCTTTCTTATCTTCTTGGGGATTCATTTTCTTCAGTTCATCCTGATAGGCAACCGAATCTAGAATATTGTCTTCTGGCAATAATTCTGAAGCATAATAATCAGGAAAGCCCATAGCAAGACCAATTAAGTTCTTTTCTGTCAAAGAAAAATCTAAATCTTTGGGTTGATTTTCCCGAATAGCTCGTATATTTTTTAACAGTTTATCAGAAACAACAGACACTTGGTCCATAAAAACAACATCTAAGACATCATATCCGAGCACATCATCATCTTTTACGTTTGCAAGAATATAACGAACAAAGGCATCATATAATTGTAAGGTCTGAGAAGCATTTTCTTCTAAAAAAGACCGGTTTTGGAGGGCGTTTTGCTGGAATTTTTCAATAGGAAGCAAGATATCTACATTCTGCTCTTGGTAAAATCTTTCTGCTTGTTCTTCATCTTCTTCAAGTTCTTCTGCTGTTTCCCAGAGAGCAATAGGAGCTTTTAAATCTTCTTCATCCCAAAACAATTGCCAAAAATAAGGTATCGTGTAAATTCCCTCTGTTAAGATACGAGCTTCATCTCCGTTTTTTAAGTAAATATAACTTCTATTCGCCATTCCATTTCCTTTCAAAATCTTTGAAAAAGGGTAGTGGTTCAGGTAAGATGTAGATAAAACTATATAGTTTCCCAATGAAAGAAACTCTCTAATCTTTATCTCTGCCTTCCAGTTCCTCACTAAACTGTTGCATTTCCTTAAAAGCTGTTAGGCTAACATAGGCACCTGCTTCATAATACTCCGTTGGGTTTATGGCATAGTCAAAGCCTTCAATCATACCGCCAGCTTCTTCAATCATGCCATTCCACTTTTCATCAAAGACCATTCGCAGACGTTTCCAATCAGTAAATACCGGCACAGAGTTGCGCCCATCTTTTCCTTCTCTGACTGGGATGCTGAACTTAGCGTCTTCTTTCAATACAAAGGAGTTGGCTCCCTGACTCTTATCGGGGAATCCCGAAGTAGCATTTAAAGGAATGAGGAGTTTGGCTTTTGGCATGGCTGCTGAGAAGAATTTATAATAGAGCTTATATATTACTTCTTCGTCATCTGTTGTAGGCTTATCCATCTGCCCCATCAACAGCATCCATCTTACAATATCAGGATTCATAACAGGAACTTGTATCTCTGGTAGGTTCGAAAAATCTGGTTTTTGAACCAAAACAGAAGCACTAATGCTGACTTCCTTGGTATTAAAGGCTGCTCCCAAAGCTCCATTTAAGTAAAAGGCTGTCCCAAGAAAATTCTCAATTCCTTTTTTATCTGCTGTATTTTCAATCAGTTTCACAACTGAATTTGGTCGACGATCAATGGTTTCCTTAAATTGGTGATACCAACGCGGCGTATATAGCATGATCATCGGGTCTGAACAGAGATAGCCCTCTTCACCTTTATCATAGGTCGTTGAGAAAAGATACGCTTCCCCCGTTTTTTCTGAAAAGACCGCGTAAATCGAATCTGCTGCTAACAACTTGTCCTTGACGATTTCTGCTAGGCGTTCTAGCTTTCGAGTGTTAGCTTGATAGCTTTCTTCACTTTCCGTTTTCTGATTTTGACGGCACTCCCATAAAAAGAGGCGCAATATTTCTATGCTATCATCAAGACTAGCGGCTTGATAGTCTTCATTGGACATTTGACCTTTTTGGACAATTACAAACGCGTTATAAAGAGCATCTGTATAGCTTGATAGCCGTTGTTCCTCATCGACACCATAACTATAGAGAACACTTCCCTTTTTAAGATTAACCAAGGAAGTTTCCATATCGATGACCAAATGAGCTAGAGATTCATCCGTGAGAACATCTACATCCTTATTTTGATTAATGAGTTTTTTCACGACTACAGAACCAAGTGCGTCCATACCTCGATCGGGATTGCAAAATTGCAGACAATCCCCAACCTTGAGTCCGCCCTCTAAGCTCCCAATAATCAATAACTCATTCGTCTCCTTTATCGGAAATAGTTCTAGAACTCCCAAGCATGTTTTGTCAATTGACTCTACTGTTTTGTTTGTTGCTTCAGTTGTTTCTGTCTTTTTTAAAAAATCGAAGATTCCCATAAATTATCCTCATTATCTACACTCATAACAAATCCTATGGAGTCACTTTTCTAATGCTTGCAACCAAGTCTGATTAAACCGTATATACTTACTTCTATTGTGTCATCTTCCCCTTGCTTTTTGGGGAGTTTCTCAATTCTCATAACTTTTCATGGTAGCTTCAACCTCAGCCAAACTAATTCCAAACAACTCCAAGCGTTTGAGTAATTGCTTGCCATTGCAGTAGCCGATGCGCAAGGCTTCTCCTAGATATTCCCGCCGTTTGCGACTATCGCTTCCCATCAACAGTCCAAGCCGCATCAAGTCGGTCTTTGTGATATCAAAGAAATTTTCATCTTCGTAAGACCCGACCAGTCCAGCTAGGGCTTTTTCTAAATCTTCAAAGTTCGCATGCTCCACTCCAAGAGAACGCCCCTTGGTCTTGGATTTGGGGACTGCTTCACCACGATTTAAAAAGGCATGTTTGGCTTGGGGCACCTCTTGCATAATGATCTTGCGAATGCGCTCGCCATTGTAGTCTGGATCGGTAAAGACAATGACCCCACGCAACTCCTGCAAGGTAGCAATTCGTTCCAAGTCATCTTGATCGATCGCAGAACCTCGCGTTTCATAGGTATCCACCTCATAAAAACGACGGAGATTGGCTGTGTCGTCCTTGCCCTCCACGACAATCACTTCTGGTATTTTTCTTTTCTCAGTCAAGGTCAAATACCTTTCTTGCATTGTCATAGGTTGCCTGAGCCACTTCTTCTGTTGTTAAGCCACGTAGTCCTGCAATGAAGTCTACTACATAACGAGTGTAGGCTGTTTTATTTTCCCGACCACGTTTGGGAACTGGCGCCAGATAAGGGGCATCTGTTTCAACCAAGATCTTGTCTAACGGAAGGCCAGCTGCCGCTTCTTGGACATCTGTGGCTTTCTTAAAAGTGACCACTCCAGAAAAGGAGATCATCATTCCCAAATCCATGAAGCGTTTAGCTTCTTCTAAACTTCCTGAGAAAGAATGCATGATCCCACCGCGAGGCCCGACTCCTTCACTCTTGATGATGGCATAAGTATCTTCTAAAGCATCGCGTGTATGCACCACAAAGGGGAGGTCCAAGTCCTTAGACAATTGAATCTGACGACGAAAAACCTTTTCTTGGACGTCTTTTGGCGCTGTCATCCAGTGGTAATCCAGACCGATTTCTCCGAGTGCGACGACTTTGGGATGTTTTAGCTGTTCAAGTAAATAGGCCTCCACTTCAGGAGTATAATCGCCCGCCTCAGTGGGGTGCCAACCAAGCGTGAGATAGAGTTCTGGATATTGATCTGCCAACTCCATGGCACGCTCAATCGTCGGTTTGTCAAAACCAACGATATTGTGGGCTACAACACCCATTTCCTTGGCCAAGTCAAGCTCCTCTTGTTCTTTTCCTGCGAATTCTTCCACATTGAGATGAGTGTGGGTATCAAAAATCTGCATGATCTTCCTTTTCTTCCGAGTTTTTCTTCTTTCTATTATAGCAGAAAGCGCCTCTAAATTCACTTTCGGACAAAACAAAAACCAGTAGTCTCGAGTTTCTACTGGTTTTTAGGTTTTTATCTGAATTAAGCAGCCAAAACTTTGCGTCCTTTACGACGACGAGCTGCCAATACGCGACGACCATTTTTAGTTGCCATACGGTGACGGAAACCATGTTTGCGCGCACGACGAAGTTTACTTGGTTGATAAGTACGTTTCACGATGAATACCTCCTCATAGATTTTGTATTCGTTTAGCCGGCTAGTTGTGATCAGTTACTAAACATACTTTACCATTCTATCGGATTCAGCTCTATTTGTCAATAGCTATGGCAAAATTGTTACAAATACAGGTTGGAGAAAACCTTTCTACACCTGACGGGTTGCCAAGTAATAGGGTTCCAGAGCCACCAGCGCCTCTTGCAACTGTTCCAGGATATCCTCAAGAGAACCTTCCTCGACTAGAGAAACATCGTATTTGACGAGGACCTTACGAACCGTTCCGTCTGCTACTGCTTGTAACAGATCATGGCGATTCTTTTCTGTTCCCTCTACCCTTTGACTCTCTCCATTTTTCTGGGCGAAATAATAAACTGGCTGAGTGATGGGAAGGGTGAGAACCTTGTGTTGTTTTTGAAGGCTCTGCTCGTCTTTTTTTCGCTCGATAAAGCTCACCTCTAAGGAAACACCAAAATCAGCTGCATCCCCATAAAGCCTCAAGGCAAACATGGGCTCTGCCATCGTCCCTTCGCCTCTTAGATAAGCCCAAAAATGAGGCCGCAAAATTTGAGCCTGGTTCATCCATTGGCTAGTCCGATCTTGCTCTAAGTAGGGGTGACGCTTCTGAAAGGCTGAGACTAAATCGGTGAATTCCTTACGAGCCGCTTGAGCTAGGGCACGATACTGCTCCATCTCTGAGGCTAGCACGCCTGCCTTCGCTGGGGCCTGGTAGTGAATTCCTTGAAGCTTTAAAAACTCTCGAATCGCTGCAAATGTCATCTGCTTCCTTTCTAATCATAACAAAAAAGGAGAGATCGGCTCAATCCCGTCTCTCCCTTATGGGAAATAATAGCTAGATTATCCTTCGATGTCTACCACCACGTAACGGTTTGGTTCTTCCCCTTCAGAGTAGCTAGTGACTCCTTCCATCTTAGAGACGATACGGTGAATGATTTTGCGTTCACTGTTTGACATCGGATCTGTCTGTTGGGCTTGCCCATCTTCGAGGGCACGCGTTGCTAACTTCTGAGCATAGCTTTGAAGAACTTCTGCCCGGTGTTCTACATAGTCATTAACATTAATGGTAATGTAAAAATTCTTTGAGTAGCGGTTATAGAGGTAATTTTGCGCCAAAAGTTGAAGAGCCTTCAAGACTTTTCCGTGGTACCCAATGACACGTCCTGGTTCATTGGTATCAATTTGCATATTGACCGTACGGCGGTTGTGACTACTTGAGATAGTCGCATCCACATCCATTTCATCGAGCACTGTTTGAACATAGGCTGTCACATCAGCTACGACTTCTTCGATATTGTAGTTTTCCTCTACTTCGATACCAAGATTTGAGAAATCAGATTCACTTGATTCTTTTGTCGCTGGTTCTTTGACTTTTTCAAGGATATGTTCATGCCCTTTTTCTTCAAGAACGGTATCTGCTTCTTTGTCATGTTTCAGGATTTCTGTCTTGATTTCTTCAGAGACAACTTCTCCTTCTTCTTCGACCTTTTTGATCGCTGCTACGACGCGTCCGAGATCAACCGTTGCTTCGCTCACAGTCTTAACCGGTTCGTTTTGCGCATTGATCTCATCTGGGACACCTTTGACAGCTTTTTGATTGGCTTTCACAACAGTTGTTTCTGCAATCGGCTCAATCTCTACTTGGGCTGGTTTTTTCCCAAACAAGCCAAGAAAACCTTTCTTTTCACGCGCTACAACCGTAATATGTGCCTTCATACGAGGAATATCTAAATCGTTCAGACCTTTTTGAATCGCTTCTTCAACAGTTGCTCCAGTATATAGGACCATATGTCCACCTCTTTCTTATTTTTTCTTTTTCTGTGCTTTGTTTAGGGCACGGCGTTTTTGTTTTTCCATGTCGCGCGAAGCTTGCTCTTTTGCTTCACGCTCTGCAATAATCTTGAAGGGGTTGTTCAAGAGATAGGTTTGCCCGACTTGGTAAGCATTGGAAGTCACCCAGTATAGTGCGACCCCGCTGGCTGAGAACAAGGCAAAGAAGAAGATCATCACAGGCATCACATACATCATGGTTGTCGCACTACCATTGCGCTCTGGCATGGCTTTATTGGTCAACCAACTGCTGAAAAATGTGAAGAGTGCTGCAAGAACCGGCAAGATATAAGTCGGATCAATCGCACCAAGGTCCAACCAAAGGAAGTGACCGACTTTAAGAAATTCGACACGGCTCAGCGCTTGGAACAAGGCCATCAAGACCGGCATCTGGATTAAGAGAGGAAGGAAGGCTGAAGACGTTTTGACGCCTTTTTCCTTGTAAAGGGCCCGCATCTCTTCAGAAAGCTTGGTCCGACTATCAAGATCCTTCCCAGGATACTTAGCTTGCAATTCCTTGAGGAGGGGTTGAATTTCCTGCATTTTGCGGGTTGAATTCATTTGATATTGGAAGAGAGGCAAGAGGACCGTCCGGATGACAATGGTAAAGACGATAATCCCTACACCGATACTTCCACCAAAGGACAAGAAGCGGATAGCTTCTGCAAAGAAGTAGACGAAGCGTTCCCAACCACCCGTCGACTGAGCTGTCACTTGAGAGGTTCCACAAGCTGTCAAGACCAATAAGGCCGCTCCTAATAATCCAGTTAACTTCAGTTTCTTTTTCACATTATTCCCTTTCTTGGTAGACATGTGCTAATTTTAAGACATGTACAAGATTTTTCTCTACTTGATGAAAGTCGAGTTCCTCCACTCCTTTACGAGCAATGACAACAAAATCATCGGTCGTAAGGAAGGCTTGGTGTTTGATCAAAACATGGCGAATCAAACGTTTGATGCGATTTCTGGTCACAGCATTTCCCAGTTTCTTACTAACAGACAGGCCGACTCGAAAATGCGGTTGGTCTTTGCGCAAGCGGTAAACAACGAATTTCCGATTGGCAACATTTTGACCACTTTTAAAAATAGCATTAAAATCTTTGTCACGTTTGACGCGGTAGCTTTTTTTCAAACCTCAACTCCCTCTATTAAATTTATTCTATTATACCATATTTTCAAAAAAAACCAATCTCACTCAGGAAATCGGTTGCTACTTAAATACAGATAAAAGTAAAGGCAAGGTGTAGTAGAGATTGAGCAAGATATGAGCTAAAATTGGAGAAAGGAGCGTCTTACTCCGATAATACAGGATCCCAAAAATCACACTCGGCAGGAGATAGATGATAGAAGCTCCTAGCGAAAAGGGATTGTGAAGAAAATGTAGGCCACTGTATATGAGGGCTGGAAGCCAAATCTCAGCATAGAGTTTCCAGCCTTTGAGGTAGGCATTCACCAAGGCTCCACGAAAGATCAGCTCTTCTGTCACTGGCCGGATGACGACCATTGCGATCACTAGGATAAGCACCCCTGTGGGGCTAATTTCCCGTGGAAACAGACTCAAAACGGCCGCCCGTCCTTGGACAAAACCACTGATGAAGTAGTCCAACCAGTAAACCAAACAAGCCGCAAAAACGGCTTCTATCAGAGCTTGAAAAGGGTTCTTCCCCAGCTTAAACTGCGCTTTTTTAGAAAAACGGTAGACCAAAAATCCTGTAAAGACTGCATAGAGGCCTTCTAGGCCAAATAAGGTCCAATAATAGCTATTGGCACTTGCTACACTATTGGAGACATACTGGGCCAAGGGGCGAAATTGAGGCCGAACATAAAAATAAAACAAGAGCAGAAAGAGGGGATAAAGCAGTGAGAGCTTTCCTTTGATGAATTTCATAGATACCTTTCCTATAAAGTATGACAAATCGTATAGTGCATCTTACCATAATCGTGACTAGGTTTCAATGAAAAAGGATGACTTCCTACTCTCTGAGATAGGCCACATAACCACCTAAGACAGCGACTAAAATCAAGAGACAAAGAAGAGTTTCCATCCATACGAGACCTGTCAAGAAAGGCAGTTGCAATAAGCCTTGGGCCATTTTCAAAGAGGTCGCTGTGATGACTGTTAGAAAGGTCAGCGCTGAAAAAGCAGGTTGAAAACCTTCTTTGATCATTTTCGGTAGGCGCGTCAAAACAAAGAAATAAAAACCTTGCGAGGCCACTACCATGATCAGTAAGAACCAGACAGGAAGGCTTGCTCCACCCACACGAACCAGAGCTGCTAACAGAAGGGAAAATGGAGCGCAATAGATGCCTTCTTGGCCCAACAGATGACTGGGTAAGGGAGACTGCTTCAAATCATGATAGATAAGGGGATAAAGAAGAAAGGTCAAACCAAAACCAATCACTAAAGCGAAATAAGCAATCCCCCTAATTCCCACAACGGGATAGGTCAAAGCTGCTACTGCAATGCCCACATAGAGAACGGTCCAACTGGGAGTGGCATTGGCTCTTGGTCGCGCTAGGACATGGGTCTTGGTAAAATAGAGAATTAAGCCCAGGTCCAAGAGAAAGGCAGACCACCAGACCAACTGTGATAGACCTCCAAAGGCAGGAAAGAGGCGCAAAAGATAGGTGGATAGAATCATCCCTGCCATGGGAAAAGTCGCCATCCCAGATAAAAGAGCTGGTTGTTGGAGTTCTATCTTGGTTTCTTGCCAACGAATCGCATGATAAACGACAAAGAAAAACCAGAAGAACAAACCTGTCAGACTAAAGGCATGGGCAAGGAAGGGTAGCGAGTCTGCGAGAAGGTTTCCAGCGCCAACCAGTCCTAACAGACAGCCTGAAAATACTAAGGGGATCTTTTTCATCGGAAGCTCCAATCATGTTGTCGCTTTCAGTATACCATAAAAGAGAAGGAAGCAGGATAAAAAAAGAGATTGGGACAGAAATCGGTAATTCGTTAGAATTCGATTTCGTCGTCCCACCTCCGCACAGTTGAGTAGGGCTGTAAAAGCTGATGAAATCAGCGTAGTAGAGCCCATCAACCTCTGCGTCTTGATCGACAATCCAAAAATAATTGAGAGGCTAGGACTTTTGTCCCAGCCTCTTCAAATTGTAGATATCTCTTTAATTTTTTAAGTATCATTTAGGTTGCATTATGTAAGAAACAGATGGATTACATTCTAAAAGAAGTCGGAGAATACCAACTTCTTTTATCCATTCTATTAGAAACTAGGCCTGTACGACCATCATATAAAGAAATAAGGATACGAGAAAGACGATACTAACAACAAGGGTCGCTAACTTGAGTCCACGGTGAGACCGCCAGTAACTTGGCTTTCCTAGGTTACTGGTCGCATCTGTTGAAAGCGATTGTTGTTGGCGAGGCTGCAGGGTGATCAGAACTACAAGAGCGAGGGATAAGATCGAGATCCCGATTGCAAATACCATTTCCATCTTAGGATCCTCCTAACACTCTGAAGAGGGTAAAAATAACTCCCAACAAAATCACCAAACCAATGATCACATTAAAAGTGACATTGATCTTTTCAGAACGTGTCGTCTTTTCTTTTTCGGCAGGACGGCGTTTGAGAGACTCCATCCGCCCTTCTACTTCTTTGTAAAATAAATCTTTCTTACGATCACTCACTGTGTCCACCTATCCCTTCTTGCAAGCGAGCTTTGAAAACAGCTGGCTCAACGCTACTTGATTGGGCAATTTGTTGCGCGACGGCTTCTCTGTAGTTATCCACGGATTGGTAGATTTCCTGAATACGGGCCACCATATCTGCTTCTTTTCCTTGATCAAAGATATTGGCTTGTGCGAGGAAGTGGCAGTCATGCAGGGTATGGCTAAAGGCAAGGATGACTTGCTGGTGTTCGAAGGCCTTGCGAACAATGCCTTGCACCTCTGCATAGTGGTTGATATCTAGATAAATACTAGAGACCTTAAGCAACTCTTTGATCCGCTCTTGACTGATATTTTGGTACAAGACCACATTTGGATAGCGGACCATAGACAAGAGGCTCGCAGACATCTCCGTCAAAGCTGCTACACGGAAGGTCACATTTGGCAAGTTCTCTACTAGGTAAGTCAAGGCTTCGATCTGATCCGAATTGGTCAAGACAAAGGCGTCTTTACGGATATCGTCTTTCACCTTGAAATCATACAGGTAGCCAAGGGGACCGAAATAGCTATGCTGGTCCTGCGAGGTCAACTGCAAAGCGCGATGATAGGTCGCGTTTTGCGGAATCAAGATCTTCTTGGTACGGATTTCTGGGCTCTTTAGAATCAACTGCATGTTGCCCGGAAGGCTGTCGTGAAGAGGCTCCTGCCACACCAAGACGTCGCGTCCTCTGATGCCTTTATTGCCCAGCTGGAGACTAATACTAAAGGAGGTAGCCAGCGTATTGTAGACCAAACCATCTAGATCAAAACCACGATACTCTAGATAAAAGACAAAGTAATCTAAGCGATTCTTGAAAATCCGCATGGGTTGATGGTCCAAGGTCAAGATCAAATCCCCTGTTTGGTGATTTTCTGTCAAGCGCTCGGTATCCCCTTCAAAATAAGTGGTCACCAAATGCTGACCTTGATCACCACAAGTCGTTACAGCAATCTTACGGCCGTATTGGTCATAGTGCTCAATCATGACCACTTGCCCCTTATCATCTAACCACTCTAAGCGCTCGACGATGCGTTTATAGGAAGCAGCATGGTACACAATCCGAGCCTTTTCCTGACCATAGTAGGTCACTTTCCCCGAACTGTTATCCCCAGAAACTTCCCAGAAATCAGGCACTGGAACTTCATTAAAGTAGCGTCCCCGCTTCTCCCCTTTTGCTTGTCCTAAGAAATAGATAAAGGGAGACTCGACACCGTCTGGTAAGAAACCATTTGGCTCCAAAACAACGGTCGGATGGTCAAAACCAGACTCTTTCATGGAGTGGAGCAGGTCTTGGCTTTCACGAGAATAACTATCAAATACATTCAGCATGTGTCACCTCTTCTATCAATTGCGCCCAAGCTTCTTCTACTCGGCTGGTCAAAAAGTCTTCTGCACGCGCATAAGATGCTTGACGTATGCTGGCTAGATCATCTTTTTTGTATAGCTGGATGATTTTCTCCGAAAAGGCAGCAGCGATCTGGTCGACCACTTGATCTGCTGAAGGCGGAATGAGATAGCCATTTTCCCCTTCTGTGACAAAGGTCTGGTTTCCATAAGGAACATCAAAACCGATAATCGGAAGTCCAGAACCAATCGCCTCCATCAGGGTCAACCCAAAGCCTTCACTGGTCGATGCTGACAGGTAAACCTCATAATTCTTATAAATTTCCTCTAGATTGGCATGCCCTTTGAGATGGATATAGTCTGCCGCCCCCAATTCATCAATCAGAGAGCGCAATTTGCCTTCTTCTCCACCTTTTCCATAGATGTCAAAAGATAGCTCTGGTAATTCTTTTTTGGCACGAACCACTGCTCGCACCAACCAGTCAATATGCTTTTCTGTCGCTAAACGAGAGGCAGTAATCATAGAAAATGGGGTGCGATTTTCGTTCTGTGGCAAGTTCGCAAGACTCCCAACTGGAATGGTATAGATAGCTGGCTGATGGTTGGTGTATTTGGCAAATTGCTCGGCTAAGATTTCTTTTTGGCGGTCCGTCGCGACAATAAAGAAGTCCACCTTGTCCGCATTGGTAAATTGGTACTCGTAATAGTTGTTCCACAAGATATACTGATCATCGACATTATTGGCACTGAAGTGCTCGGCATGGACGACCACCCCCAGGCGGGCTTTTTGCGCTTCTTCAAAGATAGGCTGACCAATATTGGTTTCCCGATCCAAAATCACCAGATCTTGTTTGGTCAATTGAAGGGTCTGCATGAAGTAACGGATCAATTCTTGGCGACCAACCAGGTAGCGATCTGGGAAACGATAGATTTCGCGGCCATCCGCCATCTGCATGCTGTAGGCAACCGACCCGTCTTCATTGTAAAACCGGCGTTCAATCAAGTTGGCTTGATTGTTCTTAGGAATGAAGTACTCGGTACAATAACGGGTATAGGAGAAATAATCCTTTCTCACCAAAATCCCTCTAGATACATACTCGCAACGTTCGACATAAGGACTATTTTCTGCCCGCAAGTAGCAGGTCAAAAAGTTGTCCTGGTCCTCATAAAAGAAGCGCTTGATCTTACCATTGACTTCTTCACGAGTCGGTTTTCCGGCAAATCCTGCTAAGACCTGATCAAGGGTATAAGTCGTTGGCGCAATCTTCATATCCGTAAAATGGCTATAGAGCCAGATGATTTCATCATTTTGAAAACCGATATTTTCTGTTAAATGCTGGATATTATCGGCTAGAATCATATCCATAAAGGCAAACTTAGCTGGTTGATGGATATTGCGTAACAACTGGGCACGGTAGGCCTGGGCATACTCAACACCACTGCTAGCCCAACCGATTCCAAGATTGATATTGTATACTGTCATAATGTCCTCTTTTATGGGAAATGCAAGACTATTTCCCCTTTTTTATTGATTTCTACTCGACTTAGCAGGAGATTGCGGACCATTTGTTCCTTGGCCGCCTCTTTCATTCGTTCAAAGGATTGGTAGGCTTCTTGGAAAAACTCAACTAATGGATTCTTTTGACTGGCATATTGACCAGACAGAGCAGCTCGAAGTTGCTGCAAATAATCGACCTGCTCTACCCAGTTTTCATCGATTGCTTTTAGGATGGCCATGCGCTGGAATTGGGCGATCACCTCATCGGTGCCTAAGATCTCATACTTAGCTTCTAACTCTCTTTGAGCAATTTCCCATAAGAAATTTTTCTTTGTTTTTTTAGAACGGAATGATCGATGAGTCGTCTGCGGATCCACCTGATAGCTCACATTGTCCAAAATATAACGATAAAAAGCAATGGGATCTATGTAATCTTTATTATCTGCCACTCTCATAAAGACTTCTCGGACAATTTGTTCGACAATTACATCCAAACGACCTTCTTGTTTAATCAAGCGGTTACGTTCCTTATAGATGATATCTCGCTGAATGTTCATACTTTCTGCAAATTCAAGCGTCATGCGACGACTGGCCTGACTAGAACTTTCACTTGCATTTTGAGCCCGTCCCACCAGATTCTTATATTTTCGTTTAGTCAACGGCTTAGTGGCACCAATTCGCTCCTCTACATCGTAGTCTTGGTAAGTATCCTGAATCCAATCTGGTCCCCAGTTTTTCATCAAGTCATCTTCCAGAGAAACAAAGAATTTGGTCCGTCCAGGATCTCCTTGGCGACCAGAACGACCACGAATTTGAAGGTCAATCCGCTGGTTCATCATCCGTTCGGTCCCAACAACTACTAGTCCCCCTAGTTCAGTCACTCCAGGACCCAACTTAATATCGGTCCCTCGACCAGCCATGGAGGTCGCTACAGTCACTGCTCCCATTTGACCAGATTCTGAAATAATTTGGGCCTCTCGAGCGGCATTATTAGCATTTAAGAGGTTGTGAGCTATGCCCTCCCGCAATAGAAGATTAGAATAAAGGATGGACATCTCAACTGAACCTGTAAAAACTAAGATTGGATTGCCATTTGCATGGACTTCTTTGATATATTCTAAGGATGCAAACACTTTTTCAGGCAGGGTCTGATAAATCTCATCTGGCAAGTCCTGGCGGATTTTTTTTCGGTTAGTCGGAATTTTAATGACGGACATGGCATAGGTATCGAGAAACTCTGCCTCAGCGACTTTCCCAGTCCCCGTCATTCCTCCAAGCTTACGAAACATCTTAAAGAGATTTTGGTAGGTAATGGTAGCCATGGCCCTTGTTTCTTGGGTTAGCTTGAGACCTTCTTTGGCTTCAATCGCTTGATGGAGTCCTCCTTGCAATCGTGTCATTTCCATCAATCGACCTGTTGCCTGGTCAAGTAAGACAATCTCCGGTTGCCCTTCGACATTGGGATGGATGACATAATCCTTATCCTTAATAAAGTTTTTATTGGCTTGAAGAGCTAAGCTGATATGGCGGACCATATCATGATATTGGGGATTATAGAGGTTGGGAATAGCAAGAAAGCTTTCTGCTGCATGAGCTCCCTTTCGAGTCAACCAAACCCGTTTCTTTTCTTCATCAAACTTGAAGTCTTCCCCCTCTTTGAAGGTTTGGATCAGGGTATTAATAATCCCATATAGGTTGGATTGAACCCGAGGAGAACCAGAAATAATCAAGGGAGTCTGAGCACTATCTAGAAGCACTGAATCAATCTCATCGACAATGGCATAATTGAAGTTTGCCAAAAATTGGCCATCTGTTGAAGCTGTCAAGTTCTCTGTTAAATAGTCAAAGCCCAGACTGGTATTGGTCGTATAAATGACATCTGACCGGTAAATCTCCCGTTTGACTTCTGGATCTAATTCTTCGTCTTCAGACTGTTTCAAAGGAACTCCAACGGTCAATCCCAAAAAGCGGTAGACCTGTCCCATTTCTTCCGCATCTCGGGTTGCCAGATAGGTATTGGTCGTAATGACCATGACCCCTTTTCCTTCTAAGGCATTGAGATAAACAGGCATGGTCGCTGTTAAGGTCTTTCCTTCACCGGTATTCATTTCAGCGACATTGCCTTGGTGGAGGACAATCCCTCCCATGACTTGCACGTCATAAGGAAACATGCCCAAAACCCGTTTATCAGCTTCACGCGCAACGGCAAATGCTTCCGGTAATAAATCATCCAAGGTCTCGCCCTGAGCTAGACGTTCCCGAAATTCTACAGTCTTCTCCTGTAGCTGATGATCCGTCAAGCGGGTCATATGATCTTTCCAGCTATTCACTTCCTTCAAGATCTTTTTAATTTTTCTTAATGTAAAATAATCCAATGTGATCCTCTTTTACTAGCAGTCTGGCTCGTCTATGCGAGAACCTCTGCTCCCTCAGACGATATTGGTTGAATCGTGAAATAATGAAAAACAAATTCTTGCATGCCGGCACTAAGGAGACGCACTTCGTAGGCGTAGGCATTCTCTGGATAAACAAAAGCCAAGCTTCCATCTGATGTTACCTGACGTTTGACAGGCACACCAAAACGGTCCAGAAAGACAATTTCCACCATCACTGTATGGGAAGGTGTGGAAGTCATGCTCACATCTAATACATAAGATTGACCTCGTTTTAAGAGCGGAAGACTAGGAGCCCAACGATTGGCGCTGAAATTGCTCATTGATTTCCAGGTCTTTAAAATTTGACCAGAAGGCATCAAGGGGTTTTTAAAAACAACCTTATCCCTCGCAAAACCTTGGATAAGCGAGCCCCATAGATAGTCTGCTGAAGGCAAGGGCCCCCAATAGTGCCGTCTGGCTTCTTGTTGTTTAATAGTTATCATTCGATCCTTCCAAAATCTCTTTCCATGATTTCTTTATATTGGGTTAAAAACCATTCAACAATCGGTGCACTGGCATCATTGTGTCGACCAGGTCGACTAGAACTAATAATCCGCACAGGATGATCATAGAGGGCTTCTAAAATTTTCGGATAGGCCAGTTGATCATAGTCATCATCTCTCATATAGGCCATGGCCAGAATAGTATCCTTCAAATCCGCTTGATTGAAACGATCCCAAAACCGTTGATTCAATAGATCAATACCCTCCCTTGAGACTTGTCCGACAAGCAACTGCATCATATCTAAGGATGTCCCAAACTCATCGGGACGTTTGAATTTCAAATTAGCTGCCACATCCCCAAGATTAACAATCGGTTTCCCAACTAAAATAGCATGAGGCGAGTAGGAGGAGCCATAGTACAAAGCTCCAAAGGTCCCCATAGAAAGTCCAGAAAAGTTCATCTCTTTAGGACCAAACCCTAGCCAGTCTAGATACTGATCAATGTAAGCAACAATCTGATCTTCTAGCTCTTGAGAGCCCATATAGAAGGAGCCACCCTCTAAGCGCGGATCTGAAAAGAGGATAAAGGGACTTCCCATTCTTCGCATCATGACAAATCCTTCAAATCCTTCAGCCGGACGATACCCTGAAAAATAAATATTCAAAGGCGGTTTCATATCTCCAGGATGGAAGTAAGCAAAGATTTCCTGACGCTTGCTATCCCGAAGTGTCTGGGCCCCAACGGTCATTTCCCCAAAAGGACCATGAGAATAACGTTTGTGTAAGGCCCCAATCTTCAACTCCCCTTCTCCTTTTGCTTCCAGACAAAAGGCTAGATAATATCGCTCAAATTCATCTAGCAAGATTGGCTCTTTTAGGTCATCCTCAGAGTAGATAATCTCTTTCACGAGATCACCAATAGCGCCACTTTGGAAAAATTGAATACGCAATTGAAGTTGACAAGAGGGCTCTTTTTCATACTCTAACCATATATTAACGGGAGTAGTCCCATCGTAAACATAATTATAAATCCATTGAGCCAAGGGAGTAAAGTCCTTCCCGAAAGATCCCGTCAGCTGCAAGAGATGTTTTCCTAAAACTGTCTGCGAGCCTGAAAAATCAGGACGAATGCGGATATCGTAAGCCGTAAAAGCATCCCCATACTGACCATCATAAAGGAAACGAGTGACTTGATAGAGAAAATGGGCTTTGTCTGAAAAATCCCAAGCCCTAACCTGCTTCAACCGAAGCAATTCCTTCACTTCTTCCGGATAGGTTTCTTGTTGGAACTGATGATTGTAAAAAATGGTATAGGGTTGGAAAAAGTCCATCTGATCTTTTAAGCCCAACAAATCTTCAGGTCGATCTATTAGTAAGGCTTTGAATTTTTGGATTTCCTGCTCTTCCATATACTCTTTTAGAGAGGGCAAATCCTGGCATGAAAAATAGTGCCAACCCATTTCTTCTGGAATCTCTACTTGTTCCAGCCAATTTTCTAAACCAATTTGAAGAATATGACTTGTTTTCGACTGTTTGTCCATACTATTCTTTCATCCATCCTTCCCACTTGGCTATCAAACGCGGGCCCGTATACTCTTGTATTTTATCGACAGAGTATACTAGGGCTTCGTTCCATGGTTTCAAGGCTGTTAAGAAGTACTTCAAAGCCTTCTCTAATTCTCCTTCTTTGGATATGATATAGCCGTTCTTTAGATGATCGACAAATTCTGTCTTGGTTCGATTCACCTGAGGAATCCCCGCTGAGATTCCCGCAATTTGTGTATAAAGATTCGGTTCATCATTAAGGTCTACAATCAAGCGGGTCTGTTCCAACTCCTTGATAATATCATTCTCATGAAAGAAGTTCTTTACCGTATAACGATATTCTGGCACTTCTACAGCTAACTCATCATCCTGAATCTTATTCTCCCCAAGTTCTTGATCTGTGACTGTTAGCTGCACCGAAGCTAAGGCAATCTCTTCTTCTATCAATTGTTTTAATTGACTTCTTAAGGTAAGCAAATGATTTTCAGATGTACTGTAAAAGGCAAAAACAAGCTCAAACAAGGGGTTCTCAGCCAAGATTTCCAGCAAGTTCTTTAGTAGCTTTTTCGATAGGAAACCGTCTTCCCCCACATAGAAAAAGATTTTTGATTCTTTGCGTTCCTGACTATTCCCTAATCGTAAGCGAGAGTCAAAAGAGGTCACTCGATGGACTTTAGACTGCAAGGTTGGAGAAAAGCCAAGAATGGCTTCTTTTGTTTTTTCACTATCTGTGACAATCAACTGAACATCCTTTAAACAAAAATAAAGTAGGGAATCATATAGAGACAAGGGCTGGCGTTTCCCATAAAAAGACAGAACTTTTTTAACTCCAAATCCTAATTCTTGCAAGAAGGGTAAATTGGCCGGATGGGCTGCAAAAACTGCTTGATCTTGCTGAGGTATGATGGTCCCAAGCAGGAACTTCATTTTCTCCATGATGACTTCTTTGATTTCCGAGTAGACTCCTTTCTTAAACAAGGATTGAACGTGCTCATTCACAAATACCGAATGATTATCTTCCGTCAGCATTTCACGTAGAACCCAAGTTCCGTCAACACTGAGATACTCTTGGAAATAGGGATGCCCACTTTTATAGTAAATGACACTAGAAAGAAAGCCTCGATCATCTAAATATTCAATAAAGGCAATCTCTCCATCCTTGAGGCGAGTAATAGAGAGGATATTCCCATCTACACCCATGTCGATTTTTGCAATCATCTCCCCTCGACGAAAAGCCACTACCTGAAAAGGTGTGTAGGCAAAAGTGGTCTCTGAAGGCCACTCCAAATCCTCAATCTGCACAGGCATCATTTCCTGATCTGGAGAGACCCCCTGCAAGTGATCAAAGACAGAGAGATAGTCTGTTTCTAGCAAATCTTGACGGTGTAAAAAATAGCGTAGTTGGGGAGCATAATGCGGAATCAGCAACTTCCGATCAATCCCTGCATCTTGGAAGACACGAACCTGGTTAATGGTGTCATCAAACTCGATTGAATCCTTCGTCCAGTACCAAGGGATGGTGGTGCTATGCCAGGTCCGTTCTGACCCGTACCAAGCTGGTATAAAGTAATACATGATAACTCCTAGAATAGTCTTGTATATCGTTGATTTACTTGGAGAGCATGAATCTCTTCCCGGATGTTGTATACCATTCCGACAAACATAAGGAAGGTTCCTGGAATCATTGTTAGGCGCAATAAATCCTTATCCCATAGTAAAACTGAAAACGGTAGGGCAGTAAAAAGAATGAGATAGAAGGTCCCAAAAACAGTCAAGCGTAACACAATCCCATTAATAAATTTTCGAGTATCTGGACCAGGATAAACCGAATCGATATACTCTGAACTTTTCATCATTTTTTCAGCAATTTCCTCTCCATTGACATTGACAAAAGAAAATGCAAAGGACAAGAGGGCAATCATAAATATGTAGAGGAGGATCCAGACAGGCTCACCCATCACCAATTCTTTTGCAAACTTAGCAGCCCATTTAGCATTTGAATCCATTGAGAGAACCAGCAACAGCACATACTGTGGAATCGATACTAAGGTCATGGCATACATAAACGGCATCCCTCCAGCTGGGTTTAGCTTGATATCTAAAAAAGAATAACTTTTTAGGTTGTTGTGAATTCCAAGTTTATTGACTGGAATGCGATAACGAGCATACTCGATCAAGACGGCTGTATAAACAAAGGCTAAGATGAGAAAGAGACCAATTGCATACCAATAAGTTGGAATATCCATTTTAGATAAGGTCCGCATAATATCTTCTGGCAAATACATCACCATTCCAGCCATCATGATGACGACTGAATTTCCCAAGCCGAGTGCGGCATTTAAATCTGAGAGCCAGACTAAAAAGAAGGTGCCTGCGATCATAATCATCGTGTTGACAGCAATCACAAGAGCTGAATTTAGACTGGTTTGCAGAGGTAAATACATGGAAACTGCCAAGGCTTGTACTAAGGCGAGTAGCAAGGTTAGATACATTTTTCGTCGACCGACAATATCTGCACTGGTCTTTTCGAGATTAAAGCGCTTGGATACGGTAAACACCCGCCACAATATCATGGAAGACATCCACGGAGAAAGGCCAATTGAAAAAATCGACATTCCTCGTAAATTTCCTCCCATAATGGCACTGGATAATTGCAGGCCCGTCGCAGTCGTTTCATTCACATTAAGCACTCGCGACAAATCAACAAACGGCAATGCAATTTTACTACCAAACACATAAATAAAGACGAATAAAATCGTCCAACAAAATCGTTTCCCAACTTCTGATCGTTTTATCATGTTAATTTCAATAATTTTTCTTTCTCCGGACTTGCAGAATTAGATCTGACGAACTTAATTTTAGCTCATTGGTAAACTAACTATTTCAAATTAAGAATAACGTATATTTAGTTTGCTGAAATATTAGACGATAATGTTTCTTTCACTACCTGATTATCTTCTTCCAAGCTAGAAACCACAAATACTTAGCCTTTCTCGTTGATAAAGGTCACTAGCTTTGCTTGAAGACTCTCTAACTTATGAACTAGATGAGCATCCCATTCTAAAATGGAGATTGAACAAATACAATATCCTCAAAAGAGACCCCGCTAGGATGCCATCCATACGAGAATTCAGATCTCTCCATGGTTCATTCGTCTGATCATAAAAGTAGATGTCAAGCTCATTAACTCCAAACTATCGGACAATTTTTATAATATCGTTCTGGGCCATTAAAGCAATACTTTTGGAAGATTAACCGAAAAGATTTGTAAAATGGATTTTTATCTCTAGCCCCTTCTTTTTCTTCTACTTGTTTATTAAAAGTTATTGCAATTGAACCATTAGTCGATTTGCTAACTTAATAAGTTTCAGACCACTTGTTGGTCACCTTTACACAGAATTCCGAACGAGTTCATCCTCATTCATTATAACATATTCTCTATCTGATTTCGTATTTCGCATCCTCTCACTGGAGCTAACTCCTCCATTAAAAACCAGCAAAACTATGTTAGGTTTTGCTGGAACTTGGCAACGTGAAATGACATCATTTCCTCATTTATTTCTAGGGTTATTTTTCTTCTTTTTTCCGATGACCCAATGAAGTTAAACCTGCAAAGAGAGTGGTTAGCCCTGCAAGGTAAAGACCTTTTGAAGGACTCACTCCAGTCTCTGGAAGTGTTACTTTTGATTGACTGTCCTTTTGCGAAGAGAGCATAGACTCCGATGAGATCAAGGAAGTTGATGGATCTGTGAATTCTTTTTGAGAAGGCAAAGCACTTATTGATGCTAACCCACTTGTTGAGATTGAATGCGAAGATAGGCTTGATTGTGAACGACTTTCAGACAATGAAATAGTGACCGTTTGTGAAATCAAAACCGATTCAGATAAAGATTCGGAAGCGGACTCACTGAGTGAAGTAGATGCTGCTTCTGACTCTGAGGCGCTCACGGATTGGGTTTCTGACACAGACTCTGAAGATGACTCACTCAAGGAAGTTGACGCTGCTTCTGATTCTGATGTGCTTACTGATTGGGTTTCTGACACAGATTCTGAAACAGACTCACTCAAGGAAGTTGACGCTGCTTCTGACTCTGATGAACTCACTGACTGGGTTTCTGATACAGATTCTGAAACAGACTCATTCAGTGAAGTTGACGCTTCTTCTGACCCTGATGAACTCACTGACTGGGTTTCTGATACAGAACCTGAAACAGACTCACTCAAGGAGATAGAGGCTGCTTCTGACTCTGATGCACTCACGGATTGGGTTTCTGATACAGAACCTGAAACAGACTCACTCAAGGAAGTTGACGCTGCTTCTGACTCTGATGAACTCACTGACTGGGTTTCTGATACAGATTCTGAAACAGACTCATTCAGTGAAGTTGACGCTTCTTCTGACCCTGATGAACTCACTGACTGGGTTTCTGATACAGATTCTGAAACAGACTCACTCAGTGAAGTTGACGTCTCTTCTGATTCTGAAGTGCTCACGGATTGAGTTTCTGATACAGAACCTGAAACAGACTCACTCAAGGAAGTTGATGTCTCTTCTGACTCTGAGGTGCTTACTGATTGGGTTTCTGATATAGATTCTGAAACAGACTCACTCAAGGAAGTTGATGCCTCTTCTGACTCTGAAGTGCTTACTGATTGGGTTTCTGATACAGATTCTGAAACAGACTCACTCAGTGAAGTTGACGTTTCTTCTGACTCTGAGGTGCTTACTGATTGGGTTTCTGACACAGACTCTGAAGATGACTCACTCAAGGAAATAGAGCTTTCTTCTGACCCTGATGCACTCACGGATTGGAATTCTGATACAGAACCTGAAGCGGACTCACTCAGTGAAGTTGACGTTTCTTCTGACTCTGATGCACTCACCGATTGGGTTTCTGATACAGATTCTGAAATAGACTCACTCAAGGAAGTTGATGCCTCTTCTGACTCTGAAGTGCTTACTGATTGGGTTTCTGATACAGATTCTGAAACAGACTCACTCAGTGAAGTTGACGTTTCTTCTGACTCTGATGCACTCACGGATTGGAATTCTGATACAGAACCTTGAGCGGACTCACTGAGTGAAGTTGACGTTTCTTCTGACTCTGATGCACTCACGGATTGGAATTCTGATACAGAACCTGAAGCGGACTCACTGAGTGAGGCAGAGGCTGCTTCTGACCCTGACGCACTCACTGATTGGAATTCTGATACAGATTCTGAAGCGGACTCACTGAGTGAAGTTGACGTTTCTTCTGATTCTGAAGTGCTTACTGATTGGGTTTCTGACACAGACTCTGAAGATGACTCACTCAAGGAAATAGAGCTTTCTTCTGACTCTGATACACTCACTGATTGGAATTCTGAAACGGACTCTGAAAGCGATGAGGAGGCCTCTTCTGAAAAAGAGATTGATTCTTCTTCTGATTCGCTGATAGATACTGAATTAGAAAGACCGACACTTGCAGAGATAGCACTCGAGTTAGACAGTGAATCACTGAATCCCTCAGACAAACTCTTCAACTCAGATATTTCCTTTGACTCAGACCCCAATCTAGATGTACTTTCAACCTCTGACAGACTTGAAGAAACACTCAAAGAAAGTGAGCGAATTCGTGGATCTTCTGTCAAAGGAACAGTTACAGTATTTGTCGTATTATCTTTGAAAACAACTGTAACTTCTCCAGTTGCTGAAACTGAGTAGGACTTAAAATCCTTAGAAGATATGAGACGGGGATTCACAGCCTTAAACTTTTCCCACACTTGTTCTTTTTCTGCATCAGTCAATTGAGAGAGATCAGATACTTGCGTGTTTGACTTCACTGCAACAATTGGATTTCGAATCCCGTCATTTTGTGGCAATACTTTAATTCGGAAAGAACGGTCTATAAACTGGTTGTGAGCGTTGGTAAAACGAACTGTAATCGTATATGTTTTCCCGGGTTCCACAACCTCTGTATCTCCCACTTTCCCCTCAATCAGCATGGGAGCAAAGGGGGTTTTCAAAGTCGCATTCGGCACCAAGACACCATCTACCCGCTCACTATTTGGAGCATAACCCATAAAAGTTAGGATAACACCACCATTTCGCTCTCGGACAATATACTGGAGTCTCACTGGATCTGAATTATAGGCAGTGATGAGATGGTTATTTTCAGGTCCACTCATAACGAATGGGGCTCGCAACATTTGATCAGAGCCTATTGCATTCCCATTTCGAGGATCACGTTTTCCTGAAGTGGTACGTAGGACAAGATTGATCAGTCGGTTTCGGGCTGTCTTAGCTTGGTCAACTACTTGGTTTCCCTCAGCTGAAGGATTTGCTAATTGATGACGAATAGCATCCAAGGCCTGCTTCCCAAGGAACACAGTCTCCTTTCCATCTTCTAGAGCTTTAGCTTGGTCAATATACCTATAAATATCCTGTGCTAACTTATAGAGTCGTTCCTCTTGCTGATCCAATTGGATAAAAGAAGGTTCCGTTAAAACCAGTTCTGATAAAGAGGTTGAATTTATTGAAGTAGAAGCTTCTGAACTATCCATTGAAGTAATCTCAGAAACAGGGGTTCCTACTGATGAAGAGAAGCTTTCTTGACTTGTCAAGGAGTTGATTTTTTCACTAGTTAATGAATTGCCAGCAATCCCTATAACTAAGCTATCTTTTCCAATTAGACCTATTTCTGAATCCAACTCTGAGCCAAAGCTTTGTTTGTCTTCTTGATCCGCAAAAGTAGGTTGAGCAAGCGATACCGCTCCAAGCAGTGCACCTGTTGCAATCAGCCCCCTCGTGAGAGCCAATTGACTTGATCTGGAAAAGGACAAGGGCGGAGCTCCTTCTTTCCCTCTCCGTTGGAAGAAAGTAATATTTGAGCACGCAACACGCATCCAGTTTTTCCCAGTTTTGACTAATTTAAATCGTGTAATCCGCTCTCCCTTCCAAGACTTTCCATTCATCCTCTTAAATAACACATTTTTCTCCCTAAAAATTATTCTCTTTTGATTATACAGGATTATTGATCATTTTCAATATATTTGACTATTCTTTCATACTTAGTTTTCACTAGAAAAAAGCAAATCTCTTTCGAGACTTGCTTTCACTTATTTTTAAATCCTAAGTTCATCTATATGACAGCAATGGAATGAGTTTGATAGATTAATTCTCATCCTTTTTCTTACGACGACCCAAGGCAGCAATACCTGCAAGAAGCGCAGATGCTCCTGCTGCAAACATACCTGTTGACGTTGCTGTTCCTGTTTCTGGAAGAATTCCTTCTGACCCTCTATATTTTTGGGAAGAGCTTGACGATTCAGATTGTGATCTAGTCTGACTCATTGACCCTAAATAAGAAGCTGACGTACTTGTTGACGTCGTTGTCGATTCAGAACTTGATGCACTTACTGAAGTCGTTGTCGATCTTGACACAGACTCTGAAACCGATTCGCTCAAGGAGCTAGATGTTTCTTCAGACTCTGATGTGCTCATGGATTGAGTTTCTGACACAGATTCTGAAACAGACTCACTGAGTGAAGTTGACGCTTCTTCTGATTCTGAAGTGCTTACGGATTGAGTTTCTGACACAGACTCTGAAACCGATTCGCTCAAGGAGCTAGATGTTTCTTCAGACTCTGATGTGCTCATGGATTGAGTTTCTGACACAGATTCTGAAACAGACTCACTCAAGGAAGTTGACGCTTCTTCTGATTCTGAAGTGCTTACGGATTGAGTTTCTGACACAGATTCTGAAACAGACTCACTCAAGGAAGTTGACGCTTCTTCTGATTCTGAAGTGCTTACGGATTGAGTTTCTGACACAGACTCTGAAACAGACTCACTCAAGGAAGTTGACGCTTCTTCTGATTCTGAAGTGCTTACGGATTGAGTTTCTGACACAGACTCTGAAACCGATTCGCTCAAGGAGCTAGATGTTTCTTCAGACTCTGATGTGCTCATGGATTGAGTTTCTGACACAGATTCTGAAACAGACTCACTCAAGGAGCTAGATGTTTCTTCAGACTCTGATGTGCTCATGGATTGAGTTTCTGACACAGATTCTGAAACAGACTCACTGAGTGAAGTTGACGCTTCTTCTGACTCTGAGGTGCTTACTGATTGGGTTTCTGACACAGATTCTGAAACAGACTCACTGAGTGAAGTAGATGTTTCTTCAGACTCTGATGTGCTCATGGATTGAGTTTCTGACACAGATTCTGAAACAGACTCACTCAAGGAAGTTGACGCTTCTTCTGATTCTGAAGTGCTTACGGATTGAGTTTCTGACACAGACTCTGAAACCGATTCGCTCAAGGAGCTAGATGTTTCTTCAGACTCTGATGTGCTCATGGATTGAGTTTCTGATACAGATTCTGAAGCGGACACACTTGTTGACTCAGATGCTGAAACTGATTCTGATTCCAACACACTGGTTGACTCAGACTCTGAGACTGAAACTGATTCTGATTCCAACACACTGGTTGACTCAGACTCTGAGACTGAAACTGATTCTGATTCCAACACACTGGTTGACTCAGACTCTGAGACTGAAACTGATTCTGATTCCAACACACTGGTTGACTCAGACTCTGAGACTGAAACTGATTCTGATTCCAACACACTGGTTGACTCAGACTCTGAGACTGAAACTGATTCTGATTCCAACACACTGGTTGACTCAGATGCTGAAACTGATTCTGATTCTGATTCCAACACACTGGTTGACTCAGACTCTGAGACTGAAACTGATTCTGATTCCAACACACTGGTTGACTCAGACTCTGAGACTGAAACTGATTCTGATTCCAACACACTGGTTGACTCAGACTCTGAGACTGAAACTGATTCTGATTCCAACACACTGGTTGACTCAGACTCTGAGACTGAAACTGATTCTGATTCCAACACACTGGTTGACTCAGATGCTGAAACTGAAACTGATTCTGATTCCAACACACTGGTTGACTCAGACTCTGAGACTGAAACTGATTCTGATTCCAACACACTGGTTGACTCAGACTCTGAGACTGAAACTGATTCTGATTCCAACATACTGGTTGACTCAGACTCTGAGACTGAAACTGATTCTGATTCCAACACACTGGTTGACTCAGATGCTGAAACTGATTCTGATTCTGATTCCAACACACTGGTTGACTCAGACTCTGAGACTGAAACTGATTCTGATTCCAACACACTGGTTGACTCAGACTCTGAGACTGAAACTGATTCTGATTCCAACACACTGGTTGACTCAGACTCTGAGACTGAAACTGATTCTGATTCCAACACACTGGTTGACTCAGACTCTGAGACTGAAACTGATTCTGATTCCAACACACTGGTTGACTCAGATGCTGAAACTGAAACTGATTCTGATTCCAACACACTGGTTGACTCAGACTCTGAGACTGAAACTGACACCAACACACTGGTTGACTCAGATGCTGACTGAAACTGATTCTGATTCCAACACACTGTTGACTCAGACTCTGAGACTGAAACTGATTCTGATTCCAACACACTGGTTGACTCAGACTCTGAGACTGAAACTGATTCTGATTCCAACACACTGGTTGACTCAGACTCTGAGACTGAAACTGATTCTGATTCCAACACACTGGTTGACTCAGACTCTGAGACTGAAACTGATTCTGATTCCAACACACTGGTTGACTCAGATGCTGAAACTGAAACTGATTCTGATTCCAACACACTGGTTGACTCAGACTCTGAGACTGAAACTGATTCCGATACACTTGTTGACTCAGATGTTGAAACTGATTCCGATACACTTGTTGACTCAGATGTCGAAACTGATTCCGATACGCTTGTTGACTCAGATGTCGAAACTGATTCTGATTCGCTTGTTGACTCAGATACTGAAACTGATTCTGATTCGCTTGTTGACTCAGACGCTGAGACTGATTCGGACGTGCTTGTTGACTCAGACGCTGAAACTGATTCTGATTCGCTTGTTGACTCAGACGCTGAGACTGATTCGGACGTGCTTGTTGACTCAGACGCTGAAACTGATTCTGATTCGCTTGTTGACTCAGATGTCGAAACTGATTCCGATTCGCTTGTTGACTCAGATACTGAAACTGAAACCGACTCACTCAAAGATGTAGAAGCCTCTTCCGACTCTGAGGTGCTCACGGATTGGGATTCTGAAACGGACTCTGAGGCGGACTCACTGAGTGAAGTCGATGCTTCTTCTGATTCTGAGGCGCTCATAGATTGGGAGTCAGATACTGAAACCGACTCACTCAAAGATGTAGAAGCCTCTTCCGACTCTGAGGTGCTCACGGATTGGGATTCTGAAACGGACTCTGAGGCGGACTCACTGAGTGAAGTTGATGCTTCTTCTGATTCTGAGGCGCTCATAGATTGGGAGTCAGATACTGAAATCGTCCCAAGAACTACGCTATCTGCTTCAGCAAGAGCATCTTTGCCGAGTTCAGATGTTGTTGCCGTTTTAGCATCTGCTTCATCAGCTTGTGCTGCTGTCGTCACTACTGCACCCCCAAGAATAGCACCAGTTGCTAAGATCCCCTTCAACAAAGTCCGACTTGGAGTTGCTGTCACTGTCGTTTCCTCAGAGACTTCTGCTACAACCAGTTCTTCAACCTGACCACGGACAACTTTAAAAAAGCCCAAATTGGAAGTTGCTGCACGAAGCCAATTTTTCCCGGATTTGATTAATTTAAATCGAGTCACACGATCGGTTTCACGAAATGACCCATTAGAACGTTTAAAAAACATTTGTTCTCCTTATTATTCAGTTTAACATTAACATTATACATCATTGCACCCTAGTTTTAAAATAATTTAATTTTAAAAATTCGAATTTATTAGTCAATTAGTTTTCATCTTTGATAAGATTTATATTGATATTCTTATACTTGATGATTTTTCCATTAAAAAGATAAAATGAAACACCTGCTTGAACTACACTGTAAAAGTTAATTAATATGTCTCATGTAACTGCATGATTAGATCTTTCTTTGGTATTTTGAAATCAGAAATGTTTTATAACTATGAAAAGACAGTCTATTACCTTAACCACTTGGTAAAAGCCGTTATGGGCTTTATTGGCTATTACGACAAAAAACAAATTAAGGTCAAGCTAAAAGGACTTAGTCCTGTACAACACAGAACTAAATCCTTTCCTAAAATTATTTGTCTAACTGTTTGAGCTCAGTACATTATTATGGAATTTTCTGATAATTATCTGATTTTTTCCAACATACTTTCAATATGTTGGATGGATTTTTCGCGTCCAAGCAAGTAGATGGTATCTGGCAATTCAGGACCATGCATTTCACCTGAAACGGCAATACGGATTGGCATAAAGAGGTTCTTACCTTTGATACCAGTTTCTTTTTGAACCGCTTTGATTTGTGGGAAGATATTTTCAGCCACAAACTCATCGTCTGACATGGCTTCAAGTTTTGCCTTGAAGGCTTCAAGAACAGTTGGAACGGTTTCACCAGCCATGACTTCTCGCTCAGCTTCCGTCAATTCTGGGAAGTCTGAGAAGAAGAGGTCCGTCAATGGAACGATTTCATCCACTGACTTCATTTGTGGTTTGTAGAGTTCCACCAATTTCTCAGCCTTGTCTGTCAAACGTCCTGCTGCTTCGAGGAATGGTTTTGCCAATTCAAAAATGGTCTCAAGATCTGCATTCTTGATATACTCATTGCTCATCCAGTCCATTTTCTTTTGGTCGAAGGCTGCTGGAGACTTGCTGAGACGGTTTTCATCAAAGAGTTTAATCAGTTCTTCGCGAGAGAAGATTTCGTCTTCCCCACCAGGGTTCCAACCAAGAAGAGCGATAAAGTTAAAGACTGCTTCTGGAAGGTAGCCTTTCTTCTGGTAATCTTCGATAAATTGAAGGGTGTTAGTATCACGTTTAGATAACTTCTTACCAGTTTCAGAATTGATGATAAGTGTCATGTGACCAAACTCAGGTGCTTCCCAACCAAGCGCTTCATAGACCATGAGCTGTTTTGGTGTGTTGGCAATGTGGTCATCTCCACGGATAACGTGAGAAATTTGCATATCGTGGTCATCAATGACAACGGCAAAGTTGTAAGTTGGGTAGCCATCTTTCTTTTGGATAACCCAGTCTCCACCGATATTGCCACCTTCAAATTCGATATCACCTTTGACCATATCATGCCATTTATAGATACCAGATTCATTAACTGCCAAACGAACAGTTGGGATAATACCTGCGGCTTCACGTTCTGCAACATAAGCTGCTTTTTCTTCCTCGCTCATACCAAGGTATTCGTTGATGTAGCGAGGTGTTTCACCTGCTGCTTCTTGGCGTTCACGTTCCGCTGCCAATTCTTCTTCTGTAACGTAAGATTTGTAGGCTTTTCCTTCAGCCAAGAGTTGGTCAATGTATGTTTGATAGAGTTCCAAACGTTCAGACTGGCGGTAATTTTCATGAGTCTCTGGACTTTCATCCCAGTCCATGCCCAACCAACGAAGGTTTTCAAGCTGGGAACGTTCTCCGTCTTCGACATGACGCTTGCGGTCAGTATCTTCGATACGGATAATAAAAGTTCCACCATGGTGGCGTGCATACAAGTAGTTAAACAATGCTGTACGGGCATTTCCGATGTGTAGTAGTCCTGTTGGACTTGGTGCATAACGCACACGAATATCTTTTGCCATATTTCTCTCCTCTTATCTTGTTCGCTATTTCTAGCTCATTTTTCAATCGTTCCTATTATACCACAAAGAGAGCAGGACTGAAATGAATAAGTGACCTTTCTAGTTTTTCTTCCTATATACATGAAAAAAGCCAGAACAAATGCTCTGACTGATATCCAATCTATTTGTATCTTAGCTTAATCTTTCTTCTAATTCAAAGTCGATTGGCAGAGTTTGTAAAAAGTGCTCCAACTCACGTTCCCAGTAGAACCATTCGTGCTTGCCTGGGCTGTGGGTATAGGCGACATCCAAACCTAACTTTTCTAGTTCCTTGACTTCAAAATTATTGGCCTCATAGAGGAAATCCTGCTCCCCACACCAGATCCAGAGTTTGGTCTTCTTATCTGAGAACTTCTTGGAAACAGTCTCTAGCGAATAGGGACTGGTTGTCCAATCCTCAATCTCTCCAAAGATCCCCTTCCAAAAAGCTGGTTGTTCCAAGTCATTGTTTTCAAAGTCCCGATCGTGGAAACTCAGAGCACCGGAAAAACTAGCCGCATGGGAGAAACGATTTGTCTTGAGAGCCAAGAGCATTGATCCATAGCCGCCCATGGATAGACCCGCAATAAAGGTCTTCTCCCGTTTCTTGGTCATATTAGGGAAGAAGCGAGAAAGAGTCTCTGGCAATTCCTCCGCAATGGCCGTGTAGTAGTTGTAGCCATACTGGGTATCTGTGTAAAAGCCATTATTGGTATTTGGTAGGACCACGATCAGATTGGTATTGCGCAAAATGCGCTCCACATTAGTCCGCTTCAACCAGGAGTGGTGGTTGCCATTCATCCCGTGTAAGAGATAAAGGACTGGAATATCCGTATCCGCTGGATCTTCCACGCGCGATGCATCGGGATAAAGGACGGACACGCCCCACTCCATCTTCAAGGCTTCTGAATAATACTCAATCTGCATAACTGCCATTTGCTTCCCTCTTTCTACTGTTAAAAACACTCGGCAAGCCTCGGGCCGCCAAGCGTTTCCATTTCTTCTATTATTTCACTTCCATCACGACTGGTAAGATAGCTGGACGACGTTTGGTTTGTTCAAATAAGAACTTAGACAAGTTGTCGCGTACCAAACCTTTTAACTCACCCCAGTCAAAGCTGTCTTGTGTCAAATAGTCTTCAACGCTTTGGTTGACCAATTCGCAACTTTCACGAAGAATATCCCGACTCTTCTTGACATAGACAAAACCACGGGTGTGCACGCGCGCTTTGGAAATAATCTTCTTCTCTTTGCGATTCACCGTGATCGCCACGATAAAGATCCCGTCTTCTGACAAGACCTTGCGGTCACGAAGGACAATATTGCCCACATCACCAATGGCATTCCCATCGATCATGACATCTCCAGCTGAGACGCTACCGGCAGGGACGAAGTCCCCCTTTTCGTACTCCATCACAGTTCCGCGTTTTGGAATAAAGATATTTTCAGGCAAGATACCAACTTCCATCGCTACCCGCGCATGGGCATCCAATTCGCGGTATTCCCCTTGGATCGGGAAGAGGTATTTAGGACGAAGAAGGTTGATCATCAACTGCAAGTCCCGTGCGTTTCCGTGACCAGATACGCGCAAGCTTGACGTGATCAATTTGACAATGCCACCTGCTTGGTAGATCATGTTTTCCACACGAGCCACCACAGCTTCTTTAGCAATAGATGGCGTTGTGACAATATAGACCAAGTCCCCATCTTTGATTTCCACATAGCGGTGACGGCCAATAGACATCTTGCGCAAACCGTTGATCGGCTCACCCATCCGGCCTGTTTCCAAGATGATCAATTCATGATCCTCGAAACGGCTCATTTCTTTGGGCTTGATCAAGAGTTTTTCGTTGGCAAGAGACAATTTGTTCAAGCGAATAGCTGTGCGGACGATGTTTTCCACATCAAACCCTGTCAAGACCACTCGACGGCCAGTCTCAGCCGCAGCATCAAAGACCTGCTGGATCCGAGAGAGGTTGCTGGCTACCGCCGCTACGATGACACGACCATCCCAGTCTGCGATCGTATCTAAGATGGCATCGCCTACTTCTTGCTCACTGGCAACTTGAATATTACTATCCGCATTAGCCGAATCACTTAAAAGAGCAAGCACACCTTCACGTCCAATCTCAGCTAGGCGAGCAAAGTCTGTCGCGTATGACTCGCTGGCAGTTTGGTCAAATTTAAAGTCTCCTGTATAGACGATATTGCCCTCAGGAGTGCCAATCACAATCCCGATACTTTCAGGGATGGAGTGGGTTGTTTGGAAGAAAGAGACGACGGCATCCCCAAAATCAATCTCAGAATTCTGATCGATGACATGGAAGTCGTTGAATTTCTTCACACTGTCATTGCTTTTTACAAAGAGTTTAGCCAACTCAATGGTCAACTCGGTCCCGAATACAGGGACTTTCGCTTCCGCCAAAAGATATGGCAAGGCCCCAATGGCATCCGCATGACCATGGGTCAAGAAAACACCCGCAATGCGGTCCTTGTTTTCAAATAGATAATCCATGTTGGGGATAACGACATCCACCCCAAGTTGCTCATTTTCTGGATACTTCAAACCTGCATCCAAGACAAAAATCGAATCGTTCACTTCGGCAACGTAGAGATTTTTCCCATTTTCTCGAACACCGCCAAGAGTGACTAATTTAATACTACTCACTGTTGTCTCCTTTAGTGTGATTATTTTAATACTTACGGTCCTTGGTCGCCCAAGTCGAATTACAGTTTTGCAAATACTTGCATATCCACTCTATTATACAATTTTTTTCTCTTTTTTTCAAAAGCTTTCCACAGCAAAAAAGTCCTCTCATCTATTTCAGATGAGAGGACTTCTAGGCGCCTATTTTTAGGGGGAAAAGACCCTAAAGATGGTAATCTCCCCGTTTATTTTCAATGATCCGCATAGCTGCCTTGATCACATGAAACTTGCCTAACAATTCCTCTAGTCGCTTACTATTTCGCTCGCTCAATTGGCCGTTCTTGACCGCTTGGGACAGGCGATAAAAATCATCCAAGTCCTCCCCAATGTTTTCAAACAGCTCTTTGGCTTCCTTGAGTCGGTAGCGATTGACTAGGTGGTTCACATCTTTTTTGAAGGAAGCGACATTGTTTTCGTGAATGTCCGTATAGGCTTCCTCTTCTTCCTTAGATTCTTGGTAATTAACCGCCTTAAAGCAAGTGATGAACTCCCGGCTTTTGATATTGCAGACAAAGATGACGCCATCACTGGCTACATAGGCTTCTGTGTTGGCGGGTTGAACCACATTACTATCATAAGGAGAGAGGGAGGAGAGGTGTTGGTTGATCCACTTATTCAAGTGCTGATCATCTACGCCAAAGCGCTCAAAAGCTCTTTGCCGAAAATGGTCCCGACAACTATATTCTTGCGCATACGACAATCCCATACTCTCACCTCCTCCTGAGTATCTTATAAAAATGGCCTCCAGTCTTACGGGACTAGAGGCCTGGTCTGCTTCACTGACTTGGTGCAATTAACCTTTTGGCTAACAAAACAATGTTTATGATGTTGATTTCATTTAATAGTATTTGTGTAAAATACCAGAGGTTTTCTTTGCTATCCTAAATCCAAATGATTAGTTTTCGACTGGACGCATTGAAGTTTGAAAACCTTTACAAAAAGCTTCTACCTACTATTTCCACGTTTTCTTATGTCTCCGGACAAACTAAGCAGGTTTGCCCGACCGTCCAACCGATCCGACACACACGACATGACTGCTCTTTTACGATAAGAGCATGAACAGATATCAGCAAAACAGGCCTAAAACGAAGTAACCTAAATTTTAACTCGATAAGGCATTGGTATCAATCCCTTCTTCATCTTTCTAACTATATTATACTCAGCTACCTAAGTAATTGCAAGCGATTTCAGCTGAAACTAGTTCCTATTTTATGCGGTTTTATAAATGATTTAAGGAAAAGAGGCTGGGACAAAAGTCCTAGCCTCTCAATTATTTTTGGATTGTCGAGCAAGACGCAGTGGTTGAGTGGGCTCTACTACGCTGATTTCACCAGCTTTTACAGCCCTACTCAACTGTGCGGAGGTGGGACGACGAAGCGCCATGAACAATATTGCTTCTGTCCTACTCCCTATTTTCACTTTGCATTTTACGGGCTTTGTATCTTAGTCTTTCTCAAACAATTGATAATAGTCTGCGATGGTCATTTGGGCTTTTTCTTCTTGATTGAGGTCTTGGACGATGTGTCCGTCTTTCATGACAATCAAACGATTTCCATATTTCAAAGCATCTTCCATATGGTGGGTGATCATAAGAGCTGTGAGGGCATCTTGTTTCACAAACTCATCCGTTAAGGTCATGAGCGCCTGACTGGTTTTTGGATCCAAGGCAGCAGTGTGTTCATCTAAAAGCAAGAGTTCTGGACGTTTCAGTGTCGCCATCAACAGGCTCAAGGCTTGTCGTTGCCCCCCTGATAGAAACTCAACGGCTGTGTCGATATGATGTTCCAAACCATTGCCGATCTTAGCAAGGACTGTTTGAAACTCTTCTTTATAGCTGGCTAAGTGACGCGGAATCAAGCCACGTTTTTCTCCGCGAAACTTCGCTACCAAGAGGTTTTCCGCAACCGTCATGCGAGGCGCTGTCCCCATTTTAGGATCTTGAAAGACCCGCGATAGGTACTTGGCTCTCTTTTCAGGAGAATAGTTGGTTACATCTTCCCCCAAAATATAAATCTTCCCACTGCTCACCGGAAGCGTCCCTGCAATGGTATTAAAGAGGGTTGATTTTCCAGCTCCATTGCCCCCCAAAATCGTGATAAAATCATGCTCTCGAATTTCCAAGGAAACATCATCCAGAATGACTTTTTCTTCGTTCATCCCATTGCTCACGGCTTTGGTTACATTTTTTAATTCTACAATTGCTGTCATTTACTGAGTTTCGCTCCCTTCATGATTTTTCCCTTAAAGGTTGGAATCATCAGGCAGATAGCCAAGATCAAGGCACTGAAGATTCGAATATAGCTGGTATTGATGCCAAGCGCAATCACGGCCCAAATCAAAAATTGATAGGCGATCGATCCGATCGCAATACTGAGCAAACGCTCTGTCAAGGTGACATTTGAAAAGAGAACCTCTCCAATAATGAGACTGGCAAGCCCAATAACGATGACACCAATCCCACGTGAAGCATCCGCATAGCCTTCTTGTTGGGCCATCAGTGCACCAGAAAGAGCAATAATCCCATTTGAAATGACCAAGCCCATCAATTCCATCCGGTCAGTGTTGATCCCAAAGCTCTTGGCCATATCTGGGTTGTCCCCTGTCGCAATATAGGCTTGACCCAAGCGTGTATCTAAGAAGAAGATCAAACCAAGGATCACAAGCGTTACGAAAATCAAGCCAATCAGAATCTCATTGAACCCACTGGCAAAAGGAAGAAATTCCTGAATTTTTTTATAGCCCAGAAGTCCCAAATTAGCCCGCTGCATGACAAAGAGAATGACCGAGTTACAAGATGTCATCACGAGGATCCCTGACAAGAGTGTCGGGATTCTCCCTTTTGTGTAGAGAAGGCCCGTCGCAAGTCCCGCCAAGCACCCTGCTCCAATAGCAGCCAGCGTTGCAAGGAGTGGATTGACCCCTTTGGTAATCAAGGTCACCGCCACCGCTCCTCCAAGCGGGAAGGACCCTTCTGTCGTCATATCTGGAAAATCTAGAATTCGGAACGTCATAAAGATTCCTAACCCTAAAATGGCCCAAATCAAACCTTGTGAAACAATTGAATTAATCATAGTTTCTCCCTTCGATAATAGTAGTTTAATTGTATCATAAATATGGAAGAGAACCTATAGGAAATTCACAATATTTCTTGGATCACCAGCTTTTTAAAAATAAAACGGAACCCTCCTGATTATATGGAGCAGGAGGGTTCTATAAGCTTTTATAATTATGCAAAAAAGAATCCTGTGTTTGTTTCACAAGTCTGGTCTTACTAGGGTAACTGACGACAATAAGGGTGTGAAGTACTACCACTCCAAACCCTACTGTATCCCAATTCAAAGTGGATTCATTCCCCTTGTTGCCGGCAGTTTGAAAGATCAAATTGCTTTACTAGTATACTGTTTTCTCTACTTCAAGTCAATGGAATTTTACTGAAACTAGTAACCGAATGAAATGATTATATAGAATTTTACTGAAACTTTTTCATCACATTTATGCATGTTTTTCTAAGTTTCCAATACCAAACAAAGAGGCCTTGCTCTTTCGAGCAAAGCCTCTTCCTGTTGGATCTAAAATTGTCACCTCATCAACAAGTTTGTCGATGTCACCTCAATTTTAGTCTTCGCATTTTTTGCGTTTTGCAAGTCCCGCAAGGCCAACCATACCAAGTGCAGCACCTAACAATGCAGCAGATGCTGATTGTTCTTCACCAGTTTCAGGAAGTGCTGGAGCTGGAGGAGTTGTTGGTGTTGGTGGCGTTGGTGGCGTT